>JAAUSC010000167.1 GCA_012031965.1 Scytonema sp. RU_4_4
GCGGGGACGGGAAACCGTCTAGTTAAGAGTCAACGAAGCAAGAAGAAGGGTGGAGAAGCGTGGTTTCAACCCGCTTCGTAACATCCGCATGAGTTTCCCCGTGTCTTTAGACCGGGGAGTACGTCAATCGGCAGCCTGGACGACTAATACATCATCTTCTTTCCCTATCTCGTTGCAGAGTTGAGCAAGATTATCAGTTTCTATTTCGTAGAGGTAAGCCAGTGGTTCTTCACGAGCATCGACCAACGTGAGTCCATAACGTTTGGCGATCGCCTGCATTTGATCTCTATCCACAGTCTCTACAAATTGAATAATTAAATCTGAGGTTTTGGGCATATTTTCCCTGCTGTGGTCAGTGAATAAATGGGGAGAGTTAGCAACCAATACATAATCTTCGTTTGCTAGCTCATTGCACAGTTGAGCAAGATTATCAGTCTCAACCTCGTATACATAAGCCAGTGGTTCTTCACGGGCATCGATCAACGTGAGTCCGTAACGCTTTTTGATCGCGTGCATTTGATCTCTATCCGCATTCCCTACAAATTGGACAATGATATCGGAGATAGTTGCAGGCATATCTGACCTTTTATAGATTGTTGTCGCAATTATAAGCTGCCCAGTCAACGTAACGTTACACTAACTGAGCAGCAAGCCAATCAACTCGGATTTTACTCGGCGATCGCTCGGATGTAGATCGGTAGAAAATAAATCATCAAAGGAACACCAACCAATGGATAATCGAGTGTGGGAGCGTTTACCAGATGAATCTCTGAAAGCGTGGACTGCCTTCCAAATGTATCGGGACTTAGGGAGTGTAAGGTCTTACTCCAAAGTTGCGATCGCCTTGGGTAAGTCTCCTGCCACTTACAAGCGGCGACTAGAAATATGGGGTTCCAAGTTTAGCTGGGTAAAACGCTGTCGCCAGTATGACCTTTACCTTGCCCGTTCAAGCTCACTCGAAAAAATAAGGCCAGATGAGTACGCCAAGAAAATCGAAACTTATCGCAGTGAAACAGAAAAGATGAGCAAGGCTATGGTCAGCATGGGCGCTAGAGCAATGCAAGTATTACAAACAGAGTTAGTTGCTAGGTTAGAACGGGAGGAGAAGTTAAAGCCTCATGAAATTTCTGTACTGATAAAGGCATCTGTCTATGCTGTTGATGTGGGCAGCCGCCTACAATCTGAGGCTTTAAATGTTGATAAGCTAGTTAGTTTGCTGGCTGAAATCAAAACTCAGTCACCGTAAAGTTTGGAGATTGATTAACGAATACATATAACTACTGTCAAATGAAGACGAAAACCAAGGCTTAACCTTGCATGACAACGATCAACAAGGTTTTCCAACTTTACATGGCGGCTGGTTGCAGCTTCGCTACCATTGAGCCGCTTAGTATAGCCGTATTAATGAAGAAATACTTTTAAATAGGGCACATATACTAAATTAACTTACCCTAGATTAGAACCCGCCACAAAAATGTATACTTTAATACAAAATGCAATATATTTTCATAGTGAAGCAAGCAATTATTACCTTAATACTCTATTCCTTACACAATTAACTTAATCTTTACTCGTAACAAATTAAACTATGTAAATAAATCAGTACAATTTCAGTATATTTCCCGATAAGTTAATAAGCGTGTAGAATATTAGTTATAGTTATATTCACCTGCAAGCATAGGTATAAATACAATGGGCAATCTAAATAGACTCATAGAATACAAAATTGACGATGAGCATACAATTCTGGTTGAGGTAGTTGAACCAATGCCAGGTGGATTAGCTCCCGTAGGTAGAACTGCTGATACTGTCGCTAAAGCCCAAAAAACACTTTCTGAAGCTGTAGATAATGTTAAACCAGTAGCAGAAGCCATAATAGGAAAGTTATCAAACCTAAGTACTCCTCCAAGTGAGATTGCTGTAGAATTCGGGTTGAAACTTAGTGCAAACGCAGGGGCAATTTTAACAGCAGTCGGTGTTGAGTGTAATTACGTGGTCAAGCTCACCTGGAAGGAAGATCAAAATAAGAATCCTAAGAAATAGTCTTTATTGAATATGTAGATTTAACAAGGTGATTGGTCATCAAGACCTATACACAAATACAAAAATTTCAAACTCTTGAAAGTTTGTAACTGTAAGTTTGAATTATTTTTGATTTAAAAATCCCATCATTAGTGAGACAAATTGTTAGTAATTTTATTTGTCAATTACTTACATATTCCATAAATTAGGTATAACTCATAATTAAAATTGTCTCTTTTAAAAGTTATTGAGTAAACAAATTAGTTATAGTTTTAAGGAGGCTTCTGTGGAAAACGAACTTATAAAATCAATTGTATGTATTTGCCACAATGATGGTATTCCAGAGGGGGTAGGCTTACTAATAAATAATAAACATATAGTAACTTGCGCTCATGTAGTTGCACAGGTCATTGGTAAAGAATTTAACGATGATACTATTATTGGCAGTACATTAAATGTCATTGTTTACAGTTCACAAGAGCCAGTAACTCTGCAAGCTAAAGTTGTTAAAATACAACCTCAAGATGATATAGATTTTGCAGGACTTGAGATTGTAACAAGGCAAGACATAGAAAGTCCTCGTAATAAGTTCCTAAGCAATAATTTACTATCTGGACATCAATTTAAAGTATTTGGTTTTCCAAATTATTATAATAATGGAGTTTGGGCTTATGGTGAAATTCGTGGCAGACAAGCAAATGGTTTAATTCAAGTAGAATGCAACGCAAGTAGTGTGTACTTTATAAAGAAAGGTTTTAGTGGTGCGCCAGTATGGGATGATAATCTCAATGGGTGGGTTGGAATAATCAATAAAGCGGATATTCTCCAACAAGAGGACAATATTAGTATGATTCCAAAATCTGTTGGTGCTACTATGGTTCCAGTTTCTGTATTGTATAAATGCTGGTCTGAAGTTATAGAATTAGCTACGACAACAGAAGTTCAATATCTTTCACAATTAGTTGAATATATGCAAAGTTTTCCAGGAATAGTTGCATATATTCCACCTAATATTACCGTAACTTACAAAACAGTCAAGCCCGAACCTTTTGTTTATAAAGGCATAAAATGGCCTAGTGAATTTGATAGTTCAGTATCAAACAAACGCACCAATGATGGTTATGAAAGTACAGAAATAAAAAACGAAATAGAAGAAGTTATTTCTATTCACTCAAGGTTTGTGATTTTGGGAGATTTGGGGGCTGGAAAAACTACTTCATTGCAGTATACTGTAGTTAAATTATCACAAAAACGATTGAATACTGGTAATGGGCTTATACCAGTTTTTGTTGATTTATCTGATGAATGGATAAGACCAAGTGTAGACAATTCAATTGGTAGCTATTCTATTGGCTTGAAGAATCTTCTTAAAAAGAATTGGACTTTAGAAGCAGAGCTTGAAGAAATGCTAGCTAATGGTAAAGCTATTATATTCTTAGATGGTCTGAATGAGATGGGTTCAGATAAGATACAAAAGCGAAATGCTATAAGAAGTTGGCTTCAAGGTCAATCTAGTCCCAGATATGCAATTTTTGCCTGTAGAAACTCGTCATATAATAAGAAATTAGATTTGGGTTTACCTACAGCAACAATTGGTAAACTTGAGACAAATTCATGGATTTCTATCGCAACTAAACTTATTGACCAGATGAATAAGGATAGCGACAGCCAAATTAATCTGGAAGATTTTTTAAATTTAATCCGCAGTAAGGAACAACTAAGTCGTATTTTAAGTAGACCTTACTTTGTAGGACTTCTAGTGCAAATATATGATAGTAGTGGTAATATTCCTAGTACTGAAGCACTGATATTAAACGATTTTGCAAAAATTGTATGGGAGAGGGAAAGGCGACAACAGCCTGACTTACCTGATTTTTCAGTAATGAAAACTATTATGGGAAACCTAGCATTTTTGCTAATTTCGGGTCAGAAGTTTACTGTTTCATATAGTGAAATCGTACAAGAAACAATTGGATTTTTTAATCAATTTTTCAAGCAGAACGAGGTTTCTACTCTCAATAAAGTTATCAAAGCTTGTGTACAAGCTGACTTACTGAAAAATGAAGGAAATAATTACAAATTTTTAGACGAATTTTATATGGATTATTTTGCTGCCTGCCATATGGTTGATAATCCAACAAAAATACCTAAATTACCAGACGCAAATAATGTTTATGTACCAGAATTATGGACGAAACCTGTTAGTTATTTCTATTATTTATTACCTGAAGAAGAAGAGATTTTACTTAATGTTGTAAAAATATTAGTTACACTTAATCCTTTTATTGCCACAGAATCGATACTAGTTTTGGATTCAAGGCTCAAGCATTGTAATTTTCTTGTAGAAAATCTGTTAAAGTTATTAGAAAAACCATGTTCTACTTATCTTAAAAGAGTGCTTTTGCTAGCTTTCAAAAAATTGGTTCTAAATCCCACAACCAAATTATCCAAGTTTTTGACGACAAGAAAGCTAATTTGTATAAAAAATCTATGGCTGCATGGCTTTCAGGCGAACTATGCATAATACAAGCAGTTCCTAAACTTAAGGAAATTCTTTTATCTGAAAATTCCTTCAAAACAGAACTTAACTCACTCATTGCGAGAAAAGAGCGTCTAAATAAAGAACTGACAGGTGAGAAGGTAAAGGATGGATTATTAATGTTTGGAGAATTAGCATTAAAATTTGGTCTTGCTGTTATTTCTGGTAGTTCAGCTAATATGAGTACTGCTGCTGAAACTCTGAAAAAACCCCGTCACGCAAACGGACAACTTACAAGTCAAAAACAAGGAGAAATATCTGAAATTGAAAAGAAAATTTCAGAACTTAATTCTAATACCACTGCACTTATAGTTAATGCAACACAAGCTTTAAAAACCATCCGTTCAGTAAATCGGGAAGAAGAAAAATGAAGAAGGGACAAAGGTAGACGTTGAATGCTGATACAAAACTTTACATTTTTAGTAAGACTAAGCCCCTAAAGCAGATTTTAATTCCCCACCGATGGCAGTGGGGCAATTCTGACGTACTAGGCGTTAGCAGTTTCTTTTGAACCTTTGATTTTTTGAAGCATGGCTGTCAGTAGTTTGTCACACTCAAGACTAGAGCCATCAAACCAAGTTACCTGCTTGAAAGTATCGTCAACAATTTTCTTCTTACCTTGGTAAACGTGAACGTGTATTCCCGTTTCTTGGGGCTGGTCGTTTGTCCAGAGAATTGCTGGGGTTGATGACCACACTTTTATGTGACAGTCTTGATAGCTTGTGAGGTCAAGGATGCGATCGCTCTCGATGAAGCGTCGATTACTCGTAAACTGCTCTGCTAGTTCCCAGAGAGGGCTACTGACAATTGGTTCCTTTGACCAGTTAGAATCAGCGCCGCAGTTGCCACAAAAATGTTTTTTATGCGGGTTCGTTGCAAAATCACCCAAGTCTAAATGTGGGTGGTGGCATTTGTTGCAGTTAAGCGTACCCAAGGGGAGATTGTTGATTAACGCTTCTAGATACGCAAGCGCTGACGGTGGAGCGATAACAACCTTTTTTTATCTCCAGTGATACCAAGCAGAGGTAATATATCGTTCGCTGTTACTACAACTGCATCAAAGTTAGCATCAATGGTTTTTTTGCCATGTGATTTGGGGCGTGCGTGCAAGTGAACCTTGACTTCATCAATATCAGGTTCGTCTGTAGTGTTAATAGCAGTTGCAGCGCTGCCCAGATACCAACTCCCCCTTCATATTCATCAAGGTCAATAACTTTAGGGTTTTTTGTATAGTGCATTGGCTGCGAAGCGTTTGAGCATCTAATGCCTTCTTCACCCTGTTTTGCTGCTTGTTGTAAATCTGCTTTGGTTCCCCAATGAATCTGATGGGTGCGACACCACCAGCGTTGCGCTCCGTTGCGAAATTTGCCGCACTCAACAATATCACAAGGTAATATTGCGCCTTTATCTTTCTCTGCTTCAGGGAACTGCCCTATAACACGGTCGCTGAACGGCACTGCATTACCTAGCGTTCTGCCCTCTGCCCAGACCACTGCAAATGTTTCAGTCATGTTTTCCCGGTTGGGGGGTTCTTCTACTCCCAGAGACTTAATGATTTTTGTCTCGCCGCGTTTTTTCTCTGGGTTGTAACGTTCCTCTACTAAATACAAATACGTAACCCCATCTTTTTTAGTTTGGCGTTTGATGTGCATAATTACTTACCTCATTTTTAGTTTCCGTATTAAATATCTCAACTGTTATCATCTATTTCGTCTTCGATAGCTTCAACCATCAAATCTTCTTCTTGTTCAATTCCATTCAACTCTTCGTCAGACACATCAAGTTCTTTCTTTGCAAAAACTCGCCTAGCTTTTCTATCGAAAATTTCAATAATATTCGTCTTATCTCTTTTAATTGCTTCAATATCATCTTTTTGTAACAAGATCATATAATAACGGGATACTTCCATCATTCTGTATGCATACTGATAAGCATCCTTTGTAAACTCACCAGTTGTTACAACCATCACTACGTCTGCCCCTGTAACAAATGTCAGCCCGATTTCTTTGGCTAAGACATCAATATCAACCTTGTTTGTGTTTTTGCATTGAATCTGCCAGCGACTATAAACAAACCTGTCTGAAGCTGCCAGGACATCGACTTCTCCTTTACCATTTTCTCTGCTACGCCATTTTGTAAAACGCAGACTGGTCAGGCGGATCATCCAAATTGCCAGAAGCTCTAACGCTTTACCTTTAATATGTTTGTCTGGATGATTTAAATCATTGACAACATCATCAAAGGTGCGGTTGAGTTCAATTTCAGAAAGCCGAGTTTCATTAGCTATAGACTTGAGAAGAGGTGCTAATAGTTCAGACTGTGCTTTACTGGTTAATGTGACTTTATTCGGTTTAGCTCCTCTACCACCTGTAGTTTTTTCTGTTTCTATCAAACCGAGATTTACCAGAGGCTCAATAACATCCTTGACTAAATTCTTCGTTGTCAGTCTGAGTTTATAAATACTCCTGGTATGTTGAGCAACTTTATTGGCTGGTATAAGTTCTTTCACATCGAGGTTAAGCAGACTGAGCAGAAAATGTTTTTGTCCGGGAGTCAAAGTATAAAGCTCGTCTATAAAATCTTTGTTGATGCCTAGAATTTCGGAAACAACATCCCAATTTATTTCGTATTCCCGTTCAAAAACACCTGCCAGGGACAACCAACTTCTCATGGTACTTGTGTAAATTGCATTGGGCGATATGGCATATCCCCTTTCTTGTAATTCATAAGCTATCGATTCTAACTGTGGTTCTTCTCCTCTTGAATTAATTGCATCGATAGCTTTTAATAAAGCCATGCCTGACAGATTATTTAATATGTGAGCCGCAAAGCGTCGATTTATAAAATAAGCATTGTTGGCATTAGATAAAATTTCCTCAGTAAGAGGAGTAATTTTATATTGGCGTGGCTGTTCCAAGTCCTCAATCAGTTGATAGGCTCTGAGTGACAAGAAACAGTTCATTGCCAATTTGCTGATATTATCTGACGAAGACAGCCTAGATGATGTCCGTTTAGAATGTTGAGAAAAATAACGTTGAGCAATATTAGCTTCCAGGTTGTTCCGACTCGGTTGGCAGTTTTTACATAATTCTAGAATTTCAACTAAAGAGAACTTCGCTGGCTCAAACTGATGTCCATAAGTAAACCTTTTTAATTTATTAGACTCCATTCTGCAATTTCCTTAAAACATCTAATTAGTTAGAGCGCCTTCTTTAAAATAGCCCTAACTGGACTGACTTGTTTTTATCAGCATTTTCTGTTGCTATTGGCGGTAAATCTGCTGGAGATTCAACAACCAAAGGAGCATTTTCTTCAAATCTCAGTTTTGAGCTTCTGATGTAGTCTTCCTCAATCTCAAAAGCTAACCAGCGTCTTTGTAAAGTTTCTGCAACTCGACCTGTCATATTAGAACCAGCAAAAGGTTCCAAAACAATATCGCCTGGTTCTGTACAAAGGTTGATGACAAACTCTGGTAAAGCTTGAGGAAATCTTGCTGGGTGTGGCTTAAAACCTTCTTCTTTGCAACGTCGTTGATAATAATCGTTGGAAGCAGTATTTGAAGCGGAAATCATATTGACTGGTTGAACTAAATCTTCTGATAAATTTTCTTGTATAAGAGTAGGTTGACCTATTTCTCCTTTGTCTGTATTACAGCGTCCATCAATAATATTGGGGGGGATAGCTCCTCCCCTGTCTTTCCCAAATTTATCGGAAATATCATGACCTGATGGTCTAATTTTGGGTTTGTATCCATTCTTGAGAAGGTTTTTCATTGCATCACTATAAGGTTTTAAAACTCTTCTGTTGTTAGCTTTAGGATGCGGTTCTTTTGATAGCCACCAAATTGTATTTACCGAATCTTTAACTCTTTCTCTACGAACTGTCACCCATTCAGCAGGGGTGGGTAGTTTTGCCGGATTATACCAGTACAATTCTTGTGCCAGATAAAACCCTAGTCCGCCTTTTTCTTTTGCTTTGCACAAAGCAACAACTAGTTCAAAATGATAAAGAGAACGAACTGGCATACCTTTAATCCAGCTGCCACCAATATCAATAATCAGTGAGCCTGTGGGTTTAAGAATACGGTAAAACTGTGCTGCATAATCTTTAAACCATTCAACATATTCATCAGCATCAACATTTCCGTATTCTTTTTTACGAACTAGTGCAAAAGGTGGAGAGGTACAAATTAGGTCGATACTTTCGTCGGGAATACCTGCCATTAATTCTAGGCTGTTTCCCAAATAAGCTGCACCGAATTTTGTTTCGTAGTAAGGGTTACAATTAAGTCTCATATAAACTTCATTAGTAGTATTGTACGCTCGACAAAGACAGCATTATTCATAAAAGCATAAGTTTTCCAAAAATCAAACAAACTGCAAATAATTATTGCGATAAATTCTTTGTCATTTGTTACTTTTATGACAAGTGAGAAATTGTCCAATTTGCGTGTATTTTATTACGCATCAATTTCACTGTTATTTTTAGTTTCCAAGTTTTGAATTGCTTTTTTTAAATAATGCTGAGTAAACAGATCTAGTTGATATCCACTATTTTTACCTTTTTTTTGATGAGCTTCATTTAACAGTATATCTCTAACAGACTTAAGCCAATTCAATTCTTCCAATAATTGTTTATTAATATCCTCAAACTCATATCGTTTAGTTATTGCCCAACCAATAGTTCGCCTATGGTCAACGTTCATAAGTAAAAGTACTTTTACAAAAGCGGATGGCTCTATATATTTTAATATAGGAACGTCATAATATATTTGTTCTGGTGAATTACTTAGATATATCATTTTGTAAAACTTCCATACGTCGTCCTGCATCGTAGTCAGTAAATCTTGAGCAACACCAGGCATACTTTCAACCCTTGCTAAATCTTTAACTTCGTCAATATAAGAACAAAATTCTTGAAATTCTGTAAAGTCTTTCCCTTGATAACCCAGTCCAGCATAAGATTCAAGTATATAATCATCAGCAGAAACATATCGATTTTCCTGAATGTCTAATTTGTTATTACTTTTCAAAGAATCAATATAAAGCTTTGATTCTTTAAGTATCTCATCTTTATTTTTGTGGTAAAGCCCAGCATTAGAGAAACTTAAAAAAGTCCAGTAATCTGCTTAATAATTCCAATCTCGATAAATTGTCTATCATAATATTCCGATTCTACTTGTTTCAGAAAAAATATCAGTCATTAGTGTTTCTTCGCCTTGAAAAGCCAGCATGAAATCACGGAATCTTTGATAGTAAGTGCTACCCGTTCCAGAATAATTATCTCCTTCTGGCATAGTACCCCGGTCACTAACAAAAGCAGTGAAGTTAAAACCGGACATCATCAACACAATAAAAGAGGTGTTAGAAGTAGGGTGTTCGCTGTCTGCTTGCCCACCAATTTGAATGATGGCGACCACATTATCTTCATTTCTTTTAACTAGGTTTTCTAAAGCCATAACGCCATAGCTAATGCCTTGTCCGGCTACAGGTAATACAGTCAACATGATTTGTTACTCCTTAAATTTTTAGTTGTGGTTTGTAGGATATTTTTGAGGAGAATACACCCAATTTTTGTGCTGCAATTAAGGTAAAGTTGTCACCATCACTTGTAACTGTCATCCGTAACATCCGTCTGTAACCCTTGTAATTACCTCAATTACAGCGCCGTGGTAACGGTTACAGATTACAAATTACAGTGCGATGATTGCACCGTCGCCCTCATTGATATCAATCTTTTCTGTGACAAAAAGTTCGGTAAAAAGCTCGTTAACCATCTTCTCTTGGCTGCCAAACCATGCTTACTCAGTAAATTAAGAAAGGTTTGGTCGCGGTCGCTGCCTTTGTACTTTACCCATTGTCCTTTACGGTTAGCTTGTAGCCAGTCCAGGATGATTTTGGCAGTTTTTGAAATTTCTTTTTCAGATTGAATAGTTGTGGCTTTTTCGCTAATTTTTAGGACATTCTCTAACTGAGTAACGGCATCCATTGACGCTAGTTTTTCGCCTTGGGGAATTGTGACAGCGCGGTGTTCTTGAATTAATTCTGGGAAGAAAGTTAGTAGCGATCGCGCTGGGTCTGGTTGTCCATTGCCTGGGTGCTTTTCTACCTTTAACCATTCGGGTATTGCGCCTAATTCACCGTCCTTAATAGGAGTGCCAAAGTTATCAGGATTAGCTTGGAAATACGCCCCAGAAGCAATATTCATTTTGCGTAGTCCGCCGATAGAAACTGACTGGGTAGAGCAACCAATAAAGTTAATTGCTTCTTTAAATGTTGCAGCCAAGCCTGCGGTTGCTTTACCTGCTATGGAGGAAAGATTAGAAGCATGGAGAACAATAATTAGCGTCGCCCCTGTCTTGGCAAATCGACTTAACAGAAATTGTAATGCCCAAGTTCTATCTGCCTCTTCCATTAGCGAAAGCAGGCGCATAGCTTCGTCAATAACTAACAGTAAGTTGGGGTGTGAGTAGGGTTCACAGCCATCAAGTCCTTTGAGAAAGCGAAGTAAATCTTCGGCAACTAACCCATCTGCCATATCCACATCTCTACCGGAATACTTCAAAGCACTGGTTAAGGTGCAAGCGAACGGGTAAACATCAAGGCCAGCCGTAAAATATTGAGCGTCAATAGCTGGGTTTTCAGCTTTCATTAAAATAGTCAAAATTGCCGCCAGAGTGCCCTTACCGCCGCGCTGACTACCTGCTATGGCGATTAACTGAGAACCGATTACTTCATCAACCTTAAAACCAGCAGCCTTCAAAGCATTGATTAAGGCGATCGCTCTTTGCTCTACAGGCATATCTGCAAGCGCCTGGGGTGATGGGGTAACTGCGTCTGGGGCGTTAGCAGTCAGTTGCGGCAGTTCAATAATGTTTGGCTTGGGTAGGTCGATAAACCTCTTGACGGTTGTTTTTTGGATTGCTTCTACCAATGCGGGTTTGACGCGGCTATCAACCGTTACAGTTTTCAGGTGAGAGTCCATCGCGGTTTTTCCCGGCAATGATCGCCCTTTGGTTTTCTCAAACCAAGTTAGCAGCCATCGGTAGGCGTAGAAGCGCTTTCCTGGCTCTACTTGGGTTAAATAGTCCACCGTCACTTCAAAAAAGTCGCTATACAGAAAAACATACTCACCAGCCTCGGCGCGTGGTAAAAACTTAATCGTTTCAGCAAGGTAATTTTGTTCGTGGTTGGCTCTGATGTCTGCGTCTCCCATGCGGGCGATCGCGTCCAGGAAGTTGCCTCGTACAAACGGCAGTGGTGCGATTTCTTTGGTGCGGTTGTAGTGAGCAATTACAAACCATAACCACGCCGCGCCGCCAATCATACCGCCAACTAACATAAATGGGTTAACGGCATAACAGATGCTTCCAATGCCCGTTGCTGCCAAGCCCAGCACTCTAGTAGTATCTGCTTCCGTTTCTGCGGTTTGTGCTAGAATCAACAATTGGTCTTTTCGTTCTGTTAACCACCCTGCAACGTCGCCCGCCTCCAAATAAGAAAGGCTAGGATAAACACTTCGTAGTTGTTCAGTTTCCCTTGTAGTAATTTTTGGGATGTTGTTGTTAGAGTCCATAATCTCAATTCTGAAGTTGTTGCAAGCAATTCTCTTAACGAGCGCTCGTTAAAGAAATCTTTCTCTGACGAGCGCTTGCTGTTAGTCTTTAGTCAATCGCCAAATTGCAAAGCCAATCTCACCTGCCAGCATTGTGCCGATGTTGAATAAGATGCACCCAAGAATACTTAATGGGTCTGTGAAACTAAATGGGTTACTAGCACTCCTAGCAGAATCAATCTGGCATCATCAATGCTCAGTCCGGTTTCTTTGCAGATATCAGTTAGTGATTGCATTATTTTTCCTTAAAACTTAGTTGGTTTACAGACCGCACTTTACGCTGCTTGGGTCTTGGTTATTTCTGTTTGAAGCAGGGTGTATTTGCTCTTGGAGAATACATAACGGTTTTGTTGTATGTAATCCCTGACCAATCTCTCCTTTTGAGAATCACAAACGCTGCTCTAATCAGCGATAAAACCCAGGTCTGATAAGGAGTTAATGGTATGGTGCGGTCGTGCTTGCTTTTCTTGATCAGCCACTGCTCTCTGGGTAGTTCCGGGTAGTCCCCTTGGTACTCCGGGACAAAGTAGTAGGCAATCTTGTCGTATCTCCAAACACTAGGAGACTTGATTTGAAGTGCGTCTGCGATCGCCTTCTTGGTCAGATGGCAATCCGCATACAACGCTTTGCCCACAAGGAATTGCCCCAGATTAACAGTACTGGGTGTATTGTCCACATCGAATGCCTCAGCGAATGGTCGAATACTTACGAGCGGGAATCGAATACTAGAAAAACACTGTTTTGAGTTTTGAGCGACCGGAAAGCTTGAAAACCGCTATCTACCCACTGGTTAGCTTTATTTAACTCGCGCTCGAATGCTCTAACGAGGTTCGCTCTTGCATTCGTTCCTGACAATCTACTTATAGCTGGTAATACCCAATAATATCATGCATTACCTGCTTGATATTACATACTTTGCTGAGAGAATAATGCTGGTAATGGCAGGTAATACCGGATATGATAAGGGGGTTCAGGAATTTTTAAAAATCTAGAAAAATTTTTATGCCCAAGTACGCCAGAACTCGAATGACCATCGTCATTGATAATGATGTCGCCGAATTACTCAAACAACTAGCAGAGGATGACTCTATCCCGCCAGCCACCTATGCCGCAGCAATTATTAATCAAACCATTAGGGCACGAGCCGAGGAGAAAGGATTGCTGGGAAAGCCGACGGCGACCAAGAGCGATCGCAAAACTTAAATAAAAATATTTCTAATGGTGTTGTCAACGAGTGCGAAAAAGATTATGTGAGTTATGTTGACAACATTACAGAAAAGATGAAACAGAGAGAAGCGATAAAAGCAAGAGATGAGGACATCGTTATCCTGCGCGTGTTTGTAAAGCCGGGGGAGCGGGACTTAATCCAAGAACGTTGCAAAGCCAATGGGTTCACAATGGCTCATGCCCTCCGTATATTGGGGTTGGAGTGGGCGGAGGGAAGCAATGATTAATCCCAGAGATATCGATTTAAACTCCCTTCCTTGGCTCCCTTTAGAAGAAAAAACAGCCTTCCCCAGTCGGGCGTGTATTTACTTTGCTATTGACAGCCTGGGGACGGTTCAATATGTAGGGCGATCGCTGTCACGCTTCCAGGGACTCTTTTTATGGTTGCATGGAAAGCGATCGCTAGTAGTACAAAATCACTACTGACTCAAGTAGTTAAGGAGATTGCGTAATGCTGTTAGGTTTCAAAACTGAATTGAAATTGAATAATCAACAGCGCACAACATTAATGAAACATTGTGGAGTAGCTCGTCATGCTTGGAATTGGGGATTGTCTTTAACCAAACAGATACTTGACCATAACAAAGCAAATTCCGATTCTAAAATTAAGTTTCCTAGTGCTATTGACCTACATAAATGGTTAGTAGCGTTAGTGAAATCTGAAAATGAATGGTACTACGAATGCTCAAAATCTACGCCACAGCAAGCATTGATGGCTTTGCGTGAATCTTGGAAACGATGTTTCAACAAGAGCGCTGGTGTTCCCAAGTTTAAGAAAAAAGGTAAACGTGATTCTTTCACGCTGGAAGGTACAGTCAAAATCTTGGGTAATAACAAAATTCAAGTGCCCGTGATTGGTGTACTCAAAACTTATGAAACATTGCCTCAAGTATTAACGAAGTCTGCAACAATTAGCCGACAAGCTGATAGATGGTTTATTAGTTTTCGATTCGACGTAGAACAACAGGAATCACTATCAGAAAGTGTTGTAGGAGTTGACCTTGGTGTTAAAGCACTAGCCACTCTTTCAACTGGTGAAGTCATACTAGGTGCTAAGTCCTACAAAAATATGAAGCCAAGTTGGGCAGAATGCAATGGTTGCATCGCCATAAAATTATCGGCTCTGCTAACTGGAAGAAAGCTCAATTACAAATAGCCAAATTACATCGAAAAATAGCCAATATCCGCAAGGACACATTACACAAACTCACCACATTACTAGCCAAGAACCACGGCACAGTAGTGATAGAAGACCTTAACGTGTCCGGCATGATGGCTAATCATAAACTCGCAAAATCTATCGCTGATATGGGTTTTTATGAGTTTCGCCGTCAATTGACTTACAAGTGTGAGTTGTATGCTTCCAAGCTGGTTGTAGTTGACCGTTGGTTTCCAAGTTCCAAGACTTGTTCAAACTGTGAAACTTTAAAAGAAACACTCACCTTAAATGAGCGAGTGTTTGAATGTGGTCACTGTAATTTTGTGATTGACCGTGATTTGAACGCTGCAATCAATTTGAAAAAAATCGCCAGTTAGGCGAGGTTAGCCTGTGGACTGGTTAACGCCGACGTTGCCAGGATGAAGCAAGGAATTAAACAAAACCCAAGGTAGAAAAATCCAATTATGGGTAGCTTTGGGTAGGTTTTATATAACGGCATCAGAGCATCTCTTCGCACTTAGCAAGTTTTAACTCAATCGCCAGTCCAGTTCCTAGTTACCTCAACGTTAGGGTAACTAGAATGCTGTCTGACCGAAAACGTTCGGGTGTGTCCATTCGGGCATACAAGTATAAAATTATATTTATGCATACGTAGAAAACGTGGTACAATTCAAGGCGGTACTGATGTACCCATCAAAAAACAGCGCAGCACCTCTTTCAAGGCACAGCGCCTAAATAAAAAAACCACCGCTATTGTAGCCTAATAGCAATGCCCCCACTCGCTGGGGGCATTAAAAGAAAGAAATGTTGTGCTGCCCCGTCCAAAACCAAAGTAAGGAGCAGCGAATACATGATAACTAATAATGTAGCAGAAATTTCCAGCGATCGTCAATCCTCCCAGACTTCAAGCTTTGACATTCGAGAACACGCACAGAAGTTGGAGCCGACGAAGGAGAGGAACAAATATATCTGTCCGGTTTGCGGAGGGAATGACTTTGCGGTTAACCCCAATAATGGGGCTTACCATTGCTTTAATTCTGATTGCAGCCCGGAAGATATCCGTAATGCAATTGCCCCACTGCCGGAGAGGGAGTTTACCCCACGCTCCCCCAGACCGAGAAATACTGCGCCAAAGCTTAAGCCTGTGGCGTTGCCGGAGGGTTTGCAGTTGGTACGGGTTAAGGATGTAGATAGGACTTACGCATTGACAAAAAAAGCAAGATATGCATTGTCGAAATTAAGAAAACGACCCAGCGATCGCTAATCATTACAGGCTGCTCCAAACGGATAATACCTATGTTGCTCTATCTGGGGTTG
>JAAUSC010000388.1 GCA_012031965.1 Scytonema sp. RU_4_4
TTACGGGAAGCCGCTACGCGTCTACAAGTCGGGAAACCCGGACGCCAGAACAAGCGTGAGGGAAACAAGGACTGCAGTACTGGCTCCCCAACGCACTGGCTCCTTTTGACTTGATACTTTTGACTTGATACTTTTGACTTGTTTTGCCCCTACACCCCTATTCCCCTACACCCTGCGCGAAGCGCATTGACTCTAAGTAACTAAAACGTCTGCCCTGTATAAATTGAACGGATTTCCCCGTTGCGACGGATAATGGCTTTACCGTGAGCAAACTCCACTAGAGTCCAACCGCTTGAGCCGATGGCTTCACCCAATTCAACGCGGTGAGTCACGCCGTTCATTTTAAATAAGGCAGCAGATTTGTTTCCTAACTCTAGTAATCTCTCTAAACTGTAATAACGAGTACCTATATTAGGATTCATTACCGTAGAATCCACATCTTGTTCTCCAGGTGAGAGACTGGGTGTTGCTGGTGTTGGTGATGTGGTTGTAGATTGTTTTGGTGGCGTAACCTTGTTAAGGTTTGTTTCTACGGGTACAGGTTGAGAGGCATTCATTAAGGTCTTCTTAGACACAATAGTCCCTGGTGAAGGCGCGTAGCGCATGGGCTGTGGCGCTTGATACACGGGGATGTGTTGCTCAACAACCGTTGTAGAGTTGCGATGGTCTGATGGGAGATTATTTGCACTCACCGAAGCTGATGAACGATCTGCTGTGCGTTGAGGGGTGATATAAGCAAGGGCTGATTGATGAACTGGCGCAGCAGTGTAAAAGGGTTTAGTAGATCGTCGAATATAGCTTCTTGCTTCTTGTTTATCAATAACTGCTAGCGCTCCCAGCATATAGTTAACCAAATCTGCTTCAACTTGGGATTTTGTCAGCAATTGAGGCTTGATTTGCGGCTGTAGTAGGCTTTGCTGGAATGATTTGGAAACGAGACGATTGAGCAGTCCAGAGTTTAGCACCCAAAGAATGCTAGCAGCGGCTAACCCTATGGTGACTCCCATCCACAGCACTAAGCCTTTTGTGCGTTTTGATTTTTTGCGCGGTTTGTTTCTTGGTTTGTTAGCAGTTGGAGTAAGGACTCCAACTTGATTCAATGGGTTGTTTCTCGCTTGAGGAACCGATGTCGGAACTTTCTGTATGGGGTGGATCTGTGTCTGTGGGACGACAATTTGCGGCATTGTAACCGTTTCTACTTGACGAATATCTTCTTGAGGTGGTAGTGCTGCTTGGAAAGGTAAGCTATCACAACCATCCAAAATGAGGTTGATTTCGGCGAAGAGTTCATCCATCAAGCCGTCAGCGTAGGTTTCTATCGACCAGGGTTCGCTGGCGATGAATTCCTCGGATTGTTCTGGAAGAATGAGATACGTATTAGCGTTTTGCGACATGATATTCTTAACTGCTGACTCTTAAGAAACACAGGGGTGTAAGGGTGTAAGGGTGTAAGGGTGTAGGGGAAAAGAGTGTTTTTTCCATTCATAACGGGTGGTACGCCGCCGGCGAGTCACTCCTAGGAAGATAAATTTTGTTCTCCCTACGTGCGAATAAAGACTTTAGATGCAATCTCTAATCTCTAATCTCTTGTGCTAACTCAACAAGTGGATAGATGACCAGTGTGAAATTATACTTAAATCCAGAGATTGTTGATAATACAGTTATTCATTAGACCTCTTGCATCAATAATTTAAAGTGTCATAAAGTGTCATGTTGAGCGGAGCGAAACATCTGTGAGATTCTTCATTCCACTACGTTATTCAGAATGACAACCCTGATTTTTCGATTCGTGCAAGAGGTCTATTGAATGTCACCTATCATACCAGTCTCTTCAGATTTCACTTATTACTATACTCGCTCTTGTTGAATTGTTTTCAAGCCAACACTGAAAACTCGCTCTCTTGCTTGCTTTTACGCAATTCTAAATAAATTAATAAAGCGTTGATATCAGCAGGATTCACTCCGCCAATGCGAGCAGCTTGACCAATGGTCAATGGTTTGACTTTGCTTAGTTTTTCCCGTGCTTCTTTAGAAAGAGTCTCAATAGCTTCGTAGTTTAAGTCTACAGGTAATGGGCGGTGTGCTTGACGGGCAATTTGGTCAATTTGATTTTGCTGTCTTTGTAGATAGCCAGAATACTTGATGTCAATTTCTGCGCCTTCTTTTTCAGCACGTGCAAGATTGGGGTTTCCCAGTCCGTATCTGTGGAGGTCTACGTAATGAAACCCTGGACGCCGCAACAAGTCAGCAAGTGTAATTGAGCCTTTGATGGCTTGTTGGGTACCAACGGCGATCGCCCGCCCAATATCATCATGTTCTTTCACTCTCGTCGCGTACAGCCGTTCTTTTTCCGCCGCAATCTTTTCTTGCTTGCGAGTAAAAAGTTCCCAACGTCGGTCATCAATTAAGCCAATTTCTCGTCCTAATGGTGTCAAACGCTGGTCGGAATTATCCGAACGAAGGATTAACCTATATTCAGATCGACTTGTGAGCATACGGTAAGGCTCCCGTAAGTCTTTTGTACAGAGGTCGTCAACGAGCGTACCGATGTAACTTTGCTCACGTGCAAAAACAATCATTTCTTGACCGCGAGCAAAGCGAGCAGCATTAATTCCAGCAACAAGACCTTGAGCCGCAGCCTCTTCATATCCTGTTGTTCCGTTAATCTGTCCGGCACAGAATAGCCCTTCTATCTTTTTCGTCATCAGTGTGGGATAACACTGTATAGCAGGTAAATAATCATACTCGACTGCATAAGCTGGGCGGAGCATGATGCAGCTTTCCAACCCAGGAAGACTGCGTAACATTTGGAGTTGCAAATTTTCAGGTAACCCTGTCGAAAACCCTTGAATGTAGAGTTCGGGAATATCTCTTCCTTCTGGTTCAATGAAAATTTGGTGGCTTTCCTTATCGGCAAAGCGCACTATCTTATCTTCTATACTGGGACAATAACGTGGTCCTTTGGCATCAACCCACCCACCATAAACTGGCGATAGTTGCAGATTTTCCCGAATGAGGCGATGAGTTTCGGGTGTGGTGCGGGTGATATGACAAGGAAGTTGTTCCCGTTCTACCCAGACTTCTGGATCAAAGCTAAACCAACGGACATCTTCATCCCCTGGTTGGGGTGCCATCATACTATAATCTACAGACCGCTTGTCTACCCGTGCGGGAGTTCCCGTTTTCAGTCGTCCTGTTTCAAATCCTAAGCGATTGAGAGTTTCCGTCAAACCGACAGCGGCGAATTCTCCAGCAGTCCCGCTTCCATTGACTTGTTACCAACCCAAATCCGTCCTCCCAAGAACGTACCCGTCGTCAAGATAACTGCTTTGCACTCAAGCGCCACACCAAAATATGTTTGAACGCCGACA
>JAAUSC010000168.1 GCA_012031965.1 Scytonema sp. RU_4_4
TGATAGTTAAACATTCAATAGTGGATCAATTTCCGTTTCGTTTAAGTATTGAGTGATATAAGTACTATATACTACAAATTAGGGGCACAGTATGCTCGTACCCCTACAAGAACACTAACTACTCACAATGACTGCTTAGCAACCACCAGCCCAAGTCACCCATTTGTGGGATAAGCCCATATGCACTGCCCCACTCACTTCGTATTCATGATGGTTGCGTCGGTTAAATCAGCGCCACTGAGTTCTGCTTCATTCAAGTTACTACCAATCAAATTTGCCTGACAAAGTTTAGCTCCACTTAAATCAGCGCCACTGAGTTCTGCTTCAGTGAGGTTTGCCCAAACTAAGTTTGCTCGAACTAGATTTGCACTCCGTAAATCTGCGCGACTCAGGTTTGTTTTGTGTAAATTGACATTAATTAAGTCTGCGCCAATCAAATTTATCTCACTTAAGTTAGCACCCATGAGGTTTGCACCACTTAAGTCCGCATCTGTAAGGTTTGCGCGACTTAAATCGCATCCACTCAAATTAGCTTGACTAAGGTTAGCTCCACTTAAATCTGCTCCACCGAAATTTGCACCACTTAAGTTAGTATCACTAAGGTTAGCTTGATGCAAATTAGCTCCGTTAAAATTCCGCTCTCCTGCTGCATATCGACTCAGGATCTGATTAATATCCATATTCTCCCCCTCGCAATGTCTACAGGTCAGAAGGTCTATTTGTTAAGTTGCACTTCACCCAAACCACACCGTATACTGTTTTTTAATGGCTGGCAACGAGAATTTTCACTATCGTTTGAAATAGTATTTTTATTTTGCTATATATCCTATATTTTTTGAGCATTTACTTAATGGAAATATACTTATTACACTCCCCTGGCTAAAGCCGAGGGGATTCTACATTCACTGTCAGAACTTGCTCTAGCAGGCTTGCGCCAACCAGTGTAGAGGTTCCGACTCCTGTAGCGTTACTTTGGGGATGTCCTCCCCTAGCTTTTTCAAGATTCAGAATATTTATTGCTGCATTCACGTCCCTTTGTAACTCACATCCGCAAGAACATTTATGGGTACGAGTTGAAAGAGATTTTTTAACAGTAGTGCCGCAATCCGAACATTTTTGAGATGTCATTCTAGGATTAACTGCAACAACTTTATAGCAGTCCTAAATCATTCGTGTTAGCGGAGCGTGCGCCTTAGCGCTCAACTCTCTCTTTTCCTCCTCTGCGCCCTCTGCGCCTGGAGCGGTTAATTCAATCAAAACCTTTTTCACAACTCAAATAGGATTGCTATAGTATCAAACTTGAGCGCAAAATATTCTAACCAACGACGAAAAGTAGACCAAGCCACATCATTAATAGACTTGGCAAGACAATGATTTTTTACCATGCCTTTGACATTTAAGTTTTCATAGACCACTAAGGCGTTAGCCTTGCATACGTTACGCGCTATTCTCTTAGCGTGTTCATTCCGTTGTCTATTTACTCTTAAATGTTTCTTTGCATATCGTCTTGCTTTTCTACGTTGGTTTTTACCTTTCTCTTTTTTGTAAATCTGTCTTTGAGCGTGCTTGATGGATTTTTCAGCTTTACGAAGAAACCGGGGATTAAGTTCGTGTTAGACCCCCGCCCTTGCCTAAAGTACGAAATTCGCAACTGTGTTGCTGTTTCTCAAGGGTTTTCAGCCTGCCTTCTTTATAAATCTAATAATTATTAGACCTGCCTTGACAATCTAATGATCGAGGAAAATTGGTGAGGAAAAAGGAGAAGGCGTACCTGTTTTCCTCACAACCAAACTAAAGTAGAAAACAGGAACGTTGCAAAGCTTTGTCAAGTAATACCTGATACTCATCATCACTTACCGCATAAGCACCAAACCTCTCCAAATGGGGATTCATCATTTGAGCATCAAACATCACAAATTGACTTTGGCGCAATCTTTCCACCAACTTCACCATAGCCACCTTTGAACCGTCCGGGATGCGGTAAAACATTGACTCCCCAATAAAAGCACCCCCAATGACAATTCCTAAAATTCCTCCAGCCAGTTCATCCCCTTGCCAAGTTTCAAAACTATACGCCCAACCCGTCTGATAAAGTTCCCAATAAATCTGTTCTAACTCTGGTGAAATCCAGGTTAATTCCCGGTTAGCACATCCAGCGACAACAGCTTTAAAATCGCGGTTAATTGCAACGGTAAAACGTTCTTGATTCAGAACACGCTGTAGGGACTTGGGATAGCGAAATCGTTTATCTAATGGAATGAGAGTGCGAACGCGACTCGCATACCAGCCCAAGACATGATTCTCATCAGCCATGAGAAAATAACCTTGAGCATAGCCTTGAATAATAGTGGCGATATCATATTTCATAAAAATAAGCAATAAACATAGTTTGTAGTCAGCGCTTAAGCGACCACTACAGACCTATTTTCTGGTCATCCAAGGTCTTTCAGAAAAACAAGAGAAAATGACAGAACCAATTCCACCCATCACCCTACCACTACCTCAAGATCCTATGCTTGAGGGAAAATGGTTAAAGCAACGCTTGCATCAGTGGCTTGATGAAGAATTTATCCCAGAAGCAGTGAATCAGACAATTGCTGAGAGAGCAGCACAAATCTTTGTACGTCAACGAATGGAAGGAGAAAACGACTTAGGTTCTCTGGTTATTGCCATTGTTACAGAGATGCAGTCGTTTGATTTTTCCAAAAGTTTCTACGGAGAGTTTGCTATTGCTAACGCCGTTAGCGACTTACTTCTAGAAAGTTTAGGAATTGATAAGTGTTGTGGACAATAAATAATTTTGTCATTAGTCTTTTGCTTATGACTAATGACTAATAACTAATAACTAATGACTACCAACTAGACTTAACCACTCCGGGTAAAAGACCTTCGTGTGCCCATTCCCGCAGGACATTGCGAGATAGCCCAAAGTCGCGGTAAACTCCTCTGGAACGACCTGTTACCCAGCAGCGGTTACGGCGACGGCTAGGAGCGCTATTGCGGGGTAGCTGTTGAATTTGACGGTGAACTTCCAGCTTATCGAGAGGAGATTCTGCTTGTTTGAATTCTTCCAGCAATGCTTCTCGCTTTTCAGCGTATTTAGCCACTAATTTGGCGCGTCTTTTCTCGCGCTCAATCATGCTCTTTTTTGCCATAATGTTCAGTAATTTTTTTAAAGACAGCATTTTCCATTCTATATAATCGCACGCCTTGTGACCAAAGTCTCTTTCAGACAGCAGTCATTCAAAATTCACGCATCACCGAAGCTCTGTTAGCTCTGAAGAAACACATTCGGTAGGTGTTGAAATAGGGATGAGTTCTAAGCCAAAAGCTTGAGCTTTGATCTTAAGGTTTTTAAGTATCCGGTCTGCAGCCATACGCAAAGCAGTTGCAGCACGATTAGCAACAGGACGAGTTTTAGAACTTTTAACTTTACCAATAGAATAGCCTACTCCTCCAACACGACTGTAGAATCAGCGGTACGCCCAAATTCTTCGGGTGCATATTGCAGGTGGACTTGCGCGCCAGGATAGAGAAATGTACCTGGAGTGACAGAACGCACTAAATAATGGAGGCTATAGACGCCTGGTTCCAAACTGTCTGCGTAAGCAACGAGGCGATCGCTCCTTTGGAGCGGGCGCAAAGCGCCATCGCCATAAATACTCTTAAATCCAAGTTGCCAACTATCTGTTTTTGCTTGTAATGCAGGTGTCGCAGTTTGAAAACTCGTATCTACTGCTTCAAAGCCAGCGGGTAGCGGATCACTAATTACGACATGGTTCACAGGATGATCTGCAATAATTTCTAAACCAATATCAAACACTTGCCCAGTTTTGACTGTGAATGGTTTATCAGAAGCGTACAAACCGAATTTTTGCAGCACTTGATTCTTTGTTTCCTGACTCTGGCTGGAAACGGCAGGGCGAATTTCTCTTGTGACTCGTAAACCGTTAAATCTTCCTGGCTGATTTCCTTGTAAGCGGTAACGATAAGCGACGAAATAATGCAATGTGCCTTGACCAGATTTTCGGAGTTGCAAATCATGACGCCCACGTGGTAATGTAATTTTAGGTAAACTCACCTCCAAACTGGGCTTACTATATCCTTCCAAGCGCTTTTCTCCTAACTTCTTACCTGCGAGTTGCACTGTAGCTACAAAATTTGGTGGTGTTGGTTGCTGTTTGCTGTATTCCACCAAAGCTGTGAGCGCTTGGGCGTTGTTATAATCTGTCTGCCACGTTCCATCCCGGCGCAGTGACAAGAGGCTCTGCAATAATCTATCGACAACTTCTGGTTTATACTGCTGAGCGATGAACAGGCGTAAGGCTTGGGCTTGCGCTGTGGTAGGTGAACTCATCCATCCCCAAGCGCGAGGTAAAGTGACAACAGCTGTTCGACCAGTATCATATATATATTGTTGTAACTGGCTCAAGAGTTGTTTAGATTCATCCTGCCATTCTGGGAACTGGGATAAGTAGCGCGTCAGTTTAATCTGAGTCACCACATCAAAAGCGTTGCGTTGGCGATAGATATCCGCAAGGAAAGTATTGCGCTTGTCTCCCAGTTCTGCCAAAGTTATCAAAGCATTGAGTTGCAGTTGACTTTTACATGGCTGCTGTTTGCAAAACTCATATTGTCCAGGATTCGCTAGAACTTTTTGCAAGTATTTTTTCAAGCGAGATACCATCTTTGAATCTACCAAGCCAGGAAACACCTTATCGGCTTGAGCCAAAGATTCCCCTGCATAGGAAGAAACCCAAGGATCTGATTTTTGTTGTCCTGGATAAGCAGCAAAGCCACCATCGGCTAGCTGGAGTTTTTGCAATTGCGTAAGAACTTGGGAAACACGTTTGCTAGGATAAAATTCTGCAAACGTTTGACTGTATTTTTGGGATAGAGTTTGCAAATCAAGAGCGATCATTAACTGACTCGCCGCAGGTTCTGCAAAAGGTAAGTCATCATTTCCCAAACTTGCTGTGCTGGTACTTTAATTTCGGGTATTAAGGTACTCGCCAGTTGAATGTCTAAACCTCCTGCGTCAGGGAAAGTATTTTTATCAATATTCAAAGGAATTTTCGTTTGATTTGTAGTAACACCTGTCTCAATGACTTGTTCTGTAATTTCTAACGGCTTAATTTCCAGAGGGACTTCAAAAGCATCTGCTGTTGTACGATTTAACTGAGTCGTGAAACGAACTTTACCTTCTCCCACACGACTAGCTTCCATTGGAAAGCGATATGCACGGGTCACTGCTTCAGTCTGGGTTTGCAAAGTCGTAGATGTGGGATTGTTCAGGGCAAACTTCACCGTACCACCGACTTCGCCCTGAATTGTCAAACTTCCCGTATTACCAGTGTTGTTAGTGACGGATAAGCCAGCTTGGAATTTATCACCAGGACGTGCAAACTGTGGAAGGATTGCGTTAGTGACGAGTGGCTTAGTTGTGACAAACGTTGCTTCCGAGTTACCAAAGCGGAGGTTTCCGTCAGTGGCGATCACCATCACTCGCCATGTCGTTAAATCATCTGGTAGTTTAAATGATATCTGTGCCTTACCTGTATCATCGGTGAGAACAGAACCATTGTAGTAAGCTAAAGCCTGAAAATTTGTGCGGATGCGGGTATTTGCTGCACCTGCTGAGAACCCACCACCATAACCCCAACCTTTGGGTACAGCTAAACCTTGTTGTTCGGTTACAACATTTTTTCGGTTATCGCTAAAGCGAGTAGATATTGGTTGTTCAGCATAAACAGTATCTACCAAATTCGGTGGACGATAACCAGAAAGCTGTAACACCGCCTCATTCACAACCATAACTGTGAATTGTCCTTTCGTGGGGTTTCCCTGATTGTCTTTGAGTTGTAGTTGTACGGTTTGTTCTGCACCAGGTTCGAGTGATCCTTGTACTGGGGTAACTTGCGTTTTTAAAAATTTATCGTCCAAGTGTACTTTCAAAGGAGCAAAGCCAATTCGTGTCAGGTTATCCAAACTTCCTGGTTCCAACTGATTCAGAGGCTTACCTTGTCTTACCAAGACAGCTTGAACAGCAGCATTTGGTAACATTTCTGGTGTGACTTGGAATTTTATTTGCGGTGCGCCTCCCTTAACTTTGGTTATCTGCTGATAGAGAGGTTTGTCCTTGACGACAGCAAAGTACAATTCTCCTTCTGGATAGGGAGATTGAATCAGGGCGGTAGCAGTTTCACCTGGTTTGAAGGTTGTCTTATCAAGTTTAATTTCCAAGCGGTCTTTTTCGCCATCACCCCAAAAGACTGGGTTGTCTCCAGTCGCCCAAATTTGTAAGTCTGTTGCACCCTGTTCGTCCCTAGCATCGCTGAAATTCGCACGGATGCGGTAGGAACCAGATTCATTTGGTGTCAGCGTCACAGTTTGAGGACTATTTGTTGAAGTGATTTCTGTTTGTCCGACTGTCTTGTATTCAACTTGGTTTTTTCCCGTCCGACTTCCTTCTACAACTTGCGTCACGCTACTATATTTCATCTGTTGCAGTTCCAGACGTACCCGTTGACCTGTGAGTGGTTTTCCTGTAGAGTCAGTAACAACGACTATGATGGGTAAACCCTTGCCTGCCTCAGCTACGAAATGAGTTTTTAAACCAATCAGCGATCGACTGGTCAGACGCCGTAAAAGTTTTAGAATTTGCGACAGACAGATTAGAAACATCTGCAACTTGCACATCAACACGATAAGTCATCGGGTAAGGTAAATCTTTCGCGATACTTACCGTTTGACTACTTTTACCATTAGCATCTAGTTCTGCATTCGTTTGCAAGACATCACTTGATACAGAAGGAGATTCTTCAGGGAAAAACCATTGTCTGCCAAAAGAATATTCCTCCCATCCCTTCGGGATAAAACGAGTTTGCTCGCGAGTCACAAAATATTTCGCTTGTCCCCCTTGTACAGGAGAATCAAATAAATAACGGCTTGTGGATTTAGCCTCTACCTTATCGTTAATGAAGGCAAATTCTTTGTCTAAATCGAGTTCAACTTTGAAATTAGGCGGTTTAAATTCAGCAACACGAAACTCTCCAGATATTTCTTGCCCATTTTTTCCTTTCGCCTGGATAGTATAGTAGCCTAGCTTTTGATTTCTGTTGATGGGTAACTCCACCAGAAATGTACCAAATTCATTTGTCGTCTTCGTGCTTAAATCTGTCTTTTGTCCATCTGGATTGACAAGCGTTAATTGGTAAATCGCATTTTTATCCTGCTTAATCTCCCCATTTTGTAAATAGTCAGCAAAACCAGTCAACCAAGCCTTTTCTCCTGGTTGATACAACTGTCTATCTGAAAAGATAACTCCCCGCGACACAGGTTTACCATTTTCCCAACCTACATCAATTCCATAACCATAAGCGCCGCTATATTCTTCAGTACGAGCAAATGCCCAATCTTGATTTTCACGTGCGATCGCTAATAATTTTGGTTCTTTAACAAAGCTTTGATTTCCCTGAAAACACAGACGCAAGTCCTCACGCTTCAACTTCAAGATACCATTCTCATCAGTTTTACCCGAAGCACAAGGTATAGGTTGAGGACGAGATTTTGCTTCTAATTTTGATTCATAAATTTCGACATTAGCAGCTTTGACTGGAGAACCATCAGCAAGGTGATGAACTTTAATCAAACCTGATTCAGGAAACCACTGTGTAAACACACCCAAATTTGTCAGTTGAACCATTCCATAAGTCGTAGGTTCCCGCCATAGTTCCTTTCCATTTTCCTGATAACGATTCGTGCGTGCTTGTACACCATAAGCCAGTATTCCTGTATCAGCACCAAGTTTTTCTTTTATAGGAACAGTAACCTCTCGTTGCTGATTTTTCTGATTCGATACTTGAAAGCTTTGCCACTCGCTGGCTTTTGGTAATAAATCATTACCATTTCCTCTGGGATAAGCAGAATCAAAATACACTAAGTCTGTTGGTTGAACAACTTTATAAGATGCTTTGTACTTTGACTCTGGCAAATTTACCGTCGCAATATTTAATTGTAAGTTTTTACCAGCAGGGAAAATATTCAAACCTTCAGGAACCCAGATATCACCAGCTAAATCTCCAGTGTTATATTTAACTGTCACTGGCTTACCTAAAGTTTGCCCAAACTTATCTTTGAGATTAGCACCAATAGTAATTGTATAAGTCTTTCCAGGTTCAAGAGCATAAGGATTTATTGTGATAAGTTTTTCTTGGTCAGTTGCTTGTATAATTCGAGGAATAGATTTTGGTGCAGGATTAATTTTAATATTTCCAATAGCTGAATCTGCTATTAAGCCATTGTTAAATTCAAGCTGAGGGCTACCATTAACAAATCTTCCATAGGTTCCACCAGCATCTGGTTGACCATAAAACTTAATTTCCTGGAATGCTAAGGGAGAATAAGTTGATAATTTACTGACGAATGTTTTCTCACTTGGTAAATTGCCATAAGCCGGACGTATCCCAGGAAAAAATTCTAAGCGGTAACTCGTTGCTTTTTGGAGACTTTCTTGTGGAGTTAAGTTATAAATCCATTTACGTGCAGAAGGGTCAAATTTTTCCAAAGGATCTTGAGGTTCTGAAGGTTTCTCTTCTTTGGAAAATTCTACCTGAAAACGCACACCCTTGCTTTTACCTTCGGGAGTGAGTTGTAAATGCTCTTGCACCGAAGCTAAATCTAGTTCCACGTTTGAGGTAAATTGCAGCTTTTGCTGTAACTCAATTGGTTCACTTTCGGATTTTTCTATAGGATTCTTACCAGGTAAATTCGTCAGTTGAATAGATTCTGTATTGAAAGTCCAAGCTAAGTCCTTGTCGAGACGGTGGTTTTTAAAATCCGCCAAACCTGATTTAATGGTAACTTGAAAACGCGTTGCTTTTGGTAATGCTTCCTCGGCTTGAAATCCTACCATACGCGGTGTTAAAAATCGAAATTGACCAGGTATCGATGGTACAAGTTCAAATTTCTGCAATAAACTTTGTTGTCCGGAACTGTCAAGACTTTCAACGGGAATTAAAGGTTCTTTAAACCGGATACGAATCTGGTTGAGAGGTTCAGAGTCTGCAAATGGACTAATTTGTTCAATCCAGTCTGGTAATTGCGGCGGTGTGAGTTGGGAAACAACAGGAAGTTGCTCTCTTCCTGGGGAGACGTTGACAAAATGACAATTTGCTATCCCTAATAAAATTGTCAGGAATAGCAAAGACTGCAGAAAAATTCTTATGAACATTTCTAGTATGACCTATAAAAGCTTTAATCAATTAAAGAATTAAGACGCAAAAAATTAGGATGGACATTACCCACAGTTTCCTGATTGATTGGGTATTACCTACACTAGAAGGCTGATTTATATTGATACCGAGTCTATTTTGATTGTTCCGGAAAAGGACTAAATATTCTTACTATGGCAATCCGTGCAGGAGTTGTAAACTTACTGGGAGGGAACGCTTAACGCTTAACAGGAAAGAATGAAACAGTCCTGCCCTACATCCACTCCCTGAAACGGGCTTGGTTACGAAATTCTTGCTTGTTGGAAGATTTGTTGAGGTGTAATTTGTAGCCCTTCAAATAGAGAATCTTCTAAACTATCAGTACCACGTTTTGTTTGAGGGAGAATATCCGGATAGAAAATAGTAATAGTTTTTGCTCTAGTATCAATAATCCAAACTCGTTGAACTTTAGCTTTCAGATAATCAGTTGCTTTTTCGGTCATTTCTCCGAAAGTTTGACCAGGGGAGATAATTTCAATGACTAATTCCGGTGCAACAGGACAAGCCTCATCTTGCAACCAATTGGCAGAAAGACGGTTATAAGAAACATATGTCAAATCTGCGACAGGAACCCAGTCTTGTTGATTTCGTGTTAGCTTAATTGCCCATTCAATGACAACTCGCCCCTTTCCTTGTCCCCATGCAGATAATAATATAAATAACGCACCTGTTATGGAACTATGAAAAAATTTTGGTGACATTTCATCGTTTTTGAATTTGGGAACAGCTTCTCCGTCAATGAGTTCGTAGGTGATGTCTCCTTCGGGAAGTGCGAGGAATTCTTCGAGGGTGAGTTGGGTTTTGAGTTGAATCATGGTTGGTTTGAGGGTTGACAGATGACTCTATTTTAGATTTTGAAGTCATTTTCAACGCTTGGACAATTGGTGCGATTGCCTAGCCCCTAAAAGGGGCGCTGCGCAAACGGCAGAGCTAGCCCCTAAGGGGGCGCTACGCAAACGCTTAACGCCTTTTGGGCGACTCTCTGGTGGGAGTATCGCCCTTTGGCGGACACTCCGTGCGATAAGCCGGAGGCTTGACACTCCGCGTATCGCGTTCTTTGCTAGCTGTAACAACTACAGTGTTTTGGATCATATTTCTCCTATAGCAATCCGAATTGAATCGTGAGAAAACACGTAGATTTTACCTCAAATGTAAAAGTAAAATTTGATTCAGCCTTGGCGATTAGAAATCGCGGCTATACATCTGCCCTCTACCACGCCACTCGCATGACGGCAGAGGAGTGTCAATCCAGAAATAGTCATATCATAATGAAACCAAGGTAATTCTATATAAGTTGAGTTTCGGATTTCTATTGTTACAGCTTTGAAATATTTCCTGATTCTGTTATTACGACAGCGCAAAAATGAAGGTATATTTTCCTTGGCAAGGAATTCGCGCTATGAAACTAGCTTTGGGGTGGCTTATCCAAATAAGAAAGAAAATTTGGCATCAGCGCGATCGCCAAACTTACAAATTTATCCTTGCCTTATTGTTAATATGTGTGTCAGTGCGTCTACTCCCGTATTTGGCTCCCATTCGCGCTGCTGACATTGCACAACAACAGTTAGCACTCGAATTTATAGACCGCAATGAGCTACCACTGGGAACTTTGCTCACCCGTGACCAAGAACACACTTCTGTGGTGGAATTAAATCAAGTTTCTCCTCATTTTATTCATGCCATTCTTGCTGCGGAAGATGGAGACTTTTATCATCATGGGGCGCTGGATATCAAAGCAGCAGCCCGCGCACTCAAGGACGCAATTGATTCCAAGCAAATTGTCTCCGGTGCTTCTACAATTACTATGCAGCTCTCGCGGATGTTAGACCCAGTTTCCCGCACTTTGACAGGTAAAGTTCAAGAAATTTGGCATTCTTGGCGGTTAGTTGCTGGGATGAACAAAGATGAAATCTTTTGTGCTTACATCAATCGTCTACCAATGGGGGGGAATATCTACGGTGTGGAAGCAGCAGCTCGTACTTATTTCTCCATACCTGCGAATGATTTAAATCTTGCTCAAGCGAGTTTACTCGCTGCTATTCCTAATAATCCGACTTACTTTGACCCACTTGGACATTATCAACGCCTCAAGCTGCGTCAAAAATACGTCCTCAATCGTATGGTACAAGATGGGTATATCACTCACTCTCTCTCAGAGCGAGTATACGCCGAAGAAATCTCGTTTCAGTCTCGCCAACGGGGAATTATTGCTGCACCACACTTTTTGTTTTGGCTGGCGAGTCAGCCTGAGAAGCTACAAAAATCATCCCCTATTCGTACCACTATAAATCGTCCTTTGCAGCAGTTTGTCGAGGCGCAGGTGCAACAGGTTATTTCTACCCTTGCTGTTCATAATGTCCATGATGCAGCTGCTTTGGTTATTGATAACCACACTGGGGAAGTTTTGGCTTATGTCGGTTCGCCTGACTATTTTAATGAAGCCAAGCAGGGAAAAAATGATGGTGTACAGGCGCTACGTCAACCTGGTTCGACTCTTAAACCGTTTCTGTATGAGTTGGCTTTGGAAAAAAACTTGATTCGCCCTAATACGATTTTGGCAGATGTCCCTGCTCACTATGCCATACCTGGTGCAAAACTCTACAGTCCTACTGATTATAGTAAAAACTTTCAGGGACCAGTGCGGGTGCGTGTGGCTTTGGCAAATTCGCTCAATGTTCCAGCTGTAAGGGTATTAGAAAAAGTTGGTGTTCAGACTTTTTTGGATCGTCTCCACCAATTGGGGTTTGAACATCTAACTCAATCCGCAGAATACTATGGGCTAGGGTTAACTCTGGGTAGTGGCGAAGTCAGTTTATGGGAACTCGCTAGAGCTTATGTGACCATAGTACGTCAAGGACAACCGACTTCTATTGTGACTACGTTAGACAGCACCACAGAGACTAACAAATCTTCCCATTTCTCAACTACCCCTGTAACATGGCAACTTATGACTGATATGTTGAGCGATCGCCATGCACGTGCAACAGCATTTGGTGTAGACTCGGTACTAAGTTTACCGTTTTCCGCAGCTGTGAAAACTGGCACTTCCTCGAATTTTCGGGATACGTGGACGGTTGGATTTACGACTGATTACACCGTAGCAACTTGGGTGGGTAATTTCGATGGTGACCCAATGCGTCAGGTTTCCGGAGTTATGGGAGCAGCACCTCTGTGGAATCGAATTATGCTACACCTGCATGAGCATCAAGAACCAGCAAGTTTTCCTCCTCCTGAAGGGATGGTACAACGACCCATCTGTGCAACTTCTGGGTTACGACCAACACCAGATTGTTCTTCTGTGGTACAGGAATATTTTTACGCACAAGATCTTGGGAACTACGAAAGTCAGAACAGCTTCGCTAAGTCTAGTGAGTATGATGAGTGGTTAGCAAGGCAGAATCAATCTAGTATGAGTTCTGACAAACTGAAGATTGTGTCTCCTCATCAGGATGATGTCTTCTTGCTGTATCCTGATGACGAAACAAAGCAAAAACTAGAGTTTAAGCTTGCAGGGACAACCGCAGCACCTGTGGAGTGGTGGTTGAATGGTCAGAGGTTACCGACAAATTCATCTGATTCTGTATTTTGGACTTTGCGCCCTGGTAACTGGACATTGAAAGTCAGAAGTGGTGAAATGAGCGTAATGGTCAGTTTTCAAGTGGAGTTAGCTAGAGTAGAACCCACGCGTCGAGGTTTTTCTGTTAGTTATCTTGAGGAAAAGATTGACACTCCCATGCCTAAAGGCTAGGGGATTCTACATTCACCGTCAGAACTTGCTCTAACAGGCTTGCGCCAACTAGCGTAGAGGTTCCGACTCCTGTAGCGTTACTTCGGGACTGCCCGTCCCTAGCTCTTGCAAGATTCAGAATATTTATTGCTGCGTTCACGTCCCTTTGCAACTCGCAACCACAGCTACAACTATGTGTTCGAGTTGAAAGAGACTTTTTCACAATTGCACCGCAATCTGAACACTTCTGAGATGTCATTCTAGGATTGACTGCAACAACTGTTGTGTTGAACCTACCAGCAAAATATTCCAACCAACGACGGAACAGTGTCCAAGCCACATCATTAATTGACTTGGCAAGACAGTGATTCCTTACCATGTTCCGAACCATCAAGTTTAGCCTGCGGCAAGCCGCTTCGCGTCTACATAGGCGACTAAGGCGTTAGCCTTGCATACGTTACGCGCTATTCTCTTAGCGTGTTCATTCCGTTGCCTACTTACTCTCAAATGCTTCCGAGCATATCTCTGTCTTGCTTTACGTCGTTGGTTTTTACCTTTCTCCTTTTTGTAAATTTGTCTTTGCGCGTGCTTAATAGCTCTCTCAGCTTTTTTCAAGAACTTGGGGTTAGGCTCATGATGTCCGTTGGAATCAGAGTAAAAGTGTTCAAGTCCAACGTCTAAGCCTACTTCACCGTTAGCAGTTCTTAACTCTGGCTGTACATCAACACTGATTGCAAATTGGCAATAGTACCCGTCAGCCTTGCGAACCAAACGGACGCGCTTAATTGACTTGACTCAATAGGTGTGAATGTCCCACTTGCCCAACAACTTGACTTGACCGATGGCTTTCTTATCTGTAAAGGTAATTCGTCGTTTTGTTGGGTGTAGTGACCATCCACTAGTCTTATATTCAACTGAGCGATTATCTTTTTGGAAGCGCGGGAAGCCTTTCTTACCTGGTTTCTTGGATTTGCAGTTATTGTAAAACCTGTCGATACTTAGCCACGCTCTTTCCGTTGCAGATTGACAAGCCATTGAGTTCAAGTCTTCTACAAACTTAAATTCTTTCCGTAGTGCTGTTGAGTAGTTGTTTAAAGCAATCTTGTTAATCTTTGCCTCGCGAGGCGCGTCCATCCAATATCTGATAGCTTTATTTCGTATGAACTGAGTCGTACGAATAGCCTCATCAATTGCTTGATACTGCTGACGATTACCTTTTACTTTCATCTCTAAAACTAGCACTACTCAATCACCTCCTTAAGGTTCATGTCATACTCCAATTATAGAGTATTTATTGGAGTATAACAAGTGAGTAGACAAAAGAAAATGCAATTTAATGTTACTGATGAAGAGTATGAAACGCTGAAACAATATGCTGAAGAGAAAAATCTCTCAATGGCTGAAATTTTGAGAGATTATATTAAGACTTTGAGTAAAAAAGCTTTACGGTAGCCTAAAGGCTACATCGTGGCTTTCATCTCTTGCCTGAAGTACGGGATACGGCACTGCGTGCCTGTCCCTCAAGAGTTTTCAGCCTACCCCTTATAAGCGTTCATAATTGCTCTAAGATTATCAAATTGTGGCGATGCTGCAAAGCAGCCGCTACGCTCTAGCGTTTCGCTAAACTCAATCAGTTCAAGAAACAATTCCCAAAAAATATCTCGTTGTAACACTCAAAACTCTCTTAAAATCTCTAAATAAAATGTCTAAAGAATTTACCATTGGTAGTAAAGTCCGCGTCGTAGCGTTACCCCCCTACGTGAAAACTGCTGAACCCATGCCTATGCTACGCCCTCCCGATGTGATTCATATTGGTGAAGAAGGTATAGTCCTTGACCGCCGTCCTGGTGGATACTGGGGTATTCGCTTTACAAGAGGAGCATTTCTTCTTGACAGTCAATACATCGAAAGCGTGGAAACGACTCCAGAATCTCAAGAATCTGAGAATAGCAACCAGAAATTGTAAACTTATCTTAAGTTGTGTTTCTGGTCTGTATATATAATGATTTCCCGTCGCACTTTTTTGAGTCTATTATTTGCCACATGTTTGGCTGTCATCAGTTGGTTCAATTTTGTCCCAACTGCTCATGCTCTTGGTGGTAAACTTCCTGCAATTAATCAAAGCGCACCAGATTTTACTTTGCCAACAAACACTGGCGATGGTAAACTTTCCCTCTCTGACTTACGCGGTCAGTGGGTAGTCCTCTACTTTTATCCCAAAGACTTTACCCCTGGTTGTACCATAGAAGCTCGTCGCTTTCAGCAAGATTTACCCAAATACATCGAAAAAAAAGCTCAAATCATTGGTGTCAGCGCTGACGATGTTAATTCCCATGCAGAATTTTGTGATTCAGAAGGATTAAAATTTCCCCTATTAGCGGATACTACTGGTGCGGTGAGCAAGGCATATGGTTCTTGGATGAGCTTCATATCTGTGCGCCACAGCTTTATCATTGACCCGCAAGGTATTCTGCGCGAGACTTTTGTCAAAGTCAATCCAGCCATCCATAGTAAAGAAGTTCTGGCGCGACTTGAGGAGTTGCAAAAAGCAGCTGCTTAAGAACCGCAGCCTATATCTGCTATAGGCTGCGGTTTAATAAGCTGTTCCACATTTAACTTGCATTTGAAACCGCAGAGGGCGCAGAGGAGCCAGTGCGTTGCGGTGAACCAGCCCTGCAGGCGGGTTTCCCGCCGTAGGGGACTGTGTTAGCGCAGCGTGACCGGAGGTCATCCCCGGAGGGAGCCAGTACTGCAGTCCTTGTTT
>JAAUSC010000389.1 GCA_012031965.1 Scytonema sp. RU_4_4
GGGGCAGTATAAACTAAATGGCAATCTAAAGCTTTGAGTTGTTCGCTACGATCTAAAAACACTTCCTCATAGTTGGTGTTTTCTCCATCTTTAACTAACACCATCCGGTCTAAGTTATCTACAATAACCGCTAGTTGAGTGTAGCCATTTGGTAGGTTCTTTTTGGCATCTGTCAGAAACTCATTCAACACCTTAATTAAGGTGACAGTATGGGGATTCACTTTTTTGCGAATTTCTTGACGTAATTGGGGAACAGCTCTTAAGTTTGCTGTCAATTTGGCAAACTGCGAAAGTTGTGTTTCTACTTCCATGCTCTCAAACTCCATCTCAGTCTGTGCCAAATCTTTCAAATCTTGCCAACGTTCTTTGAGCCAATTCAGCACAGGACCAGGATTAGCAATTTTCTGTAAATCTTTGAGCAATCGACGGGTACAGGCGAGGAGAATATCTGTATATTGGGCATCTTCTGAGTCAATATCTTCTTCATCAGCGGCAAAATAAACAACATAAAATTGCCGATTTTCTAAATATTGTTTTAATCTAAGTAATTCTGTAGACTTCCCCGCCCCCCGATGTCCAGAATACAATTGACAAGTATTTGTCTTCGCCAACCGCATACGGTTTCCCAACTCATTCAAAATATCCGCATCACCGCGTACATCCTGACAATCAACATACCTTAGATCATCTGCGGGTAAAGGTTCAAATGGGTTAAAGGCGTTGTAGAGGTTTGTGAGTAATTCTTGACTATCAAGCATAGGTAAAAAATATAGTCATGTTTCTCATACTAAGTCTAGTTTGTAGTAAGCGCTTACTACGAGCCAGATCACCTCTCACACTCGCTCACGAGTCTCAAACACTCTCCGACGAGTCTTAAACACTCGCTCACGAGTCTCAAACACTCGTCCACAAAAGAACTAACGGCGAAGTGTAAAAATTATCGCCATCGCTTCACAGCCATCTGCAAATCCACTGACAACCAATCATCAAACTGCTTATAAACCGGCAATCTTGGCACTAACTCCCAAGTCGCAGGCTGTAATATTTCTCTCAATTCCTGCTCATGAAGATGCGGATAATCAGGATTCACTTCATCTTTCGGTCCAATTCCGCCTAAATCTCTCGCACCAGCTTCTAAGCAGGCGAGTAACCATTCGTCATCTTTTACTAAATTCGGCGGAATTTGTATTGTAATATCTGGCGGTAAAATTTGACGTGCCTGAGAAATAACTTTTGGCAATTGATGAGGATTAAAAGGTGGTGCGTTAAAAGTTTGCTGATGTCCTGGGCTGTGGGGTTGCAAAATCACTTCTTGAATATGATGGTAACGTTGATGAATTTCGGCTATAGCTTCTAATGTTTCCCACCAATCTTCTTCTGTCTCCCCAATCCCTAACAGTAACCCAGTGGTAAAGGGTATCTTCAACTCTCCCGCCCAGTGTAACTGTTGTAGACGCACTTCTGGTATCTTACTCGGTGCGTGTTTATGTACTGTCTTCAACAACTCTGGCGTTAACTGTTCCAACATTAAGCCCATTGAAACGTTAACTTTCTTTAATTGTTGCATTTCTTCAAAACTCAGCGGTCCAGCATTTGTATGTGGTAAAAATCCCATCGCCAAAGCTAATTCACATAAATCATAAATCCGCTGAAACCACGCCTGACGCTGTGGGGAATGGGGATGCACTTCTCCACTCAGTATCAAGATTTCGCAAATATCTTGATTGTAAAGTTGTGTTAAGAGTTGTTCCGCTTCTGAAATTGTTATCCATTGGCTCTTACCAGGCTCTGTGCGAAAGTTGCAGTAAGCACAGCGATTGAAGCACTCGTAAGTCGGAACGATTGTGTAAGCGGGGCTGTAGGTAATTTTTGGAAGATGAGAAGTTGACATACGGGGACGCAATACGGTTCGGATAAGCACCGGGCAGAAACCGGGTTTCTCTAAGAAACCGGGTTTTTCTGTTTCTCCAAGACAACGACATTAAAAGTAACAGTATTGAGAGCGATCGCTCTCTTCATAATATCTACCTCTAGATAAGTTTTGACTCAAGCAGTGTCACTCCTGCACATTGATTTACTAAGCCCAGAACAAAGGCACAGTCTAGATTACAAGCCATTGCCTCTCACCTTTCGACACCCTAGTTATTACGACCAAAAATAAATTTTGCTCAAAAGTACTTTACAAGTCGAAATATATGACTTAATATAAGTACACAAGGGTAAAACGTACGACCTTTGCATCATACACATACATATCATGTACGTAACGCATTCATAAAAACTATGACAACCGTATTACAACGTCGCGAAAGCGCCAACGTATGGGAGCGCTTCTGCAGTTGGATAACCTCCACCCAAAACCGCCTCTACATCGGCTGGTTCGGCGTGTTGATGATTCCCACCCTGCTCGCCGCAACCACCTGCTTCATCATCGCCTTCATCGCTGCACCTCCTGTTGACATCGATGGTATCCGCGAACCAGTCGCAGGTTCCTTAATGTACGGAAACAACATCATCTCTGGTGCTGTTGTTCCTTCCTCCAACGCCATTGGTTTACACTTCTACCCAATTTGGGAAGCAGCTTCTTTAGATGAGTGGTTGTATAACGGTGGTCCATACCAACTGGTTATCTTCCACTTCTTGATTGGAGTCTTCTGCTACCTAGGTCGTGAGTGGGAATTATCTTACCGCTTAGGAATGCGTCCTTGGATTTGCGTTGCATTCAGTGCACCTGTTGCAGCAGCAAGCGCAGTCTTCTTGATTTACCCCTTAGGACAAGGTTCCTTCAGTGATGGTATGCCCTTGGGTATCTCTGGAACATTCAACTTCATGTTAGTGTTCCAAGCAGAGCACAACATCCTGATGCATCCGTTCCACATGTTAGGTGTCGCTGGTGTGTTCGGTGGAAGCTTGTTCAGTGCAATGCACGGTTCTTTGGTGACCTCTTCTCTGGTTCGTGAAACAACCGAAACCGAATCTCAGAACTACGGTTACAAGTTCGGTCAAGAAGAAGAAACCTACAATATCGTTGCAGCACACGGTTACTTCGGTCGCTTGATATTCCAATACGCTTCCTTCAACAACAGCCGTAGCTTACACTTCTTCTTAGCTGCATGGCCTGTTATCGGAATCTGGTTTACCGCACTGGGTATCAGCACGATGGCGTTTAACCTGAATGGTTTCAACTTCAACCAATCTTTGATTGATTCTCAAGGTCGTGTGATTGGTTCTTGGGCGGATGTGCTCAACCGCGCTAACCTGGGTATGGAAGTGATGCACGAACGTAATGCGCACAACTTCCCCCTCGACTTAGCTAGTGGTGATGTCGCTCCTGTTGCCCTGGGCGCTCCTGCGATTAA
>JAAUSC010000390.1 GCA_012031965.1 Scytonema sp. RU_4_4
AGAACGCATCACAGGACATCGTAACCGTGCAATGGCGCACTTAATGCTCAATTTTGGCATGATTAACCAAAATCTTGAGGAAGCATTAGACCTTTACTTCCAGCAGTGTTCAGTGATGGTAAATTGTCATGATTTAGCAGTCATGGCGGCTACCTTAGCTAACAAGGGTATCAACCCCATGACAGGAAAACAAGCTGTGGATAGCCGTTATGTTAAAGACATTCTCAGTGTCATGTACACCTGCGGGATGTATAATTTTGCAGGTGAATGGGCATATAAGGTTGGTATTCCAGCAAAAAGTGGAATTTCTGGTGGGATTATTGCTGTTGTTCCAAATGTCATGGGAATTGGAGTGTTTTCACCACCACTAAATTCACGCGGTAATAGTGTCCGGGGGGTTAAGGTTTGTGAGGAACTTTCGCAGCAGTTTGGTTTACACTTGTTCGAGTGTTCGCAAAGAAAGTCATTCTAGGGAGAAAGAGTGGTAATTAACACCAACTCGACCTCCCTGTTAAGTAACCTGTGAACTAGTTACTTCTTGTTTTTGTTAATGATTTTGATCAGCTTGGCGATCGCCTCTAGCAGAGTTTGAGAAAAGTAAGCCATTGCAATAATGATGGCTACTCCCACTCCTCCATACATGAGCAGAGAAATGAAACCTCCTACTTCTGGTGTTGGGGCAGAGTCAGCAGGAGAAGCTGCTACCAGAATCACTTGCTTAGTGCTAAAATCAGACATATGAAATCCTTGGTCTATACCAGACCATAACAACAACGCACACACTCACTGGTTGCAGCCAGTCGCTGTGCAAAACTGACAAAAAATCCAGAGCGTCTCTAGTTGCAGCTAGGGGCGCTTAACTGTTTTATACAGTCAAGATAACACGAGGTTATAAAGGTGGCAATATGTACGATAAAATTGACGTATGTTATAAATGACGTATGTTTATATGATTGAAATAATAAGCTGCCAAGGATGATGACAGCATGAAAAGCACCTTTCTATCTCGCTTCACTCCTAGTCTCATGGCTCCCGAAATCCTGGAAGCTATTTTGGTACAGCGTCATCAGTTGGCAGACTATTTAGTTGAATTGATTCGTGAAAGTGCGCTGACAGCAAATAAACATTTTCGCCTGTTGCTGGGGATGCGCGGTATCGGCAAGACGCACATGATAACACTGGTATATCACCGCGTCTCCAAAATGAAAGACTTACATGATAAGTTAGTCATTGCATGGCTGAGAGAGGAAGAGTGGGGCGTTACATCGTTTTTAGATTTGCTGCTACGAATATTTCGAGCACTTCAGAAAGAATATCCAGCAGAATATGACGCTAAATTAAATCAGCAAGTTGAAGCACTTTATCAGTTATCGCAACAAGAAGCTGAACATCAAGCAGCAGCATTGCTCAGAGAATTTGTTGGGAAACGCACGCTGCTGCTATTGATGGAAAACCTAGATGATGTCTTTAACGGGTTAGGTGATATTGGGCAAAAGCAACTGCGGGCTTATATACAGAATTATTCATTTTTAACAATTCTGGCAACAGCACAAAGTTTGTTTGATGGTATTATCCGCAAAGATGACCCCTTCTATAACTTCTTTTATCCTCACCATTTAGAGGAGTTAACACTAGATGAAGCTGTAGATTTGTTGAGGCATATTGCTGAATTAGAAGAAGATAAAGAACTAGAAGATTTTATTAAAACGCCAACGGGACGCGATCGCATCCGCGCCATCCATCACCTCTCTGGTGGAAACCCCCGCGTCTACGTGATTTTCTCCCAGTTCCTCACCCGCAACTTGCTAGATGAACTGGTAGAACCGTTCATGCGGATGCTTGATGATTTGACACCTTACTATCAAGCGCGGATGTCTTGGCTTTCGCAGCAGCAAAGAAAAATTATTGAGTTTCTCGCAGACCGCCGCCGTGCTGTTACTGTTAAGGAGATTGCCCAACGCTGTTTTATGACTCATCAGACAGCATCAAGTCAACTTAAGGATTTGCGGGAGAAGGGCTACGTTAATTCTGAATCTATTGGACGTGAGTCGTTTTATGAACTACACGAACCGCTGATGCGGTTTTGCTTAGAGGTAAAGAAGCAGCGGGATGAACCGATACGATTATTTGTAGACTTTTTGCGAATTTGGTATACGCGCACAGAGTTGCAACAGCGATTGGGACAGGATATTGATGAAATCAGGAAGAATGGGTGGTTTGATGATTTAGGACAACACTTCAATGATGGGCGAAATGAGGACTTACCTTACGAACGAAATCATCCCAGATATCAGCAACGTCTAGAACCGCTTCCACCTGATGCTGTAGTGGAGCGAGAATATGTGCTGTATGCACTTCAAGCAATGGAAGATGATGATGAAGATCCTCGGGTGGCAGCGTACTGGCAGGAATATGAAAATTGTTGTAAGAAAAAAGACTATGTTAATGCTTTGCGATATGTAGAGAAATTGGTGGAAATTCGGGGTTATGCACAGGATTGGTTAGAACAGGGACGCTGCTTAAACGGTCTTAAACGCTATGAGGAAGCTTTAGCATCCTTCGACAAAGCAATTGAGCTTGATCCCAAGAATCAATGGGCTTGGGTTGGTCGAGGCTTGGTGCTAGTCAACCTCAAACGCTATGAGGAAGCTTTAGCATCCTTCGACAAAGCGATTGAGCCTGACTCCAATTATGCCTGGGCTTGGGTCGGTCGAGGCTGGTTGCTAAATCATCTCGAACGCTATGACGAAGCGTTAGCGCACTGCGATAAAGTGATCGCACTAGGCGAACAATCTTCTTATGTTTTCTTCAACCGTGCAATTTCGCTCTTAGGATTGAACCGCTGGGACGAAGGCATAACCGTATTAGACGATGCGCTTAACCGCTTTGCCGAGGTGGCTGAACCAGATGTCGAGGATACGGAGTTAATTATCCATACTCTTTTCAACAGCACAAACGATGCAGCAGTGTGGAAAACCCGCATCACAACCCTGATTGAGTTTTCCGACAAACACTTAATCACCTCAGCATTAGCACAGGGACTTGTCCGCGAAAAAACCATCAATGCATTAATGTCAGAAATGGTAAGCGACAAAGCAGCACAAACATGGCTGGAAGTGTGGCAGGAAGTAGTGGGAAATCGTCCTGAATTCCAAATTCCCCTCCGGCTTCTCAATGCTGCTGTCCGCTATCGCCAGACAAAAAGGCGATAGGCGTGTTTTGCTACAACTTCCCATTGAAGAACGCAAGTTATTACAAGAAGTTCTAGGAATCAGCGAAGGAGGGCGATCACTACTCCCCTTTGCTCTAAAATTACCTCAGCCGAAGCGTTGCGTATTTTCTCTGCGTTCTCTG
>JAAUSC010000169.1 GCA_012031965.1 Scytonema sp. RU_4_4
AGCATGTGGCGTTTTCCCTCACGCTTGTTCTGGCGTTGAGGTTCCTCCGAGAGTGCCACCTGCCGTGGCTTCCCCCATGTTAGCGGAGCGAGCCGTAGGCTGCGACTGGCGTATGCGCAAAGCGCACGCCCAGAGGTCTAAAGCGTAGCGTGACCGGAGGTCATCCCCGGAGGGTGCAAGATATGAGCCTCTCACTAGCCGCGAAAATCGCCGCTAGCAATAAATGAAAGAAGCACATTCTACTTCATTTTCTGAAAGCCTTGCTATATAAGCGTTTTAAAATGTGCATCTTAAGAGTATAAGAATTTTGTCAAGGGAATATATAACGGTTTTCATCTGGGTGAAGTACAGATTTATCTGCGTCCATCTGCGTCCATCTGCGGTTTTTTAATTCTTTAATGTATTGCACTCAAATGCAAACCGCTATAAATAAAAAATAAAGAGCACCATAGTAATTCCCCCAGGACAGGTATTTTAAGCCCATTAATAATGATTATCATTACCAAGTAATGGTTATTTTATTTTTTGGAAGTCCCCTACAAGGCAAATACGTCAACTCTGGGAAAAGTGCCTCAACCCCAGTGACGATAAGGCGTAGTGCTAAATCGATGTAAAACCCTTGTCAAATGTGCAATTGAGATGATTTTGAGCCTAGTTTTTTACAAAGTCCCACTACCTGCTTATTTTGGCAATTTTTGCACAAGATTCGTCATACGCGGATGATGTAGAGATTTTTCCCAGAATGTCTCGTCTTGTCTACAAACGCATGACTTTTCGCAACTCAAGATAAAAGGACAGAAAAATCTTGATTCATGACTCAGTAGTGTTCTCTGTTCGTATAACAGTAGGGTCCTAAAAGTGCTCCCCAAGTAGCTTTTCCTGTCACAGAGTCAATTCCTTTGTCATAGCTCAAAAATTTCTTATGAGTTACCTCAAAGCCTAAGGAAACTTGCACGATATCACCACCAACACTAAAGCAGCAACGAGTATCTGGAGGTGGGGTAGCGTCGAACTTATAACTATTGGGGGCTAATAATTGCTGGGTAACGTTCAGCACACAGCCAGGTAGTAACTCTAAATGTTCGGGTGTTAGCGTATTGAGTAAAGCAGGGTTGCGACCAGCACCGATAAGGGCAGTTGGGTCTTTGAGCATATAGTACTGCACTTTTAGGGGTATATCAGGATCACTCCCGCAGTATAGCCGCATAATGCGCTGGCGGTATGGTCGCTCTAGATTGACAACATTGGCTTGTTCAGCAAAGATGGTAAGACTATCTTCTAGAAATAGAGGGACTGGTCTGTGCCACAGGCGAAGGTGAACATACCAAGCCGGTTCTGCAACCGCTTGTTCTCGATTATCAAATTCACCAGAGAGATAATGACTCAGAGCAAGTAGTTGTGGTGGCAAAGTCATAGGTGTCATGCTCACGATTCCATGCAAACAAATTGGTTGTGGAATAAGGTGGATTGTCGTTATAATTACACCCTACACCCTCTGTTCTTAAATAACTCCACATAAGAATAACTTCGTAATCACAAACAGCCAGTCATATCTTCGTGGTAGCAAGAAAACACCTAATGACTCCGGATTTTGAATGACTCGGGCTCAACTAGAAAACTGAACTTGGCAAAGTGGCATTAAAGCGAGACAATAATAGTACGTCGCCCTTGAAATTTGCTTTGTGAATAACCTCCGTACCGTATCTGATACTAAGCGAACTTTCTACAACCTTCACACCCGTCCCATAAATACTATTTATCGTCGGGTGGTGGAAGAATTAATGGTGGAAATGCACCTACTGTCAGTAAATGTTGATTTTAGCTACGATCCTATTTATGCCTTGGGCGTCGTCACTGCTTTTGACCGCTTTATGCAAGGCTATAAGCCAGAACGGGATAAGGAGTCGATTTTTCTTGCCCTCCTTCGATCTGTAGAGGAAGATCCACAACGCTACAAACATGATGCTCAACGTTTGCAAGCATTAGCAACAAGCATAAGCGCCTCAGAACTTATTGCGTGGTTGAGCCAAGAAACTCCCTCTGTTCGAGATGCTGACTTTCAAGGCTCACTACAAACAATAGCTAACAATTCTAAATTTAAATACAGTCGCTTGTTTGCGATCGGTTTATTCTCTTTACTAGAGCAATCAGAGCCAGAGCTAGTTAAAGACGAAAAGAAACGCAATGAGGCACTAAAAACAATCGCTAATGGCTTGCATATATCTGATGACAAACTCAATAAAGATTTGGAGTTGTACTACTCTAACATAGAGAAGATGTCACAAGCCTTGACAGTCATGTCAGATATGCTTTTAGCAGATCGAAAAAAGCGGGAACAGCGTACTCAGCAATCCAGCACCACAGTTGCTCCGCCAACGACTAACGAATAGTCATAAGCTGGAATGATGAATTATGAAACTTGTTTCTCATTCACAATTCATCATCCATAATCACCTACCTGTGGCCTTAGACACCTAGTAACTTGTATATAAGGCTACTAATGATAGAGAGCGCAAGTGCTCCTATAATAGCGCTCCAAATACCAAAGCGTAAGCGGAAACCTTGTACTAACCAAGCTGCAAGTCCAAAACACACAACGGAAATAACAAAAGTAAAAAAGCCAGAAAGCAAGTCAAATGTGAGGATATTGGGAACCGCAAATAGAACACGTAAAAGTGGTCTGACTACTGTTGTCACAATACCTAAAATTGCTGCGGAGAGAAAGGCTTTTCCTGGAGTATCAATTTCAACTCCTACTGGTAGTTTGCTAATGATATACAAGCTAACAGCTGTTACCACCCAAACAACTAACAGCGTCCCAAGATTCATTACTACAACCCCTGGAAACGTGAATGGCTATTGGTTAAAGAGAATTGAGAAATTGAGTCTTTTGGTAAACAAAAGACGAAATTAAACTGATTATTTGAAAATAACAGAATTTGCTCCTCTTATTGTAATTTATGTTGTATATCTTTAGGTTTAGGCAACAAAGGGAACTTGAAGTTCCCACTAAATAGGGATGAGGGGCGAATCAGTTATCAGTTATCAGTTATCAGTTACGCCTAATGTAAATTAGGCATTCACCGACTGTTCACTGATAACTGTAGTTCCTAAAAGGAACCGCTACGCTCCACTGTTTACTGATTTAACTTATCCTTATTACCTGTTGGGAGTAGGATTGTTTTGTCCGGAAGGTGCTGAAGGTACTCTAGGCAATATAGGAGAAGTTCCTGGATTAACTGGGGTTACACCTTGGTTAGTTTGAGGTGGATTGGGCGCTGAGGGAAGATTGAAGTTAGGGCTAGTTTGTGGATTGATGGGAGTGATGGGTAAGGTATTTGGTAGAGATAGTGTTCCTGGTGCAGAGCCAGACGTGGGTAGGGGCGAAGTTGTTGGTTGATTAGAGAAAGATGGTGTCGTCACAAAAGATATGCGATCGCCTCCCACTTGTCGCCACATATCTATCATTGATATAACATCATTGTATGTTGCTGTTTGACTGACTTTCAAAGCCAAAACAGCGTTGGGAGTTTGTTGAAGATGTCTTTTAAAAGCTTCTCTGAGCTGTTCCCGTTTGACTGGGTCATTTTCTACGTAAGTCTGACCAATAGCATCGACAGTCAAAGTTAATATTTGCCGTTGAGCTTGTGCGTTCGCTGTAGCAGTGGTAGATGCCGTACCAGTAGTTGATTTAGGTAAATTAATACTAATTTCCTCTTGGCGTGTGAATTGCAAAGCTGCCAAAAGAAAAAATGTCAGTATACAAAAAACGACATCTATTAAGGGAATGATTTGAATTTGGACTTCTTCTACTGGAGTATGCAGGTTAATTTTCATTGTCTTGCTCTCATACCTGAGTTAGAAACTTTTTTTGTTAATTATCTTCCGGTTCGGACAATTCAGAATCTGGAGGAAGCTCAGGAGTTTCAGAAAATCTGGATTTGCCTCTTTTTCGAGGAGAATTCAAGTTATCTGGAGAATCCCGTATGATTGTCACGGGTGGTAACATATTTTCACCTGTCATCTTTGTGTAGTCAGGTGGAGACTGCCGATACAGCAACTCCATATCATTCCCTGCCTTGCGGAAAATTTTAAGTTGGTTAACAACAATACCTTGAAACAAGCGGTAGAATGCAAGACTGACAATAGCAACGATGAGTCCTGATGCAGTGCTAATCAGAGATTCGCCAATACCAGTGGTAACCCCAGCTGTAGATTCGGTTCCTAAATCACCAATACGAATAGAGCGTAGAGATTGGATTAACCCTAACACCGTACCCAATAATCCCAACAAGGGCGCAAGAGCAATCACAGTTTCTAGGAGTTTTTCACCCCGTCGCATTCCAGCCAATTCGTCTTCTGCTGTTGCTTCCAGTGCTAGTCGAAAAGTTTCTGCATCGCTTTTGGGAAGGCTCAGAGGAGCATAGAGAAACCGCCCGATGGGTTGGTTTGTTGCTTGTCTTGCTATATCAGCAGCTGATACCCAATCCACACAAGCAGCATTTAAAACGCGATTAACTATTTCCTTTTCCTGGCTTAAAATTCTTAACCAGAACCACAAACGCTCAAAAATCACACTTAAAGATAAAATCGAGAGGGCAAGCAATGGCCACATTGCTGGTCCGCCCTTTTTAAACAAATCTACGATATCCACTGTTGTAGGTTTCCTCCTTTCATTTGTAGTACAAATGTCCTGAAGCACTTTAATTTTAGAGATTAAAGTACAACTTTCATCATCGTTTCACATTCAAGGGTTGGAATGAGTGCAATAACTTCCGAGTAGCATCTTCCAGACCAACTAGGGCGGTTATTCCCACAGGAAGTGTAGGTCATAATTTGCCAAAATTAAAGGTAACTGAAGGTTAAAATCTATGAATCCAATCCAATCACTTTATACTTGGTACCGTAACTTACTACGTAACCCTAAGTACCGCTGGTGGATAATTTTAGGAACACTTGTTTATTTTGTCAGCCCGATTGATATTGCTCCGGACTTCTTACCGATTGTAGGAGAAGTTGATGACATCATGCTACTAACACTACTGGTTACCGAAGTGTCTGGGCTATTGATTGAAGGTTTTAAAGCACGTAAAGGTAATGTTGATGCTACAGTGACCGATACTACCGAGGGTTCTGCCTCCAGCACAAGCACAATCGATGTTGACGCCGTTTCTGTCAAGTAGTATTTGTAACTATATAAAACATAGTAACCCCCTCCTTTCTCTGGCTGCTGACAAATGCAGTTTTTAGGAAGGGGGATATTTTTTAGTCATCAGTCATCAGTTATTTACCAAGTTTCTAGCTATTAATTTTTATCTACTTATGACTAAGCGCCAAATTATTGGACTGTTACCTGCTGGTGGACAAGCAACACGAATTTCTCCCTTACCACTTAGCAAAGAGTTGTATCCAATTGGCTTTCAAAATTTTGGTGTGAAATATAACTTGCGACCGAAGGTTGTTTCTCAATATCTGCTAGAAAAAATGCAACTAGCAGGCATCGACAAAGCATATTTTATACTGCGTTCTGGAAAGTGGGATATACCAGCATACTTTGGTGATGGCACGATGCTTTCCATGAGCTTAGGCTATCTGATTATGGGCTTGCCTTATGGTGTGCCTTTCACTTTGGATCAGGCTTATCCTTTTGTTCAAGATGCTGTCGTAGCCTTGGGTTTTCCTGATATTTTGTTTCAGCCTGAAGATGCCTATGTACGAATACTGACACGCCTTGAGGTTAGTAACGCTGATATTGTCTTAGGATTATTCCCTACTGATAAACCTCAGAAAGCAGGTATGGTTGACTTTGACGATGAAGGTAGAGTACGGGTAATAATCGAAAAACCTCACCAGTCAGATTTGCGTTATATGTGGGGTATTGCGGTTTGGACACCTGCCTTCACACAGTTTCTGCACGAGTATCTTACGACTTTTAAGGCAAGTAGTAACCTATCGCAGCGACCAGAAATACCTATTGGCGATGTTATTCAAGCTGCGATTCATGAAGGTTTTCACGTAGAAGCAGAAGCATTTCCCGATGGTACTTACCTTGATATTGGCACACCAGATGATTTAGTACGAGCTGTACAGCATTTTGCTGCTTTGGCAGATGGGGAAATTTTGTAGAGGTGATCGGTCATTGTCAAAAGCCTGAAACGACCAAATTACGTTCATACATATACATGATGTCTCATTTGTGAGCGTGCGTAAGTCCGAAAGTTTTGCTATTTCAAGGTGCGATGCGGAACCCGCCGCCTTGAAGGCGATCGCTCATTCTGGAAGATGTTAAATTCAAGGCAGCACTCCTCTACATAGACCAGTACACCTATGGATTTAGTAACTCTAATAACAATTTTCGGGGGCTTTATCGGTATTGTTGCTGGTACAGTACAGGTGCTGGACTATGTAGAAAAGAAGCGACGTGAGCAGCCAGCACTTATTGAACTTGTACAGAAAAAAACACGATCTCAACAACCTTCACTTACATCTTCACAGCCACAAGTCTCACCAGTAAATAAACTCCGTCAAGATTGGGGAGAGGCAGTTGATGTATCGGTTTTCTATGGACGTACTGAGGAACTTACCAAGTTAGAACAGTGGATAGTACAGGATAGCTGTCGCTTAGTGGCGTTGTTAGGAATGGGGGGAATTGGCAAAACTTCCTTATCTATTAAACTGGCACAAACAATTGAGGATAAATTTGAGTACGTTATCTGGCGCAGTCTTCGCAACGCTCCACCAATACAAGAAATCCTAGCAGACTTTATCAAGTTCCTCTCCAACCAACAAGCAACAGATTTACCAGAGGAAGTAGGCGCTAGAATTTCACTGCTCATTGAATATCTCCGCGCCTCGCGTTGTCTGCTAGTTTTAGATAACGCTGAGTCAATTTTACAAGGAGGCGACAAAGCTGGAGAATATCGAGAGGGCTATGAGGAATATGGTGAATTATTCAGGCGCGTTGGTGGAGTTTCGCATCAAAGCTGTTTGATAATCACAAGTCGAGAAAAACCTCAAGAAATTGCTTCATCAGAAGGAGAAACGCTCCCGGTTCGGTCTTTGCAGCTAACAGGTTTAAAAGTTCAAGATGGAGAAGAGATTTTTCTTTTGAAGGGGCTTTCTGGCACAGAAGATGAGCAAGAAAGACTCATCGACTTTTATCAAGGTAATCCTCTGGCATTAAAGATAATTTCTACGACGATAAAAGAATTATTTGACGGTAGTATTTCTGAATTTTTAGCACAAGAATCTGTTGTCTTTGGGAAGATTCGTGATGTTTTAGACCAACAGTTTTGTCGCTTATCAGGTTTAGAGCGGGCAGTCATGTACTGGCTGGCGATTAACCGCGAACCTGTTTCCTTGTCTGAATTACGAGAAGACATTGTATCACTGGAATCGCCGCCTAAGTTGATAGAAGCGCTGGAATCTTTGGTGAGGCGTTCTTTAATTGAAAAAGTTGCAAGAAGTTTCACCTTACAAAACGTTGTCATGGAGTACATGACAGAGCGGTTGATAGAACAAGTAAGCGACGAGATTAGAAAGGGACAATTTGAACTTTTTAACAGTCACGCTCTTATTAAAGCAACAGCAAAAGACTACGTTAGGGAAGCTCAAATTCGTCTTATCATCAAGCCAGTTGCTGATAGATTCAACCGTGAACAGATGCAAAATATAGCATCTATACTGCGAAATCAACCAGAAATTTTATCAGGGTATGCAACCGGAAACATTATTAATTTGCTAGTTCACCTGAAAATAGATTTAAGCGCTTATGACTTTTCCCATCAAATAATAAAGCAGGCATACCTCCAAGGTAAAAATTTGCAAGGAGTAAATTTCGCTGACTCTGAAATAACCAAGTCAGTTTTTACTGAAACCTTTGGTAGTGTGGAGGCGGTGGCATTTAGTCCAGATGGAAAGCTTTTAACTGTGGGTGACACAGATGGTCGAATACGTGTGTGGCTAGTGTCCGATGATAAGGAAATTTTGAGCTTTCAAGGGCACTCAAGTTGGATAATGTCAATTGCTTTCAGTTGTGATGGAGTCACTTTTGCTAGCAGTAGCATAGACCAAACTATTTGTCTATGGAATGTCAGGACAGGTGAATGCTTAAAAATCTTGCAGGGACATAGCAATGATGTAAAGTCAGTCGTCTTCAGTCCAGATGGACAAACCCTTGCCAGTGGTAGTGCTGATCAAACAGTACGTATATGGGATGTTAGCACGGGTGAATGCTTGAAAACCTTTCAGGGACATACCGATTGGGTCAATTCAGTTGTTTTTAGTCCAGATGGACAAACTCTTGCAAGTGGTAGTAGTGATCAAACGGTACGCATATGGGATGTCAGCACGGGAGAATGCTTGAAAATTTTGCAGGGACATACTAATCGGGTACGATCAGTTGCTTTTTGTCCGGATGGTGTCACTCTCGCTACTGGTAGTCATGATGAAACTATACCTATATGGGATGTCAAGACGGGTAAATGTTTGAAAATTTTGCAGGGACATACTGATGGAGTACAGTCAGTTACCTTCAGTCATGTTCGCGCAGCGTCCCCGCAGGGGTTTGGTCAACTTCTTGCAAGTGCTAGTGATGATAAAACCATTAGGTTATGGGATGTTCATACAAGTGAATGTCTAACAACTTTGCAAGGGCATAGCCATCCAGTTGAATCAGTGGTCTTTAGTCCAGATGATAAAATCCTTGTCAGCGTTAGTCATGATCAAACGGTAAGATTATGGGATGTCAAAAGAGGTGAATGCCTGAAAATTTTTCAGGGATACACGAGTTGGGTACCATCCGTTGCCTTCAGTCGTGATAGTCAAATTCTTGTCAGTGGAAATCATTTCTTCGCTAGTTTATGGCATCTCAGCACGAGTTCTTGCCTAAAGACTTTCCAAGGACATAGTAGTTGGGTATGGTCGGTCGCTTTCAGTTCTGTTCGCGAAGCGTCCCCGCAGGGGTTTGGGAAAATTCTTGCTACGGCTAGTCAGGACAGAACAATGAAATTATGGAATGTAAACACAGGTGAATGCCTCAAAACTCTTGTTGGGCATACTGCTAGAGTCCGGTCAATTTGCTTTAGTCCCAATGGCAAAATGCTTGCCAGTGCTGGTTCTGATAAAATGGTAAAGCTATGGGATATTAGTGACGGGAACTGCCTACAAACGCTCCAAGGACATGATCAAGCAGTATCGTCAGTTGCCTTTAGTCCTAATGGTGAAATCATTGTCACTGGAAGTTATGATTCCACAATTAGGTTATGGGATATCAGGACAGGTGAATGCATCAAAATTTTGCAAGAACATACTGATGAGGTGCATTCAGTTGCTTTTAGTCCTAATGGTGAAATTATTACTAGTGGTAGTTATGACAAGACAATAAAGCTTTGGTCAGTTAGGACAGGTGAATGCATCAACACTCTACAAGGACACTCCTTAGTAGTCAAATCGGTTGCTTTTAGCCCTGATGGTAAAAGACTGGTAAGTTGCAGTCATGACAAGATGGTAAAGATATGGGATGTTAGTACAGGTGAGTGTTTGAAAACTTTACAGGGACATACTAGAGGAGTGCTGTCTGTTGCGGTCAGTCCTCAAGGTACGACTATTGCCAGTGGTAGCTATGATGAGACAATCAAGTTGTGGGATTTTAACACAGGTGAGTGTCTAAAAACCCTGAGAGCAGCAAGACCTTATGAAGGCATGAACATCACGGGTGTTACAGGTTTAACAGATGCGGAAAAAGCAACGCTGAAAGCGCTGGGTGCAGTGGAGAGCTAAAAGATGGAAAGTGCGAGCAGCCTATGATTCCTCCGCCAATAAATGCTGCGCCTGTTTTGGAGTTTTGTGTCACTTGTTGTTGTCCCCTGTAGTTTCAGTTACCTAAGTACAGCTTTGCATTAATTCATAGCGTTTTGAAACGCAGAGAGACGCGGAGTCAGCGCAGAGTAACGCAGAGTCTTTCTGAAATTAATTCGTTACGAACTTGTGAAATCCTGTACTAAGCTACTCACAAGCTGATTGTGAAGACACAGAAAATGTATTTCCTCACCCATAACTCAGCGGTCTAACTATTTATTATACGGAAAGTTTTCGTATAATCTTTTTCTCAATCCTAGATATGTATAAAATACCCGTCACAGTCATTACAGGATTTCTCGGCGCAGTAAATCTTAAGTAGGGTGCGTTACGGCGCTTTGCCTAACGCACCGCTATATAACATGGTGCGTTAGGCGCTTTGATTCTATTTTTCGTGACAAATCATATCGAAAGGGTGCGCCTAACACACCCTACAGTAATTTTATTTTTACTTTATAAATAACTTCTTACTAGAATAATTGTCAGATATTAAGCTTTGAAGTCTTTGTACATCTTTAGAGTCAATTGATTTTTTGAAATCCCTAAAAAATAGCAAAATATCTCCCTCTAAACCATAAGGATTCCATCTTGTTTCATGTACTTCACGAAATAAGTTAATTCCTGCTTGAAAAACATCAAATAACATAAGATTAATTCTATTCAGTCTTACTTTTTCAACAAACGTGCTCCTTTACCACGGTTGCAATCTGTACACAGCGTTTGCAAGTTGCTGAGATTATGACTGCCACCTTTGGAAAAAGGCACGATATGATCAACTTCTAATTGCACTTGCTGACTGCTGCGACCACAAAAAATGCACTTGTAACCGTCTTTATGGAAAACTGACACACGAACTGATGCGGGAATGTGGCGGGAACGTTTACTACTATCTTGCTTTGGTTTAGCTCGGGATTTGGTAGCAGCAGCAGACTTTTTCACCTTTGGCTTTTTAGATTTATCAGCTTTTTCACTATTAGCTTGATGAATCAAATCCCGGATAAGACCACGCACTAGTTTCTGGACAGGATTGGGAGACTGTCTTGTCATTACTTATCAAACAGCTTTTTCAAACCATAAGCTGCTAGTCCAACTACCGCACCAGCTGCTATAACTGGAGCCGCACCAATAGCGACAGCAGTTCCTCCAACAGCTAAACCCATACCTCCAACTACAGCAGAAACTCCTACTCCAACTGCTGCTCCTCCTGCGACTGCACCTATAGCTGTGGCGTCTCCCTCTTCTATTGCCTTCTTAGCTCCATAAGCAGCTGTGCCAACAACAGCACCAGCAGCAGTCACAGGAGCCATGCCGATCGCTACGCCTCCGAAACCTCCAACTAATCCCATACCACCAACTACTGCGGATACACCAGCACCTGCTACAGTTCCTCCAGCAACAAATGCTGCACCTTCTTCTTTATCTTTCAGTTCTTCGTTATTACGTGTCATTATTTTATCTCTAGATACCCAGATAGATTACATATAATGTAAACGAAGAAAATTCTTGCTGCTCAGGTATAATCGGTAAAATTTTCTCTAATTCTCTTAAAGTTTGTTTAAAGGTTTAAGGTACTATTTTTGACGGTAAAAGTAGGGTTAGCTAATATGACTTTAAAAATTCCAGACTATCTGCGGTATAGTCTGGAACCATAACAAATCATTTACAGCTTTGTGACAAAGCCGATACTAAATCACACTGACTAAGAAATTCTTGATACGATGCGAAAATGCTTGCAGTCACAAAACCAGGATTTATAGGGTGTGGTGCAGTTGAAAAAACCTCAGCTAGTGCTGCAACTGCGTGAAAAGCCAAAGGCTGCCATTTTTCAACCCACCCTTGAATCACCTGTCGATTCTCCGAACGCCGTTCCACAGCGTATTTGACTAGCGCCTGTGTCCAATCTCGGCTACGTTGACTGTCGAGGGCAAAATTGCTGTTCATATATGTCAGCAAATCATCACCATTCAGTTGAGCCAGTTTACCAAGTTGGTTGAGCATCAGCTCGTCATACAAAGGTTTAGCGACCAAATTCAGTCCAACAAACGCCTCTCCCCAGTCGTATGCAACTAACAATTTTTCCAGTAACTCACGCATCGGTTGCCAAGCAGGATCGTTTTCCCAAATGTGGCGTGTTTTCTCACTTGCTGCCAAATCTGGACTGTGGACAAGAGAAAGCGCTTTAGCCCGGTAAGCACTGCGCTGCAAGCGCCTGCACTCATCACCTCCCTGAAAATGAGCAACGTTGGAGATGTGAGCACAAGGAGCCATTTGCCCAATGTATTGGGCTATCATTTGCAGTACGTGGGTGGAATAGCGAGAGGGAATATAGAGTCTTTCTAAAATTTTTACCCAGTCTGCGCTCAGATCAGCGTCGCCATCTTTGCGTTCAAACTCGTCAATCAAACCATCAATATAAGTTTCGCGTTTATTTTGTTGTTCTATGTAACTGCGGTATGTCAACTGGTTGTTGTCACGGAAGTCTTCCCAATCTTCCACTTGCAATGGTGAACCCTCGCGGTACTTCAAGTACCATTGATTGATTGGTGCATTCGGGTCGATTTCAAAAGGAGCCGGATCGCGCCGAAAGTGAGCATGCAGTTTATGAGTGACAATTTCGTATTCGCTGGGAACTCGCCGCATTTCACCAAACAGGCTCCAAGTGCGCCGTTTTGTTCTTTGGAATTTTGGTTGTGTTGACATGGTGCTCCTCTAATTTTCCAAATACCACACAATCTCTTCATCGCCAGATCGAATTCGTCCAGCGAATGTCGCCAAAGCAGGCTCTATCTGTGAAAGCGGAAAGGAACGACCGAGGGCTGCTTCCAAACTTTTGCGAGTCACTCGGCAATATTGCTCTGTATGAATGCGAATATATCCACCGCGATCATCAACATACAGTTCGACATCTGGATTATCCTGCTCAATGGCTGCAATCAGTGCCTCAGCCATCTCGTTGTCACGTACAACAGGACCAACGAGTTTAGTTGACATAATGTTTTCCTTTGATTTCTGAGGTAAGCCGATGTAAATTAAATTGTCCTCGACCTTAACTGCATAGCTAAAAAGCTGACTGCTTTCTGGGTTTATGCCTTTGCCAGTAGCAGCATCAAATTGCCAGAGATGGGCGCAACATGTAATAGCCTGACCATCGAATTTCCCTTCACTCAGTGCCATCCTCTGATGGGGACACTTATCCTGATAAGCTCGGAGTTTATCATTTGGGCAATGTACTAACAGAACTTTTTTCCCATCTGCTTCGACAGCGAGCATTTCGCCTTCCCAAATGTCGTCGCAACTGATAACCTCAACCCAGTTAACAGCAGGGGTATCACTCATCATAGAAGACCTCTACAAAATCTGTTGGTTGAATGTTAGCCGCCGCAACTGTGACTTCAGGCGTGAGAACTTGATTGTTATGCTTAACTTTCATGGGAGTTGTTTTTGCAGGTAGTCTCCTACCAATGACATGGTGGGCAACTTTCTGAGCAACTACGTTCATTGTGTCGGTATCTTCAACAGTGACGAGCAAGACCACAAAATCGCCCCGAAATCCTGCTGTGAGTGGAACTAGTGCCATACTTCTTTAAGGGTGTGAGGGTGTAAGGGTGTAAGGGTGTGAGGGTGTGAGGGTGTAAGGGTGTAAGGGTGTAAGGGTGTAAGGGTGTAAGAAGAGTCATATTTTTATTCACCCTGGTGTACGCAGTTCATGATGGCTAGCTTGAAAATAGAACGCAGAACGGACTGCGTCCCGCTCCGCTAACAGAACGGGCTACGCCCCGCTGCGCTAACAGAACGCAGAAGAAAAGATAAATTTTCATTCGTTCTGGTGACGAATTCGTCATGATGGCTACTTAGAATGCCCATGCATATTTATCTGCATCATCTCCGGCAATTTCCGGCGTAATGCCCATGTAGGCTAACGCACCTTCTAAAGTGGGAGGCTGGATATGACCTGCAAGCAGGCGATCTACAATTGACAAATGTCCCGCATATCGTTCTGGATTGAGTTCAAAGATCCACTTGCAAGGTTCACAGCAGAAGTTGTATGTTCGTCCTTTGTAGTTCACTGTCTTGGGTTTGGGAGCTTCCACAATTGAAGGTAGGCTGACAATAGGTAGCTGACAAAGGTTGCAGACGACGGGGAAAGTCTCAGGATAAGTATTTTCAATGCGATTATTGCGTATATTTTCAGTCATTAAGTCCCAATAGGGACCAAACTGCTTTTCCCAATAGGGATATTTTGATTGCAGCCATTCACGTTCAGCTGGGGAAACACCAGCGTCAGGGTTCCACCACAGCGTTGGACGCCAAGTCCACACACCCAGGTGCAACGCGTGGTGATACCACTCTAATTCGTTGATGAAAGTATCCCAGTACCAAGGCAGTTCAAGTCCAAAATCGCGGAACTGATCTACGAACTGTTTGATAATCCATTCTTCCATGAACTCTTTGAAAGACTGCTGGCGATGCTCTAAGGGTGTGTAATAGTCCATAGATAGTCCCGTTAGCAGGGCGAAGATACGCCACGATCGCCAAAACATTGTATCAATGAGTGTCTGTGGTATATCTTTGCCGTGTTTGAGGAGGATTTTTAAGGTAGGCTCACCTTGCTGGGCGTGGCGAGATTCATCGGTTTGAATGCTGGAAATGAGTGTGCCAAATTCAACATCACCCACTTCTAGAGCATCCGCAGCCATACCCAAAAACTGCAAATTGGTAAAACCAGATTCTAAAGTAAAGGTTAACTGTATTGCTGTGGCGATCGCATCGTTGGCAGTAAACATATCATCAAATAGATGTCGGGCAGCAATAACTCCCCATTCATTTGTATGCACTGCTTTATGAGTCCAGTCAAACTGAATGTCTTTTTGTAACAGTCCATGACCGAATAACAATTGGATTTGGGCGTGGCGCGTCTCATCAAGAGTCCCAAACAGCGCCATGTTGCGCCAAGCAGCGGCTCTACCAAAGCGGCTCATCCGCGACTCCCCTAAAATTGCCAGGAGCTCAGGAATGACCATAGCACCGTAATGAGCTTTAAGCGAAGATAACCAGCCGTGATCGAGAGACTCAAAAAGTTTGGAGCGTTCTAGCGCTGTTTTAACGGAATAAACACTTGTATCTTTTTCATGCTGGTTAAGGACGTATTCCCGGTAGGTGACTTTGTAAGATTCATCCCATGTATACCAATCCTGTTGTGGAACTTCATACTCACCCGCAACTTCTTTAGGAAACACCTCATCGTAAGTCACGTATTTGAAGTCCCAATTCATGTCACGGGCCAAATCGTACCAGTCAGAGCGATTGAGCTTAGGCATAAAACGGGTTTTCTCCAGTTATTGAGATTTATTAACTCAAACTTTTCAACAGACCAGTTTTTACGCTGTTACATACAGGTAACTTAATCTAAGTTCTTAAACAATTTCAGCAATTTTACGAAGGCTTAAGCATTGACATAAGTTCAATTATGTGTATTGATACCCGAAGTATTTACTGTAAGGTAAGCTCATTTTGGATAGCTTTCCTTATATCCTTATGGGTAACAGCAAAGTCAACTTATGCACTTATTTTTTGAAATGATGTAAATAATTAATCTTAAGAAGAACTCAGAACGGACTGCGTCCCGCTCCGCTAACAGAAGAAATCCCCATAAATATAGCGGTTCTCGTTTGCATGCGGTACATTTTTCAACCTCACCACGCCAGATGCTACAACGGAGGGAACCTCAACGCCAGATACCAAGTGAGGGAAAACGCCAGATGCTCTACTTGGGGAGACCCCAAGACCGCACTGGCTCCCCTCCTGCAGTACTGGCTCCGCAACGCAGTGGCTCCAAAATCTAAAATCCAAAATGGTATGAGTTGGTGAGTTC
>JAAUSC010000391.1 GCA_012031965.1 Scytonema sp. RU_4_4
ACTTGCTTTATGCCGGGAAACCCGTCCACCGCAAGTGGCTCCCCCACACCCTTACACCTGCTCCCGTTGCGGACTTGGTCAGAGTAGCTCTATAAGAAAGCTAGCACTGTACAAAATCCATTAAGCGTCCTATCTTCGCAGGTTTAACGCAGTTCGGCGGAATTCCCCATCCGCCATGCGGTGGGGATGGATAGCCGCGTCAAATAAGGGGGTTCGATGCCCCCTTATTTGACAATCTCCCGCCAGATTGTTCTTGAATATATTGTTTTACGATTTTCAAAGGTGCTTCTCCACAAGAAACAATACACTTTGAGTCGTGCCACAATTTTGCTTTACCCCAGTAAAATTTGTCTATTTCAGACTTATATTTTTCTCTAAGGATTCGACTACTGGCTGATTTGAGGGAAGCAATTAAATCAGAAATATTGTTATCTGGATGCAAACTAATCAATAGATGAACGTGGTCAGGTTCACCATTGCATTCTTCAAGTAATGAGTTACTGTTTTCCAGCACTCGCTCAAATATCTCTTTTACATCTTCAATCATCGACTGAGTAAGGACTTTACGCCGATACTTTGTCACGAAAACAATGTGCAGGTGAATATCAAAAACAACGTGAGAGCCTTTACGCATAAAATCTTGTAAGAATTCTAGTCATGTCCGGAATTCGTGTTACAGTAATTGTAGTTCATTTATATCGAGTAAGACGACCAAGGGGGGTGAGCATTGCATGGCGACTAGAAGACAGACATTTCGACTGTATCCAAATAAGCAACAAGAAACTAAACTGCTTCAAGCAAGACGTGACCACGCTTATTTGTACAACGCATGCATTGCTCACCGCAAATATGAATGGAGGGCAAATCGCAAATCGGTTTCATACTTTGAACAACAAAATTGTCTACCCGCTTATAAGAAAGAATGGGTTGAGTTCGCTTATCTTCACTCTCAAGCGTTACAGGCTACCGTAAAGCGAGTCGATTTAGCATATAATGCTTTCTTTCAGGGATTACGTAAGCCGCCTAAATTCAAGTCAATCCGCAAGTTTTCAGGCTGGACTTATCCTGCCACTTCGGGATGGAAAGCGTTGACATCCGGTAAGCACGGCAGCGTAAACCTCAACGATCTTGGCATCAAGGTTAAGATGCGAGGTCAAGCCAAGCAGTGGGGCAAACCAACTACGCTTACTATTGTGTATAAACCTGGTTTGAAACAATGGTTTGCTTCTTTCACTGTCGAAGTTCCCGATATTTGCACGAAGTTTGGCTCTAATTCCGAATTGGCGTACGATTCAATCGTTGCTTTTGATTTGGGATGCGAGACAGCCATCACAACTTATGACGGAAAGAACGTTGAACAGATATCTAATCCGCGTTTTACTCAGAAGACTGAGGTCAAGATAAAAAAGGCGTCTAAAGAACTACGACGCAAGCAAGCCCCAAATCGTAATAAAAAGATTAAGGCGTCGCGACGTTGGAAGAAGGCGAACAAGTGTGTAGCTCATCTGCAACGCAAAGCGGGAAGTCAACGTAGGGATTGGCAACACAAAGTTACGTCAGAGATTGCAAGTCGTTATGACATCGGCGTAACTGAGCAACTTAACACCAAGGGAATGACCAAGAAGGCGAAAAAAGGTAGTAAACGTAAAAAACAAAAAGCCGGACTCAATAAATCTATTCTTTCTGTGGGCTTTGGTACTCTCAACAAGATGCTAGCCTACAAGATTGAAGCGAAAGGCGGATTGATGGTCATGCTACCGACTAAAGACATCAAACCATCTCAACGCTGCCCAAAATGTGGAGCAGTTCATAAAGAATGGGCAGAATTGTCTAATCGTCATCACGCTTGCGACGCATTGTCCACGCACTTGTCCCCGGAAATTGAGCCAGCCTTTGTTTTTGTTGATCTGTCTTCCAAGTCGGGTACGCGTTCTAGTAAGGCTGCTCAATTTCTGCGTGTGAGACCTCGACCCCTAAAAATTTGGGCAGCCTTATTACTACGCGTACTCGTCGTTGCGGGGTTTCGACTGGGGAAATGTTAGCGGAGCGGAACGAAGTTCGCCAGCCTTATTACAACGAGTACCCGACTACGGACGCACTTGGGACAAGAAAAATGGTCGAGCCTTATTACAACGAGTACCCAACTTCGCCGACAGATCAACCAGACAAAGGCTCGACCATTTTTCCCAGTCGGAACCCCGTAAAGACAGATCAACAAACAAAGGCTGGCTCATTTCCTTTGCCCAAGTGCGACGGAACACAGATCAACCAAACAAAGGCTGCCCAAATTTTTAGCCCCGGAGGGGGCGCTGCGCAAACGTGTAAGACCCCCGTTCCAAGTTGCGGGTTTGAAGTACCACGCGATGCAGGCAGCGCGATGGTGATGTACAACGTTGCAACTAATCAGCAACCGGGGCTGGGAACCAGCCTCGTTAGTCTCGGATGTCTAAGCTCTACTTCAAAGACTGGTAAACGAAAGAATACCGGATCAATGAAGCAACTTGGGCAAGTGAGGAGACAGAAATCCGAGCTAGTGGCGGAACCGGGCGAAACCCCGTCCGCCTACGCGGCGGGGTAGTTCATTAGTTCTTCAGGAGATGCCAGCATATCAATTGCTACGAAGAAGATTTTGCCTTCGGAATTGAGTAAGAACCGCCACCCGATATTCATACCAATCTGAACACCGAACCAAGGCGTTTGGACTTTACCTGTAACTTTGATCTGCTTAGAGCCATCTGGTAGAACCTCGGATATACCCCCAGAAGGCATAATATTGAGTCCTTGTGCTTCTGTGCGCATATAAGCACCAATCGCATCACGACCAACAATCGGCTTCTGGAATGGTGGTTGCAGAGCACCATCGGGAGTAAATAGAGCAAGAGCAGCCTCAAAGTTGTCTGTGTTTAAGGCTTCAATATATTTCAGTACCGTAGGTTCTGTGACGCCTTCGATGGTGACCTTAGTAGAAGCAGGCTGCTCGCGTGCGAACAAGGGTTCTGCTTCTGTTGGATACTTACTGGGAGCAATACCCTCCTCGAATCCCATGTCTACTACGGTGTTACGAAGTACTGTGATCTGCGCCTGTGAGTAGCAATGGAACAAGAATGTATGTTAAGCCCAAGATGCTTGCTGTACTTGAGTCTCAGATGTCGCCCCTAAATTCATCTATTTCTGTGATAAAGATTGTTATCACAGGAATTAGTTGGAGCGCGTACATTTTGGTTCCAATGCTACTTGCACGCGGTGTCTGCTTCGTCGTCACAACCCTTTAGAAGAGTGACTATACTAGGCTATATCCGTGCCAAAGCAGTGACCTTGGATAGCTTATCTTTATCCAGCCCTTCC
>JAAUSC010000170.1 GCA_012031965.1 Scytonema sp. RU_4_4
GGGGACAAGGGGATGGGTGGGGTCCCAGAGGGACAAGGGGAGGGGGGATAGGGAGAGGTTTGTTCCATAATTCTCTGTATCTCCTTGTCCCCGTGTCTCCTTATCCCCTTGTCTATTAGAATAGGCATAGCAACTCCAGTTGATGTAAGCACGAGCTAGATCTTGGTCATCTGTCCAGTTTTGCGCTTCAATTAAACCTTGGAGTCCTGCACCATAAGTTCCTGGCTTAGAACCAAAGATACGATAGCGCGATCGCACTCTTGCCTCTGGTAAACTTAAACCAAGTTTTGTCCAAACATCAGTCTCTTGACGAACTTGTGCGGCGATTGGATTTTCCTGGGGTGGTTCGTCCAAAGCCGCTACCGCTTGCACAGCCGAATCAAATAAATCAATTAAGTTAGGAAAAGCATCCCTAAAAAAACCAGAGATTCGCAACGTCACATCCACACGGGGACGTCCCAAAACCGAAAGCGGCAAAATTTCAAAATCCACCACCCGTCGCGCCGCACCATCCCATACAGGCTGTACGCCAAGTAAAGCTAAAGCCTGTGCAATATCATCACCTCCAGTCCGCATCGTAGCAGTTCCCCACACAGATAAGCCTAGTGTTTTAGGATACTCACCTTGCTCTTGCGCGTAACGTTCAATCAGCGCTTCAGCAGCTTTTCTACCAACATCCCAAGCCGTTTCTGTCGGTATAGCGCGGATGTCAACAGAATAAAAATTTTTACCTGTTGGGAGAACTTCCGGACGTCCCCGCGTTGGTGCGCCAGCGGGAGCACTTGGGACATATCCGCCATCCAGCCCATGTAGTAAATTCGTAATTTCCTGATGGGTTTGTTGTAAAGCAGGGAGAAGCGTGGTGCGTATCCAGTGGAGGGAGGGGGGGAGAAGAGATTAGATTTTCTACGAGTTCGGCGGCTTGTTGTTCTAAAAATTCGACTGCATCGCCAACAGTGCGACAGGAGTGTTGAGTTTTGTCAGCTAAAATTTGAATATCTTGGACTGATAGCCCAGTACTGAAATCAGCAGTGAGGGGATCAAAATCTAAGCTCAAATCTTGAGCCAAAGCACGAGTCAGTCCGATATGATGACGATTCGGAAGACGAGCGATCGCCACAATTAAATCTCGCAGCTGTCGCCCTTGAGGACATTGTCCAAAAATATGCAATCCGTCACGGATTTGAGCTTCCTTCAATTCACAAAGATAACCATCAAGTGAAGGTAAAACTGAAAAGTCAAAATTCAAGACAGAAGATTCTTGTTTTCGCTGAACACCTTTAGCCTTTTGCTTCAATTCCAAATCCAAGAGAAGATTTTCTTTCACAATGAGTTCGTGTATGCGATCGCCAATGATTGATAAACGAGATGGATCTAAACTCTGAGCCTCATAATACTCATCAATCAAATTTTCCAGATCATGCAAAGAACCATAAAGTTCCGCACGAGTCAAAGGCGGCGTCAGATGATCCACAATCACTGCTTGAGCGCGACGTTTCGCCTGCGAACCCTCACCAGGGTCATTCACAATAAACGGATACAAATGGGGAAGAGCTCCCAAAGCCACTTCCGGATAACATTGATTCGACAAAGCCACACTTTTCCCTGGAAGCCATTCCAGATTTCCATGCTTCCCCACATGAACCACAGCATCAGCCCCAAAACATTCCCTCACCCAATAATAAAAAGCCAAATAATCATGAGTTGGTTCCAAATCTGGTGCATGATAATTCAAACTTGGATCAACATCATACCCCCGCGCTGGCTGAATCCCCACAAAAATGTTACCAAGTTGAATTCCGGGAACCGCAAAACTCTCTTTCTCTTTCTCTGTTTCCTCTGCGCCTCTGCGGTTCGTTTCAAAACCACCTCCCCACCTTTCACCAACACCCTTCTGCACAGCTGACGGTAACGAACCAAAAAACTCCTGATACTCTTCCAAAGAAACACATTGCAACACCGGACGCAACTCCCTACCTTCCGAGTCATTCGTCACCCCAGCAGTGAGACATTGAATCAACTCATCTCCAGTGTCAGGAATATCTTCCACCTGATACCGAGCAAACTGCAAGGCTCTAAGAATTTCTACACAACTGGCGGGCGTATCCAACCCGACACCATTTGCAAGACGTCCATCACGGTTCGGGTAATTTGCCAAAATCAGCGCCACGCGACGTTCTTGAGGAGACTTAGAACGCAAACGCACCCAATTCGCTGCTAACGAAGCGACAAACTCAATGCGATCGCCCACTGGTTCATAAACCACAACATCAGTTTCCAAAGAGGGATTGCTACTTTGTACCGCCTTAAAAGACACAGCACGAGCGATAATTCGCCCATCCACTTCTGGAAGCGCCACATTCATCGCCATATCGCGGGGTGAAAGCCCTTGAAATTCTACCTTCCACTGCTCAATTGAACCACCACTGAGGATAACTTGCAATACTGGCACATCCAATTTCTGCCACAAATCAATCTGTGGTATTTCTGTTTCCAATCGCGCCAGAGAAAAACTAGTGGTATTCAACAGCAGTGCAATTTGCTGAGTGTCCTTGGGTTGAAAAAACTCACACAACTCCGTTTGAACATCAATATCACGCAAAGAAGAAACAAAAACTGGCAAAGGTGTCAGATTTCGCTTTGCCAAAGCATCGCACAAAGCGTCAATCACCTTAGTATTGCCCGCCAGATAATGAGCACGATAGAAGAGAATACCTACTTTAGAGGTGAGAGACTGAGGAGATAAGAAGTATGAGAGAGGATTATCTTCCCCTGCTTCCCTGCTTCCCTGCTTCCCTGCTTCAAGAACTCCCTCATCTCCCCCTGCTTTCCTCCCGCATTCATACAACCCAACACGAGGAACAACTCGCGGTGGTAAAGGATTAAAAGAAGTTGAAAAGCAAGTATCACAAATAAACTGGAGAGCGTTGAGAATATTTTCCACTCCACCCTCGTTAAAGTATTGCCATACCTGATTCACAGTACTCAGAGGTAGGGTAGACCGAGAGATGAAATCGGGGTCTATTGCGTCATCTCCTGGCATTACAATGAGGGTTGTACCATTACGTTGCACAATTTCCTGCACAACTTCTAAGCCATAAGCCCAGTAAGAACGTCCTCCTAACAGGCGGACAATAATGACCTGAGCGAATTCTAAAACTTTTTCGGCATAGTTATCAATACTTATTTGTTGCTGTAATTGCAGCAAGTTAGCAACTCTTAACGCAGGAAATGTTGTGGGTAATTTGGGTACAGCAGCCGCCAGAGTTTGAATGTCAGTATCAGCAGATGTAATAAATATTATAGGAGCAGGGGTTTGTTCTAGAAAAATGACGCTTTCCGACTGAGGATTCCATCCTCCTGATGTGGCATTAATACGATGCATAATCCTGTCTTACCGTCTTAAACTGTTGATTAGGACACAATACAAAAGTTTTTGAGCAACAGCAAAAAACCCCTTTCATTCCTATTTCTAACAATGTCTAGTTCTGCCGATTTGAGCTTCTCTCGAACCTTATCTAGTGATGTTTTTAATCAGCTTGGGGAATTATTGGAGCAGATGGCTCAAGCGCTAGGAAAGGCGGCTTTGGTACTCACAGAAGCTGTGTTGATACCGATTGATATTCCTCAAGAATGGCAGATGCAACGGTTTACTGTAGTGGTTTCTGAACAGTTTAGTGCTCTGCTTGTTGGTTTTCCAGAACCGGCGGAGGAGCAGGAGGGGCAGACTTTTGACTCAGCACTTAGTTCTGTGTACTCTGCACTGAATGTAAGGTTAACATTTTATCCAGAAGCGGTCGCCTCCTTTGTTTTGAACTTAAAAGATTTCTTTGAGCCAGATTCCCATACTTACCAAAAACTTGAACAATATGGTCAAATTCCCGTTCTTAATGATGCCACGCTTCAGTGTCAATTTTCACTTTTGTTATTAAAGTATTTTTTGCCACAACAAAACAGTGAGGCGACAGAATCATTACCTCCAACTTATCCTCACGTTTCTGTGTGTCAACCAGTAGAATATGCCCTGCAAAAACAGATTGCTCAAGAGCGACTGTTAAATCAGGTGACAACTCAAATCCGTAAAAGTCTGGATTTACCCGTTATTGTGGCAACAGCAGTTGCACAAGTACGAGAGTTTTTAGAATTAGACAGGCTTGTCGTTTATAAATTTGAAGGGTCAACACTCAAGAAGAAACACTCAAGAGTCAACACTCAAGAAGGAACAATTTCCCGATCTTGCAATTTTCCCATATTGCCATCTTGCAATTTTCCTATCTTCCCATCTTCCCATCTCCCTAACCCTTTAGGAAGCCCCCCCTCAAGTGTCTACGCCCCATCTTCTCAAGCCTCTGAGCAAAACTTGCCCAAGCAAAGAGGTTGTATCATATATGAAGTCCGTGCTCATGACGAGATTTCGTCAGTACTGGATTATACAGAAGGAAATTGCATTACGCAAACAACTCATGCTTGGAATAAGTTTAGCAAAGGTCTAATCTTAGCAGTGGATGATGTAGAAAAAACTTATCCACTGGAAGAGTGTTTGTTGAATTTTTTAAGAGAAGCCAGAGTCCGCGCAAAGTTAGCTTCCCCAATTATGTATGAAGAAAAACTTTGGGGATTGTTGATTGCTCATCAGTGCAATACGCCACGCCACTGGACTGAAAGTGAAAAAACTTTGCTCAGTTCTGTTGCGGAACAACTTGCAGTCGCCATTCACCAAGCAGAGTTAATGCGATCGCTCACTCAAGAAAAACAAACTTTGGAGGAACGTGTTGTTGAGCGCACAATGGCGTTGCACGACGCGCTTGTTGCTGCTGAAGCCGCCAGCCGCCTGAGAAGCGAATTTCTTGCTACGATGAGCCATGAACTGCTCACACCTCTAACTTACGTCATCGGGATGTCTTCAACTTTATTACGCTGGTCTTTTGGCGAATTGACTCAACGCCAAAGAGATTACCTGCAAACTATCCACGATAGTGGAGAACATTTATTAGAAATGATTAATGACATTCTCGACCTCTCTCAAATTGAGGCGGGCAAAGCAGTTTTAGATATTACAGAATTTTCATTAATAAACATAGCAGAATCCACAGTTAACGCGCTCAAAGAAAAAGCAACAACTCAGCGAATTCATCTCAGACTTGATGTGCAACTCAACCAAGAGCGAGATCTGTTTACTGCAGATACAAGGAGAGTGCAACAAATTCTGTGGAATCTGTTAACAAATGCTATCAAATTCACGCCCGAAGGCGGTAATGTCATTTTACGTCTTTGGGTAGAAGATAACACTGCCATGTTTCAGGTTGAAGATACTGGCATAGGAATTCCAGAAGAACAGTTATCACTCCTGTTTGAGAAATTTCATCAACTCGATACACCTTACCGTCGTCGTTATGGGGGAACTGGATTAGGTTTGGCTCTTACGAAACAACTTGTACAACTCCATCGGGGTCGAATAGAAGTAGAATCCACTCCCAGCGTTGGCTCAGTTTTTACCGTCTGGATACCAGCACAAGCCCTCTCCAGTTCTGAGTCCTGAGTGCTAAGTGGAAAGATGGATCATCGAGTAAAGAATGTTGTAGAAAGGTCAGGACTAATGCCTCAACAAACTAAATTAAGTCAAAGCTCTCTCAAAGAGAAAATAAGTGAAGATTTCTGTTCCACAAGAAGAAATTTAGTCAACTTTTTATTTCAGATTTTTGCCAATTTTCAACAGGTTGTGAAATAGTAAAGGAAGGTGAATCTTCAAGCAGGATTTGTTGGGATGGTGTTTCACTATTTGTCTGATTCAAATAGGAACCAAAAAGCTTATTGTAATTGGAAGCAACAGCCAGAAATGCCCCACCTAATATATATATAGGAAGTGGTAGGGTAAATCCTTTCATCCAGTCGAACAGTTGCGCTATGGCAAACAGTAGTAAAAAACAGGCAAGCCAAACTCTCATGTTTCTACCCTTGGATTCAAAAGACTTTATTAATTTTAGTACTAATGACTTGAAATCCCCCAGCTTTTTATGAAACTGGCAAGCGCATAGTTTCAAGCTCCGGGGGATAAGTTAACAACGACTTTTGATGACACCCTAAATTATTTCCCTCTATAGGTTTTACTTGTCTATGTCTTGGGAAACTTTAGTTGTTAAATTTCGTTATTTTACTCTTTGTGGCATAAACAGAGCGATAGGACCGCTTCAGCAAAGTGCCTCCAGCTAAAACACTTATGCCTAGTATGCCTAAGATTGAGGAAGGTTCAGGTATAGGCGTTACAGGCGTTACAAGCGTTAGAGAAAATGAGGATAGGGGATAAGCTGAGTTAACAGGTGTGCTAGAAGCACCTGTATCGTAAGTACCTATGTAACCTAATTCTAGGTATTGATAAGTGTTAAAGACATTGTATGACTGACCTTCTACAGTATAAGCAAATCCAAATTCGTCCAATTGCGGAGAGCTATCGAACAAGAGATTGTTGTTATCAAGAAATGAATTTTCAGATAACAACGAGTCAATTGCCACTCCATTTCTTGTCCCAGTAATACCTGTAATCTGGTAACTATCGGTGACTGGATCGTAAGGATCAGTTGTTAATACTCCACTGGCAGTCACTGTGTTAGTACTGTCAAGTATACTCGTACCGAAGTAAGAAAAATTAAAAGTAGCGGCTAAAACAGGAGCAGCTTTCATTGTTGTCAGAACGCAGACAACGCTGGAGATGGTAACTGCTAGTTTTTTGTGGATGTTCATTCAATTCTCCTTTTGATTTGAGAGCACTATGATGACCCGGAAAAATAACCCAAGCAATAGTCGAGCAGCTTGCTCAGATTCTGAGTTTGATGGAGCTAGCAGCATTTGGTAAGGGTTACGCGACCACCTCATAGGGCAGCATCATCTCGTTATCTTCATGACCAAACATGTGACAATGCCACACGTAGCGTCCGGTGAATGAATTACCGAAAGGTAGGTTCTGTGCAGCTTTAGCACCGAATGGGACGATGAGGCGGACAACCTCAAACGGGTTAACTATCACCGTATCCTTCCAACCAGCCTCATTAGATGCTGGCTGTTTCACAGAACCTGTCAAATAGGGAGTAGGGTCGAGCGGTGGATAAGCGCCTGGCACTGATGTGAGTCCAGCGTGTACATGGTCTATGACTATCTGGCGTGGACCAGTAGCTCGGTATGCTGTTAAGTACTGAGCATCGTTGATCGATTGCCGGTTGAGGATTTGAAACGGGACCAAATGCAGGTGCATTGTATGGGCGTACGGCTGAAGATTGATGATGTTCCACTGCTCTATGGTGTCTACCTGCGGGCGCTCCATCAAGTCAGGGTATTGGTCAGCTTCATCCCAGAAGACGTAATTGAGCAAGACCGAGGTGGGAAACGGACTAATACCATCGGTGACCTCTATTATCGTCAGGTTGCGCTGTCGTACAGGTGTTGTGGAAATCTGCGTTATCTGTGGTTTGTTCAATCGCAGTTTAGTAGGGATAGCTTTGGGAGCAGCAGCACCCGAATTCACCGTAAACTGCATGATTTCTGGCAGCTTATCGTAACTCTGGTATATGAGTGTGGCTAAACCCTTCGGATACGGCGCTGCAGCGTCATTTTGCAAGACAATTTTGTCTCCTGGCTGGCTTTTGGAGAAGTCAATCAGCACGTCAACCCGTTCGCCGGGACCAACCAGCAGTTTAGACAAATACACCGGAGCGTTCAGGAAGCCTTGGTCGGAGCCGATTTGAATAAACTGTTGCTTCGACGACAGCTTGAAATTGTAGAATCGAGAGTTTGAAGCGTTGACAATCCGGAAGCGGTACACAGTTCGATCAACATTGAGGTTAGGCCATGCCTTGCCGTTGACAATCGCAACGTCACCGTAATACACATCAACCCACGAAGATGGGTAGTACAACGAACCATCGGAGTTGAACTTCACATCTTGCACCACCAGTGGCACCTCATAGGGTTCTCCGGCAGGAATACCAAGAGGTCCATTACCACCCACGGGATCGTCTTCGTCCCTAATCAGGTAGAATGCAGCCAGCCCAGCCTGAACGTTCAGACTAGTGATGCCGAGTGAATGGTCGTGGTACCACAGCGTCGCAGCTTCTTGATTGTTGTTGAATCTGTACACATAGCTCTGTCCGGGCAGGAACGTGTCCTCTGGGTAACCGTCGTATTCGGCTTCTACGTTGGCACCGTGTAGATGTATCACTGTCCGTGGGTTAGTTGCGTCGGACGCCTGTGGACCATGCAACGACGTGTCAATCGACCCTGCCAAGGGGTGGGAACCAAGGTTGTTGACTGCAGTAATGGTAGTTGGCTGCCCTTTTGTGACTTCAATAGTCGGACCAAGGTACGAGAACCCACCGTAGCCGAAGGTAGGCGTGGACCCCAAGCTATTGTGGAATGAGTGTGAACCCGACGTGATCGTTAAGGTGCTAGGTGCTGGACCGGCGAATGAGATGGGCAGAGATTCGGTAAACTTTGACAATGGTGGCGAGGCTGCCATAGTTTTCTTTGCTCTCAGCATCTCAGGGACGAGAAGTCCTGCTCCCAACCCCGCACTTGCTATGAGAAGTTGTCTTCTGGTGAACATTGTTACTTTTTACGTAATCATATTAATGATAAATGTATCAGGTATTAAGTAGAAATTTATGCAAGTTTAATAAAATAAAATTTAAGTATTTGCTTACAATAAGAACTGAATTGTGTTGATAATATGAAGATTGACGAGTTGTCACACTTCAGTAATAAGTATTACACATAGTAAAAATCTTTACTGATTCTTTACCCGACTTGCCACACTCTGGGTGATTCGCCAGTAGTGAAGTTTGACAGCCTGTCTTTTGACAACAAATGTTGTAAACATCAAAATTATGGAGATCCTTAAAGAATAAGCCTTTTGTAGAGAGAACACAGGATGAAAAAGATTTTTTCAGTATTGTTGCTAGTCATGGCAATTTTCACCTTTGCCTTCAATCGTCCAGTTCTAGCAGCAGATGCTGTTAAGGGAGCAAAAATCTTCACTGCCAATTGCGCTTCTTGTCACGTCGGCGGGAAGAACCTGGTTCAAGCTAACAAAACCTTGAAAAAAGACGCTTTGGAAAAGTATGGGATGTATTCGGCAGATGCCATTATTACTCAAGTGACAAAAGGTAAAAATGCCATGCCCGCTTTCAAAGGTCGTTTGAAACCCGAGCAAATTGAAGACGTAGCAGCATACGTGCTGGGACAAGCTGATAAAAGCTGGAAGTAAAGAGTCGCTCTGTCGTGTAGCAACTGCCGTTCAAAAGTCAAGCTGAACTTTGCATTCTTGACTAATTCAGGGGTAGAAACTGTAACTTAATTTCTACACATTTCTTTTCAGAACTAGTCAATTTTGAGTAGGTATTGCTGAAAAGGTGCTAAAATATTACCTATAGTAACGGTTAACTACCGTGCCGTCAGAGGATAACCCTTCCAGCATAGACTGGCGTTTGATAAACGTGCCGCAGGCGAAGTGCAAGCTCCATAGACAGAGGGTCGTTAGTAGCGCCTCAAAAGAAGTTTTTTTATAACTTCGATACATATAGCGGTCAGTTAGACCGTTCTCGCGCCTGTGGACTGGATAATGCCGACATTGCCAGAATGAAGCAGGAAGTAAGCGTCAAGCTACACATGAGTAGATTTGTCTAGTTGTGAGTAGTTATGAATAGGTCTTATGTAACGGAAAAAAGTGCAGTCTATACAAAGAATTAAGCCAGTGGGTAGGGCATTTGCCTTACCTACTGCTTTTGTTTTGCTAGCAATGTGAGACGTTTCTATCAATCGCTACTTTCGATTCATGCTGGTGTGCGATCGCGTCATGAGATGGACAGACTTGTATGGAGACTATACATCAAAGAATTAAGGAACTGCACCCTCGACGCAGATGAACTTGTACTTGATCCAAATGAGAACCGCTATATTTAAATTTCCTATCGCCTGTCCTCGCTAGAGAGCTTAGGTAACTCATCAATGGCTTTTGACCACACTCTTTTGTAATCTTCAATTGCGCCACTGTAATCTTTTAGCTTAGAGCGAGCGTTACCTCGGCTGATATAAGCTTTAGCATCGTTAGGATTAAGCTGTAGAAAGTTGGTGTAATCTTCAATAGCACCGTTGTAGTCTTTTAGCCTAGAGCGAGCATTAGCTCGATTGATGTAAGCTTCAGAATTGTTGGAACTCAGTTCTAAAGACCGAGTGTAATCTTCAACTGCGGCACTATAATCTTCTAATTCACAATAAGCATTGCCTCGGCTAATGTAAGTCTGAGCATGATTAGGATTTATCCACAAGCACTGAGTATAATCATCAATTGCGCCTGTATAGTCTTTCAGCACAAAGCGAGCATTGCCCCGGTTGATATATGCTTGTGCATTGCGAGGATTAATCTTCAAAGATTGTGTATAATCTTCGATAGCACCACTATAATCATTCAATTGACAACGAGCATTACCCCGGTCGATATGTAACTTGGCATTATCAGAACTTAGTCGCAAAGATTGCGTGTCATCTTCAGGCTGATATTGGATGTTACTAAAACTAACGTAAACTTCTTCCGCATCGTTAGAATTAACCGTCAGAAACTGAGTACTATCCTCAAATGTGTTGCTGTCATCTTCCAACATAGAGTGAGTGTGAGTCTGGCTGATATTGATATCAGCATGCATATCCATATCACTAGAATTTAATTCCAAATAGTGGGTGTGCTCTACAATGACTTCTTTTTTGTCGAGTTCAGAGTAAATCAACCCCATCTCACCGGGCATGGAATGGTCAGGATTGATATGCATGGCATGACTGTAATCTGCAATTGCTCCTTTGTAATCTCCTAGTTCAAAACGGAGCAATCCCCGATTGTTGCGAGCTTCAACATCGTTAGGATTAAACCGCAGGTACATATCAAAATCTATCATTGCACCTTTGTAGTCTCCTAACTTTTGACGGGCAAGCCCTCGGTCATAATAAGCCTTAAAGCCGTTGGGATTGAGCCTCAGGAACTCGTTAAAGTCTACAATGGCTCCTTTATAGTCTCCTTGTCGAGTCTTTTCTTCTCCTCGGCGGTAGAAGACCTCAATAAAATCGTACTGGCGACGACGCTGTGCTGCTGCCTGCTGTCGTTGCATAATACTACGTGATATAGTCATAGCATTAGACCGCAACTCTAGTTGTGCCATGACTTGACTACTCAATACCCGTAGTGCTTCCACCTGCTCCAGACTCAAATCTCTAGGCACAACATCAATGACACATAGCGATCCAATCCCAAATCCTTCAGGTGTCATGAGGGGTGCGCCAGCATAAAAACGAATATTGGGATCGGAGAGTACCAAAGGGTTGGTTGCAAACCTAGAGTCTGACAACGCATTTCTGACGATTAATGGTTTTGAGTGCAAAATGGTGTAAGCGCAGAATGCAAGATCCCGACTTGTTTCAGGTGCTGTTAAACCCACCTTCGATTTAAACCACTGCCGATTTCCATCAACAAGACTAATAATCGCAATTGGAGTACGACAAATTTGTGCAGCTAAGAAGGTGAAGTCATCGAAGACTTTTTCGGGAGGAGTGTCGAGAATTTGATACTGGCGCAGTGCATTGAGCCTATCCAATTCATTGTTAGGCAGTGGTGGTTGTGAGTTCATTTTTTTTTGGTAAACCTCCAAAAGATGTTTTGGTAGAGTCAACAATATCAAAATACACCTTCTCAACAACAGGTCGTTTTTCTTGTAGTAGTCTCGTGCTTCTTTATGACTCAAAAGCACTCATTTTACCTGTGCAATAGTAAAAAGCCCTTATAACTGGCTTACTGCTTGTTGCTCAAGCGGTTAGACGAGTCTCCTCTTAAAAACTAGATTCGATTATGACTCATTCCAAATCTAGTCTCCAACACTTATGTATTTTATTTTACACATGAATTGACATCAAACTACTGAAAAATTAACATTTTCTTAGATAGACTTTGGAGCGGAAGTATTTTTTCTGTATCGTGCTCACTTGTTTCACCATTGTTAATTTTTGTAAAAATCTTTACTTATTTATCAATTTAATTTTTTAAAGAGGGCTTTTGACTTAGACGACAATAATCTGTGATTCGATAAAAGTTGTCAATAAATTCTTTGACAAGAATGAGCTGTAACAAACAGTACTAATTTGCGCCTGAAAGTACGATAACTTGATGAAAGCCATCAGTGTACTTCAGGCTACATCAACATGCGATTAGAGCAGTTGCAAGCCTTTTTGGCGATCGCAGAAACTCGCAGCTTTCAGGGTGCAGCACGAAAATGTGGTGTGACTCAATCAACGGTTAGTCGGCAAATTCAGGCACTAGAAGAAGATTTGGGTTTGGAACTCTTTCACAGAACCAGCCAAGCAAAGCTGACACTAGCGGGTGAACGCTTGCTACCTCGTGCTCAAAAAATATGCCAAGAGTGGCAAAGTGCTACACAGGAAATAGCTGATTTATTGGCAGGAAAGCAGCCAGAACTTTGTGTAGCAGCTATTCACTCTCTGTGTGCTTATTACCTACCACCAGTTTTGCAAAAATTTTGTCATGATTATCCACAAGTGCAGCTACGGGTGACATCACTAGGTAGCGATCGCGCATTAAAAGTCCTCAAAGATGGACTCGTGGATTTGGCAATAGTCATGAATAATCGCTTCTTATGCACTGGCAAAGAAATGCTAGTAGAAGTGCTATATGATGAACCAATAGAAGTTTTAGTCGCAAAAAATCACCCATTAGCGCAATATGAACGCATCCCTTGGTCGGAGCTCACTCGTTATCCGCAAGTCGTGTTTAAGGATGGTTATGGGATGCAACGCCTCGTACAAGATAGATTTGAACGCTTAGAAGCCACACTACAAGCGGCTTTAGAAGTGAATACTCTGGATGCTTTCCGAGGAGTCGTGCGCCAAGGAGAACTCGTGGCTATGCTACCACAGTCGGCACTCGTTGAAGCACGTATTGACCCTAGCCTTGCAGTTCGTTCCCTAGCCTGCAACACTAACAGTAATAATTCTTCACCTGATAGTTCTAGTTTGACTCGGCAGGTCGTTATGGTCACGACCCAAGACCGGCTTCAAATTCCTCCTATCAAGCATTTTTGGCAGTTGGTTAGGGACAACGTACCACCACAATTTCACTCTCTTGCAAAGTCGGCTTCTTAGCAGTTATAAGTCATGAATCATCTGTCGTTTGTCATTTGACTCTTGACAAGCCCTTAGGGCAAGGTAAAGGACAGAGGACAGGAGAGAAGGGAAGACAGAGTTTGAACAAAGCACAAAGGCTTTGTTCAAATTGGATACACACCGCCCCGAAGATATCTGGGACAAAAATATGAGCAAAGTATTCAGAGATTTCTTAAAAAAGATAGGTAGTGGAGAGCATACTGCGGAAAACTTAACTCGTGCTGAAGCAGCCACCGCAACTAAGATGATGTTGCTAAAAGAAGCGACACCAGCACAAATTGGGGCATTTTTAATTGCTCATCGCATCAAACGTCCCACGGCTCAAGAAATAGCTGGAATGCTAGATGCTTATGATGAATTAGGACCAAAACTGCAACCAGTCGCCTGCAAACGACCAGTGATAGTTTTAGGCATACCTTATGATGGCAGAACTCGTACCGCACCCATTAGTCCAGTAACGGCTTTGCTGCTAGTAGCAAGCGGACAACCAGTCGTCATGCATGGTGGAGATTGTTTGCCGACAAAATACGGAGTGCCGCTGGTAGATATTTGGCAACATTTAGGAGTTGATTGGACTGGACTCTCACTAGAGAAAACCCAGCAGGTGTTTGAGAAAACTGGACTTGGCTTTGTTTATACTTCTCAGCATTTTCCATTAACTAATAGTATCTGGGAGTACCGTGACCAGCTTGGCAAGCGTCCACCTTTAGCGACAATGGAATTAATTTGGTGTCCCTATGCAGGAAATGCTCATATCATTGCTGGATTTGTTCATCCTCCCACAGAAACGTTATTTCAAACTACCCTCGCATTGCGAGGAGTGACTCAATTGACGACGATAAAAGGGTTAGAGGGGAGTTGCGAGTTACCACGCGATCGCACTGCTATCATCGGCATAACTACAACTCCAAAATTGGATGAGACAGGCAATATATCGATAGAACGGTTGCACCTGTCCCCTCGTGATTACGGCTTTACAACAAAGAATGAACCTCTCGGTACCACTGAAGAATTGATGACCGATATACAGGGGGTATTGAATGGTAAACCCTCAAATTTCATGGAAACAGCTTTGTGGAATGGAGGGTTTTACCTTTGGCGTTGTGGAATTTGTTCAGATATGCGTGAGGGTATAGCCAAGGCAGAGGAATTACTCACTAGTGGTGTGATTGCTCAAAAGCTACAAGAACTGTCTGGGGTAGTCAATTCGGTTTCCAAAACAATATTTCAGCCTGCTTGATACTCTGCGCGGCTAAGACTTCCCCTCGACCTAACGCTCTTTTATGACTCTGGTGATAGAAAAATATGACAGGTTCTCCAAACTTCTCAAAGAAGGCGATCGCTAACAAATAGCCGTTTCATTCCGTCTGGGCAATTTTGTCCAGACGGGATGAAACGGTTAGTTCGCGCTTGTGCCTGTAAACTTACCAGAAAATAAGCACTCATTACTATTTCCCACCATATTAGAATTTATGAAATTGTATATCAAGAGCCGTAAGGGGAATATCGCATTCAAGAAAATTCCAGAGGTTCTACAAAATGCGATCGCGGCACTAATTCCTGTGATTACAGCTATTTTCAGGTAAATAGACCACATTTGCCGTAGGGACACAGCATTGCTATGCCCTTACAGTGTGGTTCAAATACGTGAAAACTGCTGTAAGTAGTCACAAGTGTCTATATTTAATGCTTCTATAACAAGCTATAGTCGTTGCATCTCCGACTGGGATTGATTTAAATGGTGTTATTTGCCATAATTATACTGAGAATTTATGGCAATAAGCTAACATTTCATCTCAGTCACCAGCAATGACCATCACCCTAACGCTCGAAGAATATTTTGGAATGTGGGACGAAGCCAAAGAACTATGGGATGAAGCTGAATATACTGGTTCACAGAGCCTAGAAACATATGAAACTCTTCTTCCAATGCCTACTGATCTGGGTCAAGGTTATCAAAAAGATATAGAAGTATTTTCAAATCTCTGCCTGACGATTGGGAATTACCGATATCATGATGAATTGCATATTCAAAAACCCGGAGGTGAGCATCCCTTACATTTTGATATCCTGCTTTCAGGAAAAATTAAAAGCGATTATGGAACATTGGGAAATGGTTGCACAAAAATTTCCGGTGGTGGGATTCAAGCTCGGAAGATAGATAGAATTGACAAATTTGACCAGATTTTCAGTGTCCACATCTATATGGAACAACCGTCGATGTTGGCAAATTTTTTTCACTGGAGAAGATGGAGAATTACTTCCACAGTTGAAAATGCTGACACGGGATAATGATTGGCAAGAGAGAATTTATCTCAAAATG
>JAAUSC010000171.1 GCA_012031965.1 Scytonema sp. RU_4_4
GTCGTTTAAAACTTCCAACTCAGGACCAGATTTTGGTCGTTATTTTGCATCGTTCAGATAACGTGATTGGTTCTACTAAACCACCATCCTATCCATTAAAAAAAGGAGATTATATCATCCTTGGTCGCTTACAAAAATTTAGTGGCGCTCAAACTTATGCTATTCCTAACAACATCAATTTAGCAGAGTACAAATCTGCTGTTATTTGGTGTCGTAAGTTCAACGCTACCTTTGGTGCTGCCAAGTTAAGCAATAGCTAATACTATAAGGAACTTAATAATGACTATTCATCAAAACGCCATATTAATGCAACCAGGTGAAGGTTCCTCCGCTTGGGTAATTGGAGACTTGTACACCTTTAAAGCAGTCGGCGAAGATACATTTCAAGCCTATGCGCTCATTGAGATTGTGATGCAACCCCACAGTGCAGTTCCACCCCACTTTCATACACACGAAAACGAAGCTTTTTACATTCAAGAGGGTGAGATGGAATTCCAACTTGGGGAACAGACAATTGTCGCCACACCTGGAACATTTCTCCATTCTCCCAAAGGACAGCCACACAGTTTCCGCAACATCGGCGCAAAACCAGTTAAATTTCTTTGCTGGTTAACACCAGCAGGATTGGAGAAATTTTTTATCGAAGTGGGTACAACCGTATCCGAGCAAAATACAACACCACCTGCTGTGACTCCCGCAGATATTGAAAAAATGGCGACAACTGCTCCCAAGTACGGTTTGGAAATTATTCCTCCGCCTTCTACCTAATTTCAACAAACTATAATTAACGGAATCGCGGAAGTCCCCACCCTCAACGCTTCTAGTGGTAGGTATGGATAGCGGGAGATGACGAGAACACCCACAATTGATAATGACCGAAGGTCATTGAAAGAGTGGAGTGGTCGTTAGCGTTTGCGCAGCGCCCCCTGCGGGGCTAGCGGCGCGTTAGCGCGGAATCTCCACTTTTTGGGAACTCGCAAACTATCTACAGAGTCTATAGAAATTAGAATTCTCATCAATTATGACTATATTTTGTATGTCATTAATGGAGTTAAATAATGGTGTTTTGGAGAGATAATACAGGTTTGCCAAAGTCCTATAAAGGCTGGGATGTATCTATGGATGATGAGCAAAACTATACGGAAGCTGGGATTGCAACCTCCACCAAAAAGCTACTGAAGTGGGTACAAGATTATATGTCTGTAGACACTGTTACCCTCCTACTGCCCACAGACCAGCAGAATCTGGCTGTATACGCGACCCTTGGGCTTGAAGAGGAGATTGAACAACAGATCCGCATCCCAATTGGACAGGGAATTGCTGGTCATATCGCCGCGAGCATGGAACCAATGATGGTCAATGACCTATCACAAGTACAGATTTTCAGCCCTATTTTGCGTCAGAAGAACCTGCGATCGCTCGTAGGCATCCCTTTAGCTTTTAAGCAGGGTAAAGTGGGGGTTCTACATGTTGGTACATTACAGCCCCATCAATTTAGCGAGCAAGATGTGCAGCAACTACAACTTGTTGCCCATCGTATCACGGCAATGATGAATGCTTTCAATTTTGAGTGGAGCTACCACAACCAGGAACATAGTTTGAAGGTCTTTGGCTTCAGAATACACACTTCTTGCGTTCATACGCTACATCGAATCTTCACGCTGAATCTCTCCACCTTTGGAACAGAAGTTCTCAGACGAGCAGGCTTTGCCCAAATTTGGGATGGTTTACACAGATACACTCCGAGACTTCAGGTAGCGTAAGCGGTTGGAAATCATAAATATTTGTCGTTAAGATCAGGTAGAAGATCCACTGCGCCCTTTCAGGTCCACGACTAGAAGAGCCAGCGCTGTGCAGAAAAAAGTCTGTTGACGAGGAGCGAGGCTCAGAACTTCGGGGGTCTTTCCCCCAACTCCAAAGGGACCCCGAAGCCCCCCCTTTGAGTCAGCTAACAATACCTTCAGAAACTCCTATCTTACGCATAAATGATTGACTTTCTTGGTTTAAGCCAACAATAACCACATACTTATTTAGTTTCTGATACCGTTCAATCACCTTAGCAATTGCAGTCGCGGCTGCATGATCCCACACATGAGCATGATGCAAGTCAATCACCACTTTTTCTGGGTCTTCAACATAGTGAAATAACTCTACGAAGTTGGCAATTGAAGCAAAGAAAATTTGCCCCGATATAGTATACATTTTCTTCGAGCCGCAAGCATCAAAAGATTTGATGACTTTGATTTGTGCTGCTTTCCAAGCAAACATCAAAGCACTGAGAATGACACCGACTACAACACCTTGCGCTAAATCATGAGTCCAGAGGGTAATAACTACAGTTATAGGCATGATGATTGCATCACTTGCTGGCATTTTATGTAAGTGTTTTAAGGAGTTGAAATCAAATGTTTCAAACGCCACCATAATCATTACACCGATGAGAGTAGCCATAGGAATTTGTTTGACAATATCTTTAAAAATAAATATGAGAATTAATAAGAAGGCACCGGAAAGAAAGGTAGATAAACGTCCCTTCCCTCCAGAACGAATATTAATAATTGATTGCCCCACCATGCCACAACCAGCCATACCACCGAAAAAGCCAGTGACGATATTAGCAATACCTTGTCCTTTGACTTCTTGATTTTTGGAACTCTTGGTTTCGGTTAATTCATCTAGTAAATTTGCTGTGAGGAGAGATTCTAAAAGCCCAACAATGGAGAGAGTAAAAGCATAGGGGAGAATAATTAATAAAGTTTGTACAGAAAAGTCAATGTGTGGCAAGTGAAAAGAAGGCAATGTGTTCGTAATATTGCCAATATCCCCTACCCGACGGATAGGAAGATTTGTTGCTATAGCCACAATTGTCATACAAACAATTGCGACTAGAGGTGATGGAATACTCTTGAGAAAACGTGGCAAAATGTAGACAATAGCGAGTGAAATCGCTACCATGACGTATGCTTGCCAAGATTGCCCAAGTAGTTGCTTGATTTGAGCTAAGAAAATTAAGATGCCCAAAGCGTTAACAAAACCCGCGACAACGGACTGGGGAATAAAAGTAAAAAATCTGCCTAACTTGCAAACTCCCATAAGGAACTGAATAATTCCCGTTAGGATAGTGGCAGCAAACAGGTATTCTACTCCGTGTTTTTCTACTAGTGATGTCATTAATAATGACATAGAACCCGTTGCTGCCGAAATCATTGCTGGGCGTCCACCAAATAGGGAAGTGATGATAGCTATACAAAAAGATGTATAAAGTGCTACCATTGGTTCGACTTTCGCGATCGCCGCAAAAGCCAAAGATTCAGGAATGAGTGCTAATGCTACAGTTATCCCTGCTAAAACCTCACCTCTAATATTAGAAACTTCTAAAATTTTAAATGGCTTGAAATTCAGCTTCTGTCGTACTTTTATATTTTCCAATCCCTTAGATTTATTCTTCATAAAAAGCAATTACTACCTCTAGAATAATTACAAATAGTTTACCATCCGATACATTGCTTCCATGAAAGTGAATGGTCTGGCAGCAAAAATCAGCTCAAACTTGCAAACAATCAAATCTGAGTGTAAAAATTTGCTTTAAAAAGTTAGTGATACCTTAGTTTTATATCAATTCACGACTTCTTTGACTTTGCGCTTTTTAAAGATCTCGATAGAAATGGTCGCTCAAAAACCAAATAAAACGGATATATCATTAAGCAGCATAGTAAGGCGGTAAAATTCGACGCGATACGCCAAAGGCGTCTGCGCCCTGCGCAATCGCCTCTTAATATAATCAATCAAACTTCCTGATAAATGACCACTTTTAAAACGAGCTACTGACAACATCAAAACGTAGCCATAAAGGGTAATAAAAATGACAACACTAAATGCTCCACATCTTAAGAATGTTTCAAACAATAGCTACGATTGAGGTAATGGCTCTCACATTTTTGGCTCAATATGAACAAGTACAACATACAGAGCGGCAAGTCAACGTAAGCCATATAAGTAATGAAGATGTAGTCTTTTTTTCAGGAGATTTATCCTACAATTGAGTGATTTGCTTAGTGTTTTACTGTGTTTAAATTTGATAAAAAAGAGCCAGTATTATCACGCTTTTTGATGACTCGTGCAGGTACACCCACAGCAACTGAGAAAGGAGGAATATTTTGAGTGACTACAGCTCCAGCACCAATAACACTACCTTTACCGATTGTGATTCCATCTAATACTTTCACCCCAGAACCTATCCAACAGTCATCCTCAATGACAATTCCTTTGCGAGTCACCCCTTGAGAGCTTATGATTTGAGTAGGATCTGAATAAATATGATTATTAGCAAATATTCCTGATTGTGCTGCAATTAAACAGTATTTACCAATTTTGATATTGCCAGGACCAGCAATACAAACATAAGGACCTACAAATGTACCTTCATCAATTTCGATAGAAGTATTATTCAGCGCCCTAATATCAACACCCTGACTAAGGGTAACTTTATTTGCTAGATAGATTCTATTATTTTGGTATCCTGTTGCATCTATATTAACACCGCGTAAAATCTGCACATAATTACCAACTTCAATACAAGAAGTGTTGAATATTTCAACACCATCTTGAATATAAACTGCTTTACCCATTCCATAAAAAATCTTACCATAAAATAGATTTCGTAATTTCCCACCCAAGAATCTAGTAGGAATAGATTTTAACAAATTAGTTAGTAGAGCTTCTTTAATTCGTTTCCATTTAGAAATATGTTCTTTATTATTCATAGAGCTATTCTCCTCTGTTAAAGAATCAACATCTGTCGTTATCTAAAAATAGAATATTTTCTATAAAGCATCAAATTATCTAGACTCAATTTACAAATACAAAAGCCTAGTTTCTTAAATTATCTGTAAAAAATTATGCTATTTTTTTAGTATCTACCTATATTTCTTCATCTGAACATTCAGATGAAAAACTCAGATTTTATGCCAAAATAAACCGTACAAATTGAATATGAAATAGTCTGTGAGCCTAAATTCACTATCGTCAAAAGTGTTCAAGTTATTGTTGCAAAACTCCTCATAAAAAATTTCAGATAGTTAATACATGGTTTTCCTATTTTTTAAAAACCGAGAATAACTCTAAAACATGAACCTGAGGAGCTATAAAACGCAAGTGTTATTCAATTGCTGTAGCTATAACAAGAGGTACTCTGTTTATTTGCAATACCATCCTATTCACTGACAAGCTACTTTTCAGTTTAGTATTCACATTTGTTAAAAATCTATTGGAAATTAGAGAAATAGCTTTTTCTTTTTGGAACTAAGTTAACAACTGATATAACTACATCACCACGTTCAAGAACGAATAGTCAAACTATCAGTATGTATAAGTGAATAGCTTGAAATGCTATTTTCTTCAGTGATTAAGTTACAAAAAGCAAGACCAGTTATTTCAACAAAGTTACATCTGTTAAAGACATATAAATGAAGATTAAAATATTCTCACTTCAATCTAGATGCAATTGTTGAATTTCTCACAAAATTTCCAAGAAATTATAAGCACATCAGGTCAGGGTGGAGTATCGCCAACTTCAGCCATCACATTGAAGTTGACCATCGGAGCGAATAAGTAAGCACTTCCCCGACTACTATAACGGCTTTCTTCTCGCCATTTTTTAGAGTCTGCTGCTGTCATCATGATGTGCAAAGGTAATTTACATATAAGCTAGAAAGCCTTTGTCTTGAAATTTCTAATCTACCAATCTCATACTAATAGCTAAATAGTAAGGATTTTTCAAGAAAGCGTAAATTATTTAGCTCAAGTATTAAGCTTCAATGAAGCTATGTTTTTGAAATTAAAAAACTCAGTGTTGTGCTGTCACACTTCTTACCAAATAACTAATAACAACTCTAATAGCCGCCATCCTTTGTTAACTAGTCAACGAATAAAGAAAGCGAGCAAGGGGAGCCGCTGCGTTGCGAAGCGCCCCCTTAGGGGCTAGACGGCTCATTTTTCCAGTTCTGTTCTCCGTAAAGGCACAAAGCATACCTGAAACTTTTCTTTCCTTGTGTATCCCGCATCATACCTTATGTCTTGCTCGAATATTTTATAATCATTTTATATTTCAATTTAATAATTTATTTATTTTGTTTATCATTTAAAGGAGAACTAAAATTAGCTGGATAAATTCAAGTCGCTTTACAAGCAACAGAAACAATTAAGATGCGTTTACCCTACAACATACCCTAGCTTGCATCTGCATTCGCGTTCTTGCGCCTAATTTGTATTTGTAAGAAAGGCTGGATACTTTCCTCCAAAATTCAACTTGCATCAAAAAAATCTTTTTGCGCTATCATGATAACGATTCTCATTTTTAGTGTATATGAGCAACTCCCTAACTCCAGTCCAGTCTAAACCTCAATCAATAGAACGAAGCAATACTGCTATTGTGCGAACAATATTACGCCAGTAGTCATGGTATCGTTCCACAACAAGCGCGACCTGAAGTTTTACAAAAAGGAATTTTCGTACGAATTCTACCGCTACCAAATTGAGATGGTAAGAAGTGGCAAATTCAAAATGCAATATTTAAAATTCCTAACTCCTAACTCCACTCTTAACCAAAGCTGTAGTCTGTGTATCTACACTTTTCACTAATCATTTGTAACTTGACAAAAGGATGTACCATGACTAATCCCACCGCATCAACTTCAGACATCATTCCGGATATTGATATACCTAAGCGGGGAATGCCTGTTACTATCATTACAGGATTCCTGGGTAGTGGAAAAACTACCCTACTCAATCAAATTCTCAAAAACAAACAAGACTTAAAAGTCGCAGTTCTCGTGAATGAATTTGGTGATATCAACATTGACAGCCAATTACTAGTTTCTATGGATGAAGACATGGTAGAACTGAGCAATGGCTGTATCTGCTGTACTATCAACGATGGGTTAGTTGATGCCGTCTACCGAGTATTAGAAAGGGAAGATCGCATCGATTATATGGTTATTGAAACCACAGGTATTGCTGATCCATTACCGATTGTTTTTACATTTTTGGGAACAGAACTGAGAGATTTAACAAATCTCGATTCTATTCTTACTGTGGTTGATTCTGAAACATTTAATCGAGAGCATTTCCAAAGTGAAGCTGCGTTAAAACAGATAAGTTATGGAGATATTATTCTCCTGAATAAAACTGACCTCGTTACCTCAGAAAAACTTCAAGAACTAGAAACTTATATTCATGAAGTTAAAGCAGGTGCAAAAATTTTGCACACCACCTATGGACAGATAGCGTTACCTCTAATTTTAGATGTGGAATTAACTCCAAAAGATTTATATCTTTGGGAGCATGAAGAGCACGAAGGGGAGGAGCATCACCATCATGAGCATGACCACGAGCATCATGAACATCATCACCATCATGAGCATGACCACGAGCATCAGCATCATCATCACGGACACCACTCTCATCACTTAGAAAATGATGGATTTATGTCGATATCTTTCCAAAGCACTCGACCTTTTGATGTTCATAAGTTTGAGAGTTTTCTCACCGAAAAAATGCCAAGAGATGTCTTTCGAGCTAAAGGCATTCTTTGGTTTAGTGATAGCGAGTTGCGGCATCTTTTTCAACTGAGCGGTCCACGTTATCAATTAGATGCAGATGAATGGAAAACATCTCCTAAAAATCAAGTCGTTTTCATTGGAAGACATCTAGATAAAAATACAATTTATACCCTTCTTGACGAATGTTTAGTATGATGAAGAAGTTTTCATGAATACTTCCTTCCCGGTACAAGATTACCTATCTTTTCCTTGGCGTTCTATGCGCAGCAGGCGCACGCTACGCGAAGGCGTTTTGGCGGTTCGTTAATACGTAATCTACCCTACGGGAACGCCTAGCGGCGTACGAGCCTTGCAATCGCGCTTAGGTACCCCGAAAGCAATTACCGCTTGCGCCCATAAACTCGCACGTATGTTCTACCTGACATATTGCACCAGGGTCAAAAACCGGGTTTCTTGAGAATAACACCACTTCAAAAGCTTAACTTTCCATTGAGAAACCCGGTTTTTTAGGTCTTGTTGAAAATGGTGAGCCAGCGCGGTGAGTCCAGCACTGCGGGAGGGTTTCCCTCCGCAGGTGACTGGCGAACCCGTAAGGGTCTTGGGGGTTTCCACGCCAGGTGCTACAACGGAGGGAACCTCCGCAACGCACTGGCTCCCCATGTTAGCGGAGCGTTAACGTTTGCGCAGCGCCCCCTCCGGGGCTAGTGGACCGTAGGTCGCCGTAGGCTGCGACTGGCGTATGCGCAAAGCGCACGCCCAGAGGTCTAAAGCGTAGCGTGACCGGAGGTCATCCCCGGAGGGTGCAAGATATGAATCTTGAGAAACTTCTCAGAGATCCTCTGAGGTTAACTTGCTGGAACCCTATATTTACTGCTGTTTCAGTCAAACTGCATATTTCGTCAGAAAAACACCTATAGAGTAGTGAAGTTATATTCTGAAGAGTTTTCTGAGGAAGGAAAAAATGAAATCGCAATATCTCATAGCTCCGTTAATAATAGGAATAATAACAGTGTCAGCTAACTATGCAAATACACAGAATTTATTGCTATTAGAAAATGCGCCAAGAACCGTAAAAACTATTCAACAAACTAAGCTGCAAGTTCGAGTACCAATTAAGCGAGGAGTTCCAACTCGTCGGGAAAGTGGTGCTGCTCGCAGCATAAAGCAGGCTGAATTCAACAAAACTCATACCAATTCTCTATAATTTGCACTTAATAAGTATCCCTCTGTTCCTTCGTTCTTGGCGGTACCCTGCGGGAAGCCGCTGCGCGTCTACGTTTTCTAATATTATTAAGTGCATTTATGGCTACGCCACGCAAGCTATCATGGGAATTGGTATCAGCAGCATTTAATAGCAGCAGGAAAATAGAAAATAGGAGTCGCATCACCACTTCAGCAAAAGACAAGGAGAAAAAGGGAAATATCTTGCTACAGCTTTTACATTTCGTATTTCGTACGGAGCATCGCCAACTGAGAGTACAACCAGAAGCACAAAATGCAAAAGCGACCTAATATTAATGAGTAAGTCACATCAGAAACCGTTTTATTAAGAAAACTTTCTGAAAAGAATTCAGAAACTGTATCATCTCCCGCCAAATAGTAGATAAAAATATTTGTATCATAGAGATAGTTCATTCCCATTCTCCACGCACAGTATCCAGATGAGCAAACATTGCTTCTTTCTGATACTGAAGAATTCCTTTAGCCTTCTTCACCTTTCTATAATCCCGTTGCAATGACGCTAGAACTGACTCCGGTAAATCCAATGTGATCGATTCATCATCTTCAGACACGAGATAACGCTTAGGAATAGTCACTAGGGGCATAACTATCACTCCTGTTGTTTACTTTACTGTTGTAGACCCATTATTACAAAAAATTTCGTGGAATCAACAAGAAGAAACCGGGTTTTTTAGTCACAATTATGAATACTGAATCGGTGTTCTAGAGCATCGGTACAGTAATTCCAAAAACCCGTTTTCTTTAAGGTGGCTCAACGAAAAATCAGTCTTTTCAACGATAGAAACCGGGTTTTTAATCGCTCCTGCTTGACTAATGTACCGGCGCTCTAGAAACGAATGCGATACGCGGAGCATCAAGCCTCTGGCTTATCGCCCTGAGCAAGAGACGCATTAACAATTCAAAATGGACTGCGGAGCGCTGCGCTAACAAAATTCACGCATTGAAGACATTTATGCCTACGGTACGCTACGCGAACAGACGGGGATTTAAACCGCGACTGAAACTGTGGCTTCGTGGATGAGTGTTTACTACTCGTGAGCGAGTATAAGACTTATTCCGGTAACCCCTCAACCTGCATCAAATCTAATCCCCGCTCAAATATCTCATCAATCGGCAACATTTGCCCATCAGTCGTCATAAATTTATGGTCTTTTGTTGCGCGAATCACAGAACCATCTTCTAGACAATATTCAAAAACTTCTTGCTGACCTCGATTATGCCATTGGGCAATAGGTTGTGTGTAAATATTGCCATTATTATCAATTGTATACACAGCACATTCAATTCTTTTCTCTACAATTTCGCCAATCGGTAAAAAGCCATATTCCACCGTTAACACTTCCGTGTCATAGCTGAGGCAATATTCGGCAAACTTCAACATTTGCTCGAATAATTCTTCAGCAATTTGTTTTTTCACTCCATTTTTTGCAGCGCCATCCACAAATTTTTCTCGCTGCTTCATCATTTCGTCAACTTTCTTTTTACCCATTGCGCGGCGCAGCAAATCCGCCTGTCCTAAAGAATATCCAGCCATATCTTGAGCAATTTTCATGATTTGCTCTTGATAAACCATAATCCCATAGGTTTCATCTAATATTGGTTCTAGAATTTGTGTTTCATATTCAATCTTTTCTCGACCATGCTTACGATTAATAAACTTGGGAATCAGTCCCGCATCTAATGGTCCTGGTCGATAGAGTGCTAAAATTGAGGAAATATCTTCTATGTTGGAAGGCTTTAAATCGCGTACTATTTGCCGCATACCAGAAGATTCTAATTGAAAGATACCTTCTAATTCACCTGCTTCTAAAAGTTCGTAAGTCTTTTTAACGTCGTTTGGCAAGGTTTTAAACTCACCTTTCGCTAATATTCTCTGAGCTTTTCTTTCTAAACTGGTTATTTCGTATGGATCAATTCTATATCCCTGATGCTCCTCAATTAAATCGATGGTTTTCTGAATCATCGTCAAGTTTTTTAAACCCAGAAAATCCATTTTCAGCAATCCCAATAATTCCAAGTCTTCCATGAAATACTGGGTAATCACAGAACCGTCGTTATTTTTTTGGAGTGGTACAATTTCATCTAATGGTTCAGCAGAAATCACCACACCGGCTGCATGCACACCAAATGTTTTGTTCGTTCCCTCAATACGGATTGCCATATCAATCCAATGCTGTACCCTTGGGTCATTATCATATTTTTCTTTAAACTCTGGTTCTGGTGTTGCTTCGGAAATCATCACCTTGAGTTTGGTGGGTTTCCCTCGTGAAACAGGAATCAGCTTTGCCATTTTGTCTGATTCACCGTAGGGAATATTTAACACTCTGGCAACATCTTTTAAAACTGCTTTAGAAGTCAAACGGTTAAAAGTAATGATTTGGGCAACTCTTTCTTCACCGTATTTTTCTGTCACATAATCAATGACTTTATCCCGTTTTTCGATACAGAAATCTGTATCAATATCAGGCATAGATTTTCGATCTGGGTTGAGAAATCTTTCAAATAGGAGTCCATGATGCACAGGGTCAATGTTGGTAATTCCCATAGTATAAGCAACCAATGACCCTGCGGCTGAATTATGAATAGCAATAGAGTTTGCTACATAGGAAGTATCTTCTGGAACAGCTATATCATACACACTGCCAGTGTAGTTTAATGCCTTGGTTTCTTTAATTTTAAGGTAAATGTAACTCTCATCAACGTAAAAGCTATCATTTCTATAAAACTTTTGTATTTTGACACCAATGGGAAAGTCTATAAAGTCACTGTTCCAGTCTAAAAGCTGTTTACCTGATAATTTGACAGAGTATTCTGTAGCCCAATTAGCATTTTGTCTCCGCCTTTTAATAATCGATGCCCAATATCCAAAACGGGCGAGAAGCAATCTTAATTGTGAGGCGAGGATTGGAGAGGTAGTGCTATATTTGATAGTTATGGTCTTATCTTTTGTACCAGGATGACCATCTCCTCTGAAAAGATAGGCAATTAAAATTTTGGTATATTCAAACTTGCCTTTGATAATAACCTCAATAGGTATATGCTTTTGATTAGCTCCTTTCCCACACAAGGCTGTTAAGAATTCTCCAACAATTCTTGAGTAACTGAGAACTTGTATAGAGTTTTTTGTCGAATGTGGTACTATTTTACTCTCCAATTCAAACACTCTATTTAAAAGGAGGCAAATTTCATTAGCATAATCAATTTCACCACTAGCAAGTCCGAAACCTACAGCACACTCTCTTTCTCCAAGTCTCCACCATCCCTCAGCAATGTAGTAACCCAGAATTCTGGCAAAGTCTTCATTAAATTGTATATATCTCGGAATTTTCTTCGTTTTTAAACGATTGCTTCCTACTTCATACCATACAAAATCATCATCAAATCTCAAATGAGAAGTGATTTCTATAAAATTCAGAATATCAAAAATAATTTCTTGTTCAGTAGATTTCACTCTAGGAAAGACAACAAAATCATCTTTCCTGAGTTTACCAGCTTCTATCCACTTTAATTGATAATGCTCATAGGGTTTGAGCGAGCAGTATCTCGTGCAGGTAGGTTTACAAACATTTGCTTGATTCGCTCCATTGACAACACAATCTTCGGTCTTAACTGCCCATATTTTGTGGTCTTTCGTCAAAAATAATTCATCATTGGCTACTTGAATTTTGACGATTTCTTCATCACACTTATATTCATACTTATTGGTAACAGGTAAGATATTACCTTTGTGAGTTATCACCTGTTGTCCAATTTGAATATCTTTAATATAAACTTCTTCGCCAGTCGCAAGCATGACCTTTGTATCACCCAGCACACAACCTCTACCAGGACCAACAGGAATATTATTATCTCTCGCGAATTTGATGTAGTCCCACACAACCAAAAAATAAGTGGAGAAACCCATCTTTTGAATCATTTTTAGTTCATATTCCAGCCTATCTTTATAGGTTTGGTCAATTTCACTTCTAGATTTTCTATGTAGTTTTTGTAAGAGTCCTTCCCAAGCAACTTCTTCAACATATGTGTCAGCCGTGTGACCTGATGGGATGGGATAATTGGGAAGGCGAGGCGTATCCAGGATTTGGTAAGGTTCAATTTTATCGGCAACTTCAACTGTGGTTGTCACAGCTTCTTCAATAACATCATCTGGCAAATGGTCGCGAAATAGCTGCTTCATTTCATCAGCAGATTTTAGATATTCTGTACCGCTATAACGCATTCGCTTCTCTTCAGAAATTAATTTGCCAGTTTGAATGCATAACAAAGCATCGTGCGCTTCAACGTCGTAACAAGAAATAAAATGTGAATCGTTAGTAGCTACTATTTTAATATCTAGCTCTCGCGCAATTTTCACAATTTCTACATTTACAATCCGGTCTTCTTGAGAACCGTGGTCTTGAATCTCTAAATAATAATCTTCACCAAAGACTTCTTTGTACCACCGAGCAACTTTACGTGCAGCCTCTAATTTACCACTCAGAATTGCTTGAGGAACTTCTCCACCTAAACAAGCACTCGTTACAATTAAGCCTTCATGGTACTCTTTTAATAATTCTTTGTTGACACAAGGACGGGAAAAAATTCCTTTGCCCTGCACACCTTTAAGATGGGAAAGTGTTGTGAGTTTGACTAAATTTTTGTATCCTTTTGTATTTTTTGCTAAAACAACTTGATGATAGCGGGGACGGCGTTCTTGTTTTGTGATATCGCCGTTGATGATATACATTTCATTACCAATGATTGGCTTGATATTTTTATTGCGGCAGGTTTTAATCAGTTCAATCGCACCATACATCACACCATGATCTGTGAGAGCTATTGCTTTGATTCCTAGTTCGATGGCGCGATCCACTAAATCTGGTAGCTGACTTGCTCCATCAAGCAGACTGTAATCACTATGAATATGCAGAGGTACAAAGGACATATGCGTTTCCAGCCAGCAATGAAAAACACGAAGCGTATTCCAGGGTAACGCAGTTTGTACCTGAACGTGATCATCTTATGTGGAATCTTGATTAAAATATGTTTACCAATTTAATTGGTAAACATCAGGCTGCTTTGGTATGATTCTACCAACCATAAATTCGTTGAAAGTGAATCTCTGTGAGTCCAGTTCTTTTATGAAAAGAAGACAACTTGTTGCTTTTATCAGCATCGCAGTTGCTAGCTTGCTCTTGGCAATTGGCTTGCAATTGTTTGACCCATCTCCAGTCATAGCACAGTCAAAAGCCAATTTACTCATATCTGCTGCTGCTAGCCTGAAAGATGCAATGCAGGAAATGAAGACTGTTTACCAACAAAGTAAACCAAATGTCAACTTGAGTTACAACTTCGGTGCTTCCGGTGCTTTACAGCAACAAATTGAGCAAGGCGCGCCAGCGGATGTGTTTATCTCTGCTGGGAAAAAGCAAATCGATGCTTTGGAGAAAAAGGGGTTGTTAGTTCCCGAAACCCGTAGTAACCTGGCAAACAATAGTTTGGTTTTGGTTGTGCCTAGTAATTCTACAGCTGTTACCAACTTTAATAACCTGACAGACGCCAAGGTAAAGAAAATTGCCATCGGTGAACCAAGAAGCGTTCCTGCAGGTCAATATGGTAAGGAAGTTCTCCAGAAATTGAATCTTTGGCAGCAAATCAAGCCTAAACTCGTTTACGCCAATAATGTACGTCAAGTGCTGGCTTCTGTGGAAAGTGGTAACGCTGATGCTGGTTTAGTTTATGCAACTGATGCCAAAATCTCTAATAAGGTAAAAGTGGCAGTTGTTGCTGATGACAAGTCTCATTCCCCTATTGTTTATCCTATGGCGGTGCTGAAAAGCAGTAAAAATGTTGATGCTGCTAAGGAGTTTGTCCAGTTTTTATCTAGTGAACAAGCCAAGGCTGTCTTGAAGAAATACGGGTTTATTGTGCAAGCATCAAAAGTCCCAGCAACAAGCCGTTAAGCTTTGAATTTCTTATGCCTTTTGACCTTTCCCCGTTGTGGATATCCCTCAAAACCTCCTTACTTGCGACGTTTATTACCTTCTTCCTTGGTATTGCTGCTGCCTATTGGATGCTGGGATATCGAGGGAAAGGTAAGTCTTTGATTGAGGGAATCTTCGTTGCTCCTCTGATTTTACCCCCTACAGTCGTCGGTTTTTTGTTGCTACTGCTGTTTGGTAAAAATGGTCCTGTGGGAAAACTTATGGAGCCTTTGGGCTTTAGTATTGTTTTTACTTGGTATGGTGCGGCGATCGCCGCCACTATAGTCGCCTTCCCATTAATGTACAAAACTGCTTTGGGAGCTTTTGAGCAAATCGACAGCAATCTTCTGCGAGTCGCCCGAACCCTTGGTGCAAAAGAATCAACAATATTTGGGCGAATTAGTTTACCCCTCGCAGTACCAGGAATTTTAGCAGCAACAATCTTGGCTTTTGCCCGCGCTCTGGGTGAATTCGGTGCCACACTCATGTTAGCAGGGAATATCCCAGGACAAACTCAGACGATTCCAATGGCGATTTATTTCGCTGTGGAAGGTGGAGCAATTGAGGAAGCTTGGTTTTGGGCTTTAGCTATTATGGGTCTTTCTCTATCTGGAATTATAGCGGTTAACTATTGGCACCAAAGGCGGGGGAAAAGGGGAGAGGGAGATGGGGAGATGGGGAGATGGGGAGAATGGGAGATTGAGATGATGGGAGACT
>JAAUSC010000172.1 GCA_012031965.1 Scytonema sp. RU_4_4
AAGTGTTGAATACACGGTTTTTTCCATCGCCACTCGTTTGAGAATATCTGAGTGCTGGCTTAAGATGAAGTTTGTAAGAAGATTTTTTTTTAAGATTCTCATAGAAGCTAGTACCGCTGGCGTTCGTCAAAAGTCAAAAGTCAAAAGGCTTATGCTGTAAGCTTTTTTTTGATTGAAAATGGTGAATCCAGCGCTGCAGGAGGGTTTCCCTCCGTAGGCGACTGGTGTTAGCGCAGCGAGACCGGAGGTCTTCCCCGAAGGGTAGCCTTATTTCCGCCGCGTTGTACTAGTACCCACCAGTAAGATGGAAAGTTTTCAGGAGTTGGATAGTGAGCATACAAACTCTGATTGAACAAGCGACGATACCGTCTAGTCCCTTTGATACAGATAGTTTCAATCAAGTTGTCATGTCCACCTATGCACGGTTTCCCATAGCCCTAGAACGGGGTGCTGGATGCCGTGTTTGGGATACACAGGGGCAAGAATATCTCGACTTTGTAGCGGGAATTGCGACTTGTACTTTGGGACATGCCCACCCTGCGTTGGTGGAAGCGGTCACACGACAAATACAGAAGCTACACCACGTTTCTAACTTGTACTACATTCGGGAGCAGGGAGAGCTAGCAAAGTGGATAGTACAACATTCTTGTGCTGATCGGGTCTTTTTCTGTAACTCTGGAGCAGAAGCAAATGAAGCTGCCATCAAACTAGCGCGAAAATACGCCCATACGGTGCTACAAATTGAAAAACCAATCATTTTGACAGCACACGACAGTTTTCATGGAAGGACTTTGGCAACCATTACCGCCACAGGTCAACCGAAGTATCAAAAGAACTTTGAACCTTTAATGCCCTGTTTCCACTACGTACCTTACAACGACATTGAAGCAGTGGAAGCAGCGATTAGCGAACTTGATGAAGGTGATTACCGTGTCGCAGCAATTTTGATAGAACCATTGCAGGGAGAAGGCGGCGTACGACCAGGAGATCTTGCCTACTTCCAAAAGCTGCGGCAAATTTGTGATGAAACTGGTGTTTTGCTGATTTTTGATGAAGTGCAAGTTGGGATGGGACGCAGCAGCAAGTTATGGGGTTACGAGTGTCTTGGTGTTGAACCAGATATTTTCACCAGTGCCAAAGGCTTGGGCGGTGGTATCCCCATTGGAGCTATGATGTGCAAATCATTCTGCGATGTTTTTCAACCAGGAGAACATGCGAGTACCTTTGGCGGAAATCCTTTTGCTTGCGGAGTTGCTCTGAGTGTTTGCCAGACTTTAGAACAGGAGAATCTTTTACAAAACGTACAGGAGCGGGGTGAACAGTTGCGAAGTGGTTTGCGGGCGATCGCCGCAAAATACCCCAATCACATCACCGAAGTACGCGGCTGGGGTCTGATCAACGGTATGGAGTTGAATACACAAATCCAGCTAACAGCAGCGGATATTGTCAAAGCTGCAATAGACGAAGGATTATTGCTTGTTCCCGCTGGTCCCAAGGTTGTGCGGTTTGTGCCACCCTTAATTGTGACAGAAAAAGAAGTCGAGCAGGCGTTGCAAATTGTTGACAAGGCAATGGCGACTGTCACAAAAGAATGAAGAACGAAGAAAGAAGAAAGAATCATTTCTTCTTTCTTCGTTCTTCTCGGGAAAAAATGAAGCATGAAAAGAATTTCTGAGCAAAATGTCTCATAGTTCGATGAATTTTCAGGAGCAGAAAGCCCACGGTTTCTGGTCGTGTGGGACGGACAGATACCAAGTGAGGGAAGCAAGGACTGCAGTACTGTTATTACAACAACTCCAGCTTCAGCAACAGTTAATGAAAAAAGCATTTGCAGAAATTCACAACAGTCCTGTGCAAATATTAGCTTTTCTCATTAGAGAAGTTGAAATTCGTCAGGTTCCCCAACAAGAATTACTGGAGTACTTGCGTGATATTTACCGGGATATATTGGTAGGTGTTGACAATCTAAATTCCAGACATTAGAGACTCATTGTTCACATCTGGACGGGATGCTGACCGTAAAATGGTAATGCTTCTGACCAATTAGGACATTGCCCTTGTTGCCAGTCTAAATATGCTAGTTGCAATACACTTGTCACTGTCGCTGCTAATCCAAATTCTGCTTCAATCAGTTGATAGCTGCCATTCCAACTGGCTAATTTTTCATGCCATACTTCAGGTGTCATTACAGTATCTGGCAATAAGATACTAAGTCCAGAACCATCTGGTGTGGATTGATAAATAGCGCCGAAAACTTGACCGCGTTGAGCAGCCATTTGAACGGCTATGGCTTGATTCTCTTTGTCAGAAAGACTAGGGGAGATGTGTGACCAAGCGACAGCTGCCAAAGTAGAAATAGCAAAGACAGGAATACCTAGTTGCTGTCCTAAAGTGCGGGCAGTCACAACCCCAATACGAGTCCCAGTAAAACCTCCTGGTCCCTTTGCTACGGCAATAAATGCCAAGTCTGCCCAAGTTTGAGGCTGGAGAAACTCAATTAAATATTGATGCAAATGACTAGATAATTCACGCTCCAAATACCAAACATCAGAACGTGTGTCTCCTGCAAAGTTACTTATTGCCAAACCTAATTCGCGAGTTGTGGTGTGGAGTGCTAGTCCGTATTTTGTTGGTTGGAGATGTTTTGATTCAGTAGTCAAAGCTCGTTCAAATAGTAGGTAAAAAATATAATTACATAATAATTACATCAATAGACACGACTACCACAATAAACAGTGGTAGCCGCGTTTAACACACACAACACAATCTATAATCAAGTTGGGACTAACTCACCGGGACGCAACTTCGACCACTTGCCCATCTCACGCTTAAAACTGAGACATCCCACCACATCCCATTCCATTTCAATCACATCTTCACGTGGGCGGATGTTGACATTGATGGAAGGCTCATTCGGCTCAAAATCTGGCGTTTCGGTCAAATGGGGTTGTTGGTGCTGCGCTTCTACCGCATGGTAGGTGATACAGCGGTCTACATAGTGGCAATTTACACAAACACACATAATCGAACCAACTCCGAGGACCTTTATTGATAATCTAGCTTAAGCACCATTGTTATTCACTAGTCGCTGGGTTTATTTTTATTACGATGAACGGTTCAGTTCCTTCTCTCTTATCACCAGAAAATTGGCCCTTTAGTTTGGAATTCTTGCCACAAAGAGCTTATGTAGTAGGTGGTGCTGTGCGAGATGCGATTTTGGGAAGGACTCGCGAATATCTGGATCTAGATTTTGTTTTACCATCTGACGCTGTAAAAGTAGCCCGCAAAATAGCGACACACTACAAAGCAGGCTTTGTTTTATTGGATTCAGAAAGACAAATTGCTCGTGTTGTATTTCCCCATGCTACAGCAGATTTTGCTCAACAAGAAGGCGATCGCCTAGAAACAGACTTACACAGGCGGGATTTTACGGTGAATGCGATCGCATATAATCCCCATACTCAAGAAATCATTGATCCCTTGCAAGGATACATTGACCTGCAACAGCGTCTTTTGCGAATGATATCACCTGCTAACTTGGAAGACGATCCATTGCGGTTAATGCGGGCATATCGTCAAGCAGCACAACTTAGTTTTACGATTGAACCAGATACTCAGGTTGCAATTCGTTCTTTAGCATCACACATAACAAAAGTTGCTCCTGAAAGAGTGCGAACAGAATTGAGTTATATGCTGGCTAATGCTCAAGGGACTCCTTGGATTGTAAAAGCATGGGAAGATGGTTTACTAGCCCCTTTCTTTAAAGACGCGACAAAAGAAAGTGTGACTTTATTAGCAGCGACTGACAAAGTTGCTTCTCAACTTGCTAAAATTTGGCAGCAATTTGAGGTAGAACTTACCCAATACGTAAAGGATACGGTCAAAACCACTTGGTTGGGGGTAGCAAAACTTGCTTGTCTTGTCAACCCAGAACCAGAAACAGCAGAAATAGAATTGACGGAACTAACTTATAGTCGTGCTGAAATTAAAGCAGTCACTACCGCTTTAAGACTGTTACCGCAATTAAAAAAAACCAAAATGTCTTTACGAGAACAATATTTTTTCTTCCAAGAAGCGGGATTTGTCTTTAGCGCGATCGCACTTTTAGCAGTAGTACATGGAACATCGGTAGAGGGGATATCTGACTCAGATCCGCTACACATCTACGCACCTTTCATTACCCGCTATCTTAACCCTGATGATCTGGTCGCTCATCCCACACCATTAGTGAGTGGTAAGGATATAATGTTAGCACTAAACATTCCTGCCTCGCCACTGGTCGGCAAACTCCTTACAGAAATTGCTGTGGCGCAGATTGAGGGCAAGGTTTCCACAGCAAAACAAGCGATAGAGTTTGCTGCTGAGTTATTAGGTCACTTAAGTTGCTAGTGAGCAAACTTTATAGTTTGAACAAAGTTTTGCTGCACCGGAAAAAAGACTCCTCAGACCCCACATTAGTTAAAAAAGAAGAATTTAGAATTCAAGAGCGGAGCCACGCCTACGCTCCGCTCTTAACTCCTGAGTACTTTACGTGGTCAAAAAATTTTTGATTTCATGGATACAATGGGGTTTTATCTATTCCTCCAATTCCATTAAGAGGCCAGAAGCGAATAATAGCACGTCCAATAATATTTTCGCGGGGAACTACACCCCAGCAACGGCTATCATAGCTACTGTTGCGGTTATCCCCTAACACCAAGTATGAGTTGGACGGTATGGTGACTGGCTGGGATAAGAAAGGCTGTTGCGGAGCTGATGTGCAAACATCAATAACTGTACGCTGTGCAGGTGATAGGTACTTGTTTTCCAATAAGGGTTTGTTATTGATGTAAACTTTGCCGCTCTTGAGTTCAATCTTTTCTCCTGGTAAGCCAATGACACGCTTAATAAAAGCATCTTGGTATTGTTCTCTTTTTAGCTCTTGTGTAGGATTAAATACAACAATATCGCCTCGCTGCGGTTGAGAAAATTTATAACTTAATTTATCGACAATAATCTTGTCTGCCTGCCATTGGTTTGGATCACCATGCAAGGTTGGTTCCATCGAACCAGAAGGAATCCAACGAGCTTCGGCAACAAATGTACGAATTCCCAAGGCTAGGACTATACTTAGTATGACTGTCCTACTGAGTTCTGCAAGCCAAGAGTTATTAGATTGTTGGTGGCTAGAGTTGTTATCAGACACTTGATTTTGCATGAAATAACAAAAGTAATTGCTTTAGATGCGCTTTATTCGCTTACCGGAACAATGACAAAAGTCATTGCTTTAGATGCGCTTTATTCACTCACCGGAACAGGGATGCTGTATTTGTTTATCTTAACTTTACAAATTAGTGGTTGAGGTTATGTAGTCATTTTAACCAGGTTTTTTCGTTCATTACAATTCATCAACGTTTTTGTAAGAAAAAACACAAAACCTCCGCGCTTGAGTCCAACTCAGTTTAACCTATTATGAATAGTGATCTGTCACGCTCTATCCTTTCTTTTAACGCAGTTGACCCAATGTCATCTCCTACAAGTTTGCTCATTCGTCGTGCTCGAATAGTTTTACCCAATGGTGAATCACTTATTGGGGATGTGCTGACGAGCGATCGCACGATAGTCAAAGTTGCACCAGAAATTTCTGCCACAACGCCAACTACAGAAATTGACGCAGAAGGGTTAACTTTGTTGCCAGGAGTGATTGATCCACAGGTTCACTTTCGGGAACCAGGACTGGAACACAAGGAAGATTTATTTACCGCCAGTTGTGCTTGTGCCAAAGGGGGAGTGACTTCCTTTTTGGAAATGCCGAATACGCGTCCTTTAACGACTACCCAGCAAGCTCTTGAGGATAAGCTACAACGAGCCTCACAAAAGTGCTTGGTTAATTATGGCTTTTTTATTGGGGCAACAGCAGACAACTTGCCTGATTTGCTTTTGGCAAAGCCAACTCCTGGGATCAAGGTTTTCATGGGTTCAATGCATGGACAGTTACTGGTTGATCAAGGCGCTGCCTTGGAGGCTATATTTTCTAAAGGCGATCGCCTGATTGCTGTTCATGCTGAAGACCAAGCGAGAATTAACGAACGCCGCAAAGAATTTGCTGGAATTCATGACCCTGCAGTTCATTCCCAAATTCAAGATCATCAAGCAGCACTACTGGCAACGCAGCAAGCATTAAGACTTTCTAAAAAATATCAACGTCGTCTGCATATTCTGCATATGTCAACAGCAGAAGAAGCAGACTTACTGCGTCAGGATAAACCAAGTTGGGTGACAGCAGAAGTGACACCCCAGCATTTGTTGCTCAATACCAGTGCATACGCGAAGATTGGTACCTTGGCGCAGATGAACCCACCTTTGCGATCGCCCCACGATAACGAAGTCCTTTGGCAAGCTTTACGTGATGGGGTGATTGATTTTATTGCCACAGATCACGCACCGCATACTTTGGAAGAAAAAGCTCAAGAGTACCCAAACACTCCCTCTGGAATGCCTGGTGTCGAAACTTCCCTACCTTTGATGTTAAGTGCTGCAATGCAAGGGCAATGTACCGTTGCTCAAGTATCTGACTGGATGTCACAAGCCGTAGCCAAGGCATATGGTATTCCAAATAAGGGGGCGATCGCTCCTGGTTATGATGCTGATTTGGTGCTTGTAGATTTGAAGACTTATCGTCCTGTATTACGCGAGGAATTGTTGACAAAGTGTGGGTGGAGTCCTTTTGAAGGCTGGAATTTAACTGGATGGCCTGTGATAACTATAGTAGGTGGTCAGGTTGTGTATGAAAAAGGCAAAGTACATACACAGGTGCGAGGTCAAGCTTTGACTTTTAGTCATTAGTCAAACCATACAGTTATCAGTGAACAGTGAACAGTGAACAGTGAACAATGGATAACTGAATCACTGTTCACTGATGTGTGCATAACGTAAAGAGTGCCAACTTCCGTGCGGTTCTGCAATAGTCAGATCGAGCAAGAATTTGCCATTTCTATCTCACTTGTGCATAAGTTGATTTTTCTTGCCCTTAATTAAAGTAAGGAAGGGCAGCAAATAAGTCTGAGCCACATAATCATCCCGTACTGGTGAGAGTCCTTTTACCGAGGAGATGAGGCGTTTATTATAATGAGTAACACCCATGTCAAAACCATTTTAATTCTGGCAGCAAATCCGACAAGTACCTCAAGGCTGAGACTTGATGAAGAGGTACGGGAAATTGATGAAGGATTACGACGTGCTAATAAACGAGAGGAATTCAAGTTAGAGCAAAAATGGGCAGTGCGTCAGCGCGACTTCTACCGCGCCATGTTAGATTATCAGCCGCAAATAGTTCACTTTTGCGGACACGGTGCTGGGCAAGATGGTATTGTTTTGGAAGATGAAACAGGACAGCCAGCATTAATCTCCGCCGAGGCACTGGGGAGTATGTTTAAGCTGTTTGCGACTAAAGGAGTTGATTGTGTACTTTTGAACGCTTGTTACTCACTCGTGCAAGCAGAAGCAATTAGCCAATACGTTAATTATGTGATTGGCATGACTCAAACAGTAGGGGATAAAGCAGCTGTTGCTTTTGCTGTCGCGTTTTATGATGCTATTGCAGCCGGCGAAGAGGTAGAATTTGCCTATGAGCTTGGCTGTTCTCAAATGATCAGTTTTTTGGAACAGCAGACTCCGGTACTGAGAAAAAAACAGTTAATTATCCCCATAGCACCTCAAATAGAAGTCATTCCTCCTAACCCCTACCAAGGATTGTCTGCATTTGGGGAAGAAGATGCAGCATTCTTTTTTGGACGTGATACATTTGTGAATAGCTTAGTGCAAGCAACTCGCCAAGAGCCTTTGGTAGCAGTGATTGGTCCTAGTGGTAGTGGCAAGTCTTCGGTGGTGTTTGCCGGACTGATTCCACAGTTGCGAGGTGAAGGAAATTGGCTGATTGAATCTTTCCGTCCTGGTAATCAACAATTCTATCAGCTGGCTTCTGCATTGGTGCGTCAATTAGAACCGGAAATTGGTGAAACTGAAAAATTGCGATCAGCGGCTGGACTAGCAGCAGATATACAGCAGGGTAAAGTGACATTGCAGCAAGTGGTATATTCCATTTTGGAACGTAATCCTGGTAAGCGTTTGTTGCTAGTTGCCGACCAATTTGAGGAACTTTACACCCTTTGTCAGGTGAAGGAAGAACAGGAACGCTTTGCTGACACCTTGTTGGCGGCGATTCAAGAGGGAAATTTCACACTGGTATTAACTTTACGGGCTGACTTTTTGGATGATATGCTTTCCCATCGCCCATTTCGGGATGTCTTGCAACAATTTACACCTCAGTTCCTGAGTTCCATGAGGCGAGAGGAGCTACAAGCGGTAATTGAGCTACCTGCCAAAAAGCTGGAAGTACTGTTAGATTCTCATTTAACACAACGTATTCTCGATGATGTGGGGCAAGAGCCTGGTAATTTGCCATTGTTAGAATTTGCACTTACGCGACTGTGGGAGAAGCAGCAAAACCGGGTGTTAACTCACCAAGCTTACGATGAAATTGGTGGTGTCAAAAAAGCTATAGCTAATCATGCGGAGCAAATTTATCAAAAACTCAGTGAAAATCTGCAACAACAAGCACAGCGAATTTTTTTACAATTAGTGCATCCAGGAGAGGGAACGGAAGATACTCGCCGCATCGCTACCCGTGCAGAGGTTGGGGAAAATAACTGGGGATTGGTGATTTATTTAGCAGGATATCAAGCCCGGTTGGTAGTGACCAGACGTAATGAACTGGATGATACTGTAGAGGTGGTGCATGAAGCACTAATTCGGGAATGGGCAACCCTGCGCGAGTGGATGAATGCTAACCGTCAGTTTCGCACTTGGCAAGAGCGGCTTAAAATAGCATTACGGGAGTGGAAAAATAGCAATCATGACTCTGGGGCGTTGTTGCGAGGTGTGCCGTTAACTGTAGCAGAAGATTGGTTGCACAAACGCTCAGATGAAATGACGCAGGAGGAGCGAGACTTTATTCAGGCTAGCGCAAGTCAACGGGATCGGGAGAAACTGGAACGCGATCGCCGCAGGCAAAGGACAATTATCGTACTAGGTAGCTTCTCTGCGGTAGCTCTAGTTTTAGCAGGCGTCGCTGTCGTAAACTGGAGGAGTGCCGCCATCAGTCAAATTAATTCTCTTGTTAAGACTTCAGATGTGCTGTTGAACTCAGATTCAGATGGGGTAAAAGCCCTAAAAGAAAGTTTAAAAGCTGTTGTGAAAATGCAACATACACCTTGGGTAGATGCCGATACCCGCACACAGGTAGAACTGACATTACTGAATACAGTTGACAATGTTGCAGCACCGAACACCTTAGGAGGACACGCAAAAGTGGTTCTTGGCGTCAGCTTCAGCCGGGATGGCAAAATCCTGGCTTCTGCAAGTGCTGACAAGACGGTGAAACTGTGGGATACTGCCAAAGGTCAAGTAATTAAAACCCTGAGTGAGCATACAGACACGGTTTTTGGCGTCAGCTTCAGCCCTAATGGAAAAATGCTGGCAACGGCAAGTTATGACAACATGGTGAGACTGTGGAGATGGGATTATGATAATTTACTCAGGCAAGGGTGCGCGTTCATGGGTGAGTATTTCAAAACTAATCCCAATGATGCTGATGCTGAAATTGGCAGTATGTGCCGCGCAGTCAGTCGTTAGGAAGCAGGCTGAAAAGGGGTGGCTCCCTTCGGTATCCCTTGGTATGGGGTAATGAGTGCGATACGCCAAGGCGCGTCTACCCTTTGGGCGATCGCCCATTACATACGCATTGTAGCGACTTCTTCACTAATAGTACAATTATGCGGTGTCATTTCCACTTGACGAGCGCTTTCATCCCCATAAGTCAAGCGTACACTAAGATAGCTATCTGGTTTATAGGGCAAACGTTCCGCCCACTCAATCGCGACAATTCCTGGTGTCACCTCAACGCCTTCCCAGTAAGTTTCTAAGTTTAAGGCGGCGACTTCATTGGGTTCCAAACGATATAAATCCAGATGGTAAAGGGGAAGGCGTCCTTCTGTGTACTCGTTAATGAGGGTGAAAGTTGGGCTAACAATTGAATCAGTGATGCCTAAACCTTCCCCAAGACCTTGCACCAAAGTCGTTTTACCAGCACCCAAATCACCTTCTAGTAGAATGACATTGCCAGCATTCAGCGATTGACCTAAGGTGATTCCAAGCTTTCGCGTCGCGGTTGTATCTGCCAGAAAAATTTTCATCATCAGTCATTATTATCTCCTTGTCCCCTTGTCTCCTTGTCCCCTTGTCCCCTTATCTCTCTCACTTGACATGATGTGCTCCACTATACCACCGCCACAACACTCGTGCGAGTCGTTGCGGGTTGTGACGCACGCAACCTGTTTCATCCTCATGCATCACATTAGCGATCACAATTCGCCGTCCAGACTGGGTTACGGCTTCTCGATCTAGGAAAACAGGATGGGATAGTTGTTGGGCGTAGCGGATCAATGCGCGGTCACTAGGAGATTTTTTGTGTACTAATACAGCATTAAATAAGGGTCTACCGCAAGCAGCATCAATCGCCTTAATGTGGTCACCAACAGTGTATCCCTGAGTTTCTCCAGGTTGTGTCATGATGTTGCACACGTAGATACGCGGTGCGTTCGAGGCGGCGATCGCATCAGCAATTTCCGGTACCAATAAATTAGGAATGACGCTGGTGTAGAGACTACCAGGACCCATAATGATATAGTCGGCTTCTTGAATTGCCTTGATTGCAGCTGGCAAAGCTGGGGAGTTTGCTGGAATGCAGCCAATCTTGACAATCTTACCACCAGCGCCGGTAATTTTAGATTCCCCTTCTATACGGCGACCATCGGCTAACTCAGCCCAGAGGCGCACATCACTGAGGGTTGCTGGCAAAACTTGTCCCCGGATGGCTAAGACTTTGGAACTGGCGGCGACACCTCTTTCTAAATCGCCAGTAATGTCACTCATCGCCGTCAAGAACAAATTGCCAAAACTGTGACCCGTCAAACCATCCCCAGCCTTAAAGCGGTACTGAAATAGTTCTGTCAGTAACTTTTCTTCGTCAGCTAGTGCTGCCAAACAATTGCGAATATCTCCTGGTGGTAGCACGCCAAATTCCTGACGTAACCGTCCTGAAGAACCGCCGTCATCGGCTACAGTGACAATGCCAGTAATATTGGCACTGTAAACTTTCAGACCTCTGAGCAATGTGGAAAGTCCTGTACCACCGCCAATTGCTACAATTTTCGGTCCCCGGTACAATCGGCGATGTGCCAGCAAGACATCAATAAGTTCCTCATCACCTTCTGATCTAAGTACCTCAGTAATAGAACTGACTGTCCGAGTTTGTCCCCATAGAAGCAACAGCAAGCCACCCAGTATCACCAAAGGTCCGCTAATGTAGTACGGTACAATATTGGTGATCAATCCCAGAATGCCCTTCAAAAACTCAATTGCCCAAAAAATCGGCGTTAGTCTAATCCAGATAGCAAATCCCAGACTTGCTAAAAGTACGCCTCCAACACTAATGAGCAGCCATCGTTTCACTGATAACCCAGGGGATAACCACTTAAACCACTGGTTAACTCGATAGGAAGTGCGACTGCGTGACTGCTTTTGCAGGGCGTTGAGGGCTTGTCTGAGAAAACCAATTGACATACCTGATTTGGAGCAGTAGTACTAACAATGATTAACAGAAAATGTACACCACCTGGTTAAAATCCAAGTGTGGAATTGTTACACTTTTCAATCCGATTCGATCAAAAGTGCGTAGTCTAAATTGCCAGTATACCGAGTCAATAGGCTTTCTGGTCAAAAAAAAACAACAAGTCAATGGAACAACGAATTTTAGGAATAGATCCGGGACTAGCAATTTTAGGATTTGGGGCAATTATATGCCAAAAAAATCAAAATAGGGTGGAACAGAATTCAGCAAGTCTACTAGATTTTGGTGTCATTAATACGCCGGCTAATACAGAAGTTGGACAGCGACTATGTACGTTGTACGACGATTTGCACACCTTGATAAAAGAGTTTCAACCTGAGCTTGTCGCAATCGAGAAACTCTTCTTCTATCGTATGGCAAATACTATCCTCATTGCTCAAGCGCGGGGAATAGTCATGTTGGTGTTGGCACAGCATCACTTACCAACAGTGGAATTTAACCCTGCCCAAATTAAACAGGCGTTAACGGGATATGGCAATGCTGAGAAATACGAGGTTCAGCAAGCAGTGGCGCGGGAGTTGAATTTAGACTACATTCCCCATCCGGATGACGCAGCGGATGCATTGGCTGTGGCGCTGACGGCGTGGTTTCAGATTTAGAGTTTTGACGCTCTCACGGCTTCAAGCCGTGGGCTTCTCCTCAAACACCCTCTAAATGCTCTGCCAAATTGGTGATAGACTAAGAAACTCTCAACTGTCCGTTCCATCGCTCGGATAATTTTCTATACGAACGCGATCGCATCGCCACCAGCGTAACAATCAGTCCGATCACTCCGGTTACTATCTTTGTTCTGAGTGGCGATCGCCGACCGGATCTGTTCTTGGTGTTTGCCGTCGAACATGAGGCGGAACTGCTGCGGCTTTTTGCTGAGTATCGACTCCAGCCAACAGATTTCAATCTGCGGCATAGCAATGTGAAGGAGACTCACCAGTCGTTATTTCGGTTGTACGGTAGTCGGCCCAATTTGCTCTGTGGTTAAGAACGATGCTGCGAACCAGACGCTGCACCTGAGCGAGACTACCATACTGGCAGTCAAGGTTTTTGTAGAGTTCCTGGAACAAAAGACGAGAGGAAAATAAAGGGCGATCGCGCAGTGAGTAAATTGCAACACCAAAATGGAAACTGTCACCGCGTTGGTTTTTGCCATTCTGGCTTTTACGCTACTGTCGTTTCCAATTCCGTTGATAGTTCTGGATCACTGTCATTCCACGGGATACGGTCCTTCTGCAAATTGGCGGGCGTGGTATCCCTTAGATCCCACAGCGCGTGATAACGAACTGCGCAGGTCAGCAGCCCCCGCTTTCAGGCTGTCGAGCACATGCCGAAAGTCATATCGCGGGTGCCAGCCAAGATCGTTCCTTGCCCTTTCATTGACATACACTCTTTCGATACTGGGAAACATTTTCCAGCATCGGCGCGCGTACTCTTCCTCATAGTCCGGGAACCTTCGTTTCACCACAGGGGGTGCGTTCACACGCAAGTCAAATAGGTCGTCAGGTATAAAAGGGGTAGTCGCACTGATGATGTAGCGACCGAAGCCAATTGAGGGAGCCTTCTCAATGGCGAGGAGATGGGCGCTCACCACGTCATCGAGATCCACGCGGCGGTAGAGAAATTCGTTTGCCTTGACGTTGCCATCCTCGTAAGCCTGTCGCGTCTGTTTGTGGTCATCCTCTTCCGGAAAAAAGCGCGAGGTTCGCAAGACGAGGCACGGGAGACGGTGTTTCCGGTGGAATAGTTCGCACAGGTCTTCCGCCGCAGTCTTTGTCACGCCATAGATGTTTTTTGGAATGGGCATGACATCCTCGGTCACCCACGCCGCAGGAGCATCAGCAGGCGGTGTGAGCGCGCTACCGAAGGCGCTGGTCGTGCTGGTGAAGACAAAAGCTTGTACACTAGCTGCAGCAGCCTCTTCCAGAAGATTGAGCGTACCGGTGATGTTGGTGTCAACGAAGCTCTGCCGACTGTGCGTGGAGACATGAGGTTTATGCAGCGTCGCCGTATGAAGGACTGCATCTACCCCTTTCATGCATCGCTTGACATGATCCCGGTCAACTATAGACCCAACCTTATTGGTAAAGTCTGAATGAACAATATCAACACCGATGACCTCGTGGTTCGTGGTTTTCAGCGTACGAACCAATGCTTCGCCCAAGTGACCACTGCTACCTGTAACTAATATCTTCATACTCGTCCGTCTCTTCGTAAGGGATGAATGAATACTTTTGCCGCTGTTGAACGCATCATTAACAGTTGCCTTGGTGCGTTATGCTGTTGCTCACACGCCTTATACGAAATGCTAGCTAGTGCTTTTGATAATTCTCTAATAATTTTCTATACGAACGCGATCGCATCGCCATCAGCGTAACAATCAGTCCGATCACTCCGGTTACTGTAAACAAAAGCGCAATCCCTCTATCTGTTCCAGTTCCAAACCAAGTGCCAAGCAGATCCACACCAGCGCCTGTTGTCATAAAGGGGATGAAGATGAATTGGGCAATCGGACCGATCATAAACGCTGTGAGAGGCGATGCTGCTTGCTCGATGCTTTGGGCAAAACCGAATACTCGACCCTGACGTTCAGGCGGTATCACTGCTTGTAGAATAGTTTGCTCTGAAGCTTCGACAACAGGAATCAGGCATAAGTAAATAAATAAACCAATCGTCAGCAATACGATGGATGCCTGAATCGTAAAGAAAATGCAAATCGTCCACATGACGATATTTGCCAGAAAGAGCGTTTTCAGGGGGCTTTTCCCTAAGCCTTTCCTGGCGACAACTAACCCGCCAACAATAAATCCTAAACTCAAGAACCCCCACAAAACGCCCCATAATTGCACCGAAACAAGTGACAAGCCATACGCATCCATCAGGGACATGAAGACTCCGCCCAAGAAGTTGTTGAAGGTATTGAAAAAAATCAGCGCGAAAAGTCCGGGGACGAGATGTATGACTCGAATCGTTCCGCGAATATCAATGTGGTTTGTTTGAGCTTCAGCATGGATGACTCTTTTTTCGGGGATTGATACTGTTTTCAGATGAATAATCACTAGAATGGTCAGTCCAATCGAGAAAACGAGCATCCAAAATACGCCGAGAAAACCAATTACCATGCCGCTAAATATGGAAGCAACGAGGAATGCTACGCCATTTACCGTACCAACAAGACCATTTGCCTTATCTCGTTTCGCTTCCGAGATTAAGAGCGTTACGAGTGTTGAAAGCGCAATCGTGCGTAAATTTCCAGCGATCGCACCAACCAGTGTGAGTATGATGAATGCCCAAAGAATGACGCTTGAAGGATCAGTAAAGAGAGAGGGCGGAGTAGAAATAAAAATGATGTAGGCGAGTATGTATAAAAAGAGAGAACAAATGCTTGAAAGCATCATCACTTTTTTCTTTTTATACCGATCAACCAGAGATCCGAGGAAAAATCCAGAGATGGCGACTGTCACGAGATACACACCCGCCATGACCGATGTAGCAAGTACTGACTTAGTTTGAAGATATACCCAAAACGTGACTGCAAACCACACAAATGTATTGGTCAGCGATGCTACCAGTGAGTTGGCTAAAACGGCATAAAACAGTTTTGTCATACTTCTATAGCGCTTCTCATTTGAATGAAGTAGGACTAACCTTTCAAGGTGTTAAATCTGGACGAGATGAAAAACGGAAAACCGCTATTTCACGCTTTGATTTTTTAGACTTAGAGAAACGAAA
>JAAUSC010000173.1 GCA_012031965.1 Scytonema sp. RU_4_4
AAGAACTGATAACTGATAACTGATAACTGATCACTGATAACTGAGTAACTGATAACTGATAACTGATAACTGATAACTGATAACTGATAACTGATAACTGATAACTGATAACTAGAGGTAAGTATCAAGAAAGTTTAACTTCTTTCTGTTCATTTTCAATTCTGCCTTACCCTTTTGTGTGTTATAATGCCCGCCATGAGCGGGTTTTTTGATCAGCCGTATCACTATCTCCTTTTCCTCGAACCTGGGATACTGAGCGCCTGAACAGCACGACGCTTAGTTTGTTCGCCGCGTCGGTCATATCTAGCGGTCAATTCAGGGCTTGCGTGTCCAGCCAACCGCTGCACCGTAGAGATGTCTGCACCAGAATCAAGCAGTTCTGATATAAACGTTCTGCGGAAATCATGAGCCGAAAAGTCAGTCACCAAAGCTTGTTTACCGCGTTTTTGCAAAATAAACAGCACCGCCTGGGACGTTAATTTTCGTAAGACCACACAACCAGCCTTATTAATATGACACAGCAAGGAACCAGCAGCCCCACCTCTAACACCGAGCCAGTCTTCTACTACTGGAATCGCCCCATCCGGTAAATACACAGTGCGGTCTTTCCCTCCTTTCGCGCCCCACACTTTTAAAGCGCCGCTCTTCGGGTTAAAGTCGCTCAAATTCAAAGAAACCACCTCAGAGCGCCGCAACCCAGCACCGCGCAACATAGCAATGAGCGCCGCATCCCTGTAACCAGTCGGAGTGAAATCATCAAAGCAGACTTGCATCAAATCAGCAATTTCTTTCTCAGTTAAAGCGCGTCCCTGTAACTCCTTAGACACCTTAACATTTTGGATATCTACAGCACGAGCAAAATCTTTAGCATCCATCAACTCTAACCGCAGTGCTTCTTTTAAAACCCTCCTCAAAGCAGAAAGCATTTTGTTAGCCGTCGCTGGTGCGTACTTTTCCATCAAAACAGAACGCACCGCAGCAGTATGTTTGTAGCGCAATGCTGCCCAGTCCAGAGTTATAGCATCACAACTCCCATTGGTTAACAGTCGGGCAATTGTATCCAAAGCTTGCCGCATTGCTGGACGCGAACCAGGCGCAAGTCCCGACAAATACGATGAGAAGGTTTGCGGTTTTGAAGGTGTATTCCTTCAAGAATTCTTGAAACATTGTTTGAAATGTTTGTAGGTCTACTTCAGCCAGTCCTAATCGCTTTCCGGTGATTTCAAGTTCCTGGGCAAGCGATTCGGCTTTTTCAGCTTCCTGGCACTTGCGTCGTAGCGATTCTTCGGCAATTTGTAAGCTTACCTGGACTGCTTGTAGGTCTACTTCAGCCAGTTCTAATTGCTTTCTGGTGATTTCAAGTTCTTGAGCGAGCTTGGCGGTAATTTTGGCGGATTGGTCGAGCAAGCCAGATGATTCAATTCTCTCCCGCTCAACCTTATCTAGAATGCGTTTAAGCTGGTCGTTGGCGTCTTGAGTGTCCATAGACGACTTACACGCGGTGACCAGACCAGCAGACGCTGCCGAAAAAAATAGAGTCGCAGACAGGTTTTTGACGTTTTGGTTTTTGCTGGTGAACGCTCCCAGTAAACCCAAGCCTGTGACAACGCTTGCAAAGATGGATATCCCTGTAGACTTAATCTTAATTTCCTTCATATTTCTCCTAAACTAAAGCCCGGTCTTATCCGGGCTACTTTATTCAAACGATGGATGCTTCAAGTAGCTTGACTTCTAGTTCATTCTTCTTGCGGTCAACATCTGCAACGCCTTTCTCAATATCGACTTTGAGAGATTCATTCTTAATTTTTTGCTGCTCAACCTTGAGTCCCCACTCCTCTTGAATCAACGGAGTCAAGGCTTGAGTACCAGCGGTCGCAATTCGTTGCTGTTCAAGCAATGCATCCTTTTGCTCAAGCTTGGAATCTTCAATCTGGTAATCTCGGTCTGCAATTTGATTTCTGACAGCCTTAGTCGCGGTTTGAATGCCAGCAGTGTGATAATCTACGGCATCCCCTTCTAGATGGCGTATCTCAGTCGCCAGCTTCAGAGCTTTTCTGTTACGGGCAGTTACGTCTAAAGCGACGTCTAAACTATTGGACTGACGGGCAACAACCCGTCTGTGGCGCGTGGCATCTTGAATGCTCGTCTCTGGGATGGTAGATTCTGAGGAGTACAGATTAGTCCCCATAGCAGAATTAACATCAAACTGGGGGATGGTTACCCCATGCTGTACTGTGGCTGGGGAGAGGTAGTTGCCCAAGCTGTTGTACGGATTGCGCTGGATATAGTCCTTAACCCGTGTCTGTCGTTGTAGGCGTTGCATGGTACGCCCGATGCGACCTAGCACCCAAGCTTGGTATGGTGATAAGGGCGACTCGCGGTCAGAGGAACCATCTGCTTTGGTCGGATACGCTTGGCGAAATGCTTCAATTCTCCAAAAAGCGATATTTTCCCAAATGACCAGTGTGGAACGAGCAACGCCTAAGACTTCGGCTAACTCAGACTTGGTAATCCAGTAATCCAGAAAGATGTCGGTGTTTGTAGAAGCGTTGCTCCGTCTAGGTTTCATCGTATCGGTGGGCAATGAGTAGGGTATTGTCAGCAATCGACTAGAGTATCAAACAGAGTGTCGTGCCTAATCGCTATGCCCCGGTGTTTGTAAGCTTTTGGGGCGCTCGTCAGGCAGTCATCGGTGTCCAGTTGCTGGTTGATTGCTTATGGTGCTATTTTAACGGTAAATAACTCTACATGTCAACATGCATTTTAATTTCATGTTGCAAAAGGAGCTAAATGACGCAAAATGGAGGTATCTGGAATTACTTAACGTCATTCATGCCCCCGACAAAGAAACCTAAAATATCTATTTACGTAAGTGAGGAGCAAAAGAAAATTTTAGAAGAATGGGCTGACAGCGAAACTCGCTCGATCAGCAATTTAGTGAATCATCTTATTGAAAGAGGTATAGATGAGTACCTACAGCAAAAGTCGAAACAATCTAAATCCAAGAAAGAGGAGTCATGACTCAAGACCAGCTAAACAGATTAGACCGACTAGAGGATTGCTTAGATGAATAGGAGAAACAAAAATGACTCAAACCCTACGCAAACTAGTAACATTTGAAGAATTTGCAAAGTGGAAACCGGAAGATGGGCGCTATGAACTGCACGATGGAGTCATCATTAAAATGTCACAACCATTGGGTGGGCATGAGGAAGTCACAGGGTTTTTGGTAAGAAAACTAAGTGTAGAGTTTGACCGACTAAATCTTCCCTACTTCATACCTAAAACAGCATTAGTTAAACCACCAGAGACCGAATCAGGTTACTCACCAGACGTACTGGTAATAAACCAAACTAATCTGTCATCAGAACCCCTATGGAAAAAGGAATCGACTGTAATTTATGGCGCTTCAGTTCCGCTAGCTGTGGAAGTTGTTAGTACCAATTGGCGTGATGATTACTTTAAAAAACGTGGCGAATATGAAGGAGTTGGCATTCCTGAATATTGGATTGTAGACTATTTGGCATTAGGCGGTAAGCAGTTCATTGGCGACCCTAAACAACCAACAATTTCCATTTATCACTTAATAAACGATGAATACCAAGTTGCTCAATTTAGGGGGAATGACCGCATACAGTCGCCAACATTTCCTGAATTAAACTTGACCGCACAACAGATTTTTGAAGCCGCAGCCAACTAAATGTGAAAATTGACCGACACGGTAAAGCAAAGGTTCTATCACAGCAAGAAATTCAAAAATTATTCAATGAGGGATTGCTCACCATCAGAGACAAAACCTTGTGTGCTGTGATGCTTTACACTGCCTGTCGAATCAAAGAATGCGTCACTTTAAAAGTCAAAGACGTGTACGACTCAAAAGGGAGGGTACGACCTGAATTGATTATCCGCAAAGGCAACACCAAAGGGAAACTTGCTACCCGCACCATTCCAGTTTTAGACGACTTGCATCGTCACCTAAAGCAGTACAAACCTCCAAAAACTATCGATGGTTATCTCTTCCCCGGTCGCTGGGGACGAGGTCATATCCATGAGGACAGTGCCGCTGCAATTTTTCGGGAAGCGTGTAAACGGGCTGATATTGTTGGGGCAAGCAGTCACAGTTGCCGTCGTACGGCACTAACTCTAATGAGCAACGCGGGAATTCCCCTTAGGGTGATTCAGGAAATATCGGGACACAGAAATTTAGAGCAGCTGCAACGGTATTTGGAGGTGGAACCGTCGCAGGTTCGGGGGGCGATTGCTGCTTTGTCGATGCTGACACCTGTGGACGGCGACCACACCGGGATATGCGCGTATCCCGATGTAAACTCAACACCCGACACTGAAGCACCTGAGAGCGAAAGACCAACCAGGAGAGGTGAGAGGTAATGAGTACTTATTTGCAAGGTTTTTTCGGCATTCAAATAGTTGGACGCAATCTTGAAGGCGATGAAGCGCTCCATCATATAATTGCAAAAATTTTTGGAGAGGATTTGGCTCAAGAGTTCCTGGACAATATCCGCGCAGCGAAAGCCAAGCCGATTCAATCTACTCTGGTCTCCGATAACGGCAATGATGAGTGAAATATCAAACGCTTTTGAGCGAAAGACCAAACGAAAGAGGTGAGGGATGATTGACACAAGTATTTATGATGACACAAATATTTTGACAATCGGTGACGATAATTCATTGCTACAAAACGTTGAGAATGAATCAAGTCACCAAGACAATCTATTATTACCAAAAGATATCCTTGCTACTTTTTACTCTCCAGGAGTATTAGCACGGCTGCAACCATACGATAGATTAATAAATTCTGCTTGGCTTGGTATTGTTGAACTATGTTATCAAGAAGCAAAGATTGACAAAGACGCACAACTATTTGAATTTCACGTAAGCCTGATACTTGCCGCATGGAACTCAAAGCGGCTTATGCTGCCAGACCCATTAGAACCATTGAAAAACGAAAGGATAATAACCCACGCTCGATATCAATATACATGGTCTCTCGTTGATAGGGAGTGGCTGTTTTTAGAATTGGCTCAGGCAGTCGAACCTTATGTTAAAAGACTATGCAAACAAATGAATATCGCTTACCCATTTGTTAACCATGTTGAGTTGTATCTCGATATTTTAGTACGTTTTCTCAAACATCATTTATCTCGTTTTTCCTGTGGGTTTTACGAATTTTCAAGTAACAAAATAGAACAATATTTACGTACTTCTTTAAAAATTGACTCCAGTTTACCTGAGTCTACAAAGCAGAAATTGTTATACAAACTTAAGAAAATGGACACAAACAAGAATTTGTATTTTTCAATGACCAATGAAGAATTTTTCTACCATAATCCTTGGATTATACTCACGCTAATTGCCGCGCGCAAGACGAGTTGTAAGCTAGTCAAAGACCGATTAGTCCGATGTGAACTTGCGAGGACTAGCGTTATTGAACGGGGAGCCACAGTAGCACGAAACGCACCATCTTATAGGGGTAATAATCATCTTCCTCTAATTTGGAAATTTTATAAAAATCACCGTCGGACATTTTTCCGCTTAGTAAAAGCGTTAGAGTTCAAATCAACTACTAACGAACAAAGTGTTATCGAAGCATTGCAATTTGTCCTAGAGAATTCTCATCGTCGAGGAGAATTTTTCAAAGCAAGTATTGAACTAGATTTTATTTCAGAACAGTGGCGAAAATTAGTTGTAGTCAAGCAAGGAGAGAAAACAAAATTCGTTCGTCGGCATTTCGAGGCTTGTATTTTTTACTACCTAGCAGCCGAATTAAGGTCGGGAGATATCTGCGTCGTTGGTAGTGAAGATTACGCCGACTACCGCGAACAATTACTGCCTTGGTCAGAGTGTTTGCCGTTAGTTGACCAATACTGTGAGAATCTAGGCTTTCCTAATAACGCTTTTGAGTTTACTAAGACATTGAAATCCTGGTTGACGGACACGGCGGCGGCTGTGGATGCAGGTTATCCCAATAACCATCAATTTATTATTAATGATGAAGGCGAACCCATCCTCAAAAAGTATCAGCGTAACGAGTTGAGTGTTGCCGCCAAGGCTTTAATAGAGAAAATCGAAGACAGTTTTCCAGAAAGAAATTTAATCGATATCCTCAGAAATGTTGACTACTGGACAAATTTTACCCGGCACTTTGGGCCACTGTCTGGTTCAGATCCTAAAATTGAACGTGCAACAGAACGTTATCTTTTAACGACGTTTACTTATGGTTGCAATTTGGGGCCGACTCAAGCGGCGAGACATATGCGAGGTATCGTCACCGCGAAGGAACTGGCATTTGTCAACTGTCGCCATGTGACTGTGGATAAGCTCAATGCTGCATTGGTGGATATTATTAACCGCTACAATGCTTTAAATCTGCCGTCAGTAAATTCTCAAAGTGGTTTTTCTTTGGCGGCTTTGGGGTTGTCATGAAGAATGACCCAATTGAACAGGAAAAGGTGATTAAGTATAAGGATTTGGTAGCAAATGCTGTTTTGTTCCAAAATGTTGTAGATTTAACTGATATATTGCGTGATTTACAGAAGCAGGGATATTTGATTAGTCGTGAGGATGTGGCGGTTGTGAGTCCTTATATTACGGCTCATGTTAAGCGGTTTGGTGATTACCTAATTGATATGGAGACTGTGCCACCTTCGTTGGATGAGGTCGAAAGTTTAGTGCTTGCTTAAGCGGGTGGAATCCTTGTAAATCACAGGTTTTTTGTTGACTTCTTAACAAAACTTTACAACGTGTCCCATTTTGCACGTATCTCGGCGGCCACCCGTATTCTGGTAGTTCGGGTACTCCACGGCGCTCGTGATATCACCAGTATCTTTGAAGCAGAACAGGATGGTTGATAAGCTTGTTTCTCAACAGCTATCAACTTTCATGACCTTCTTTGATTACTTCATCACTGCATTAATGCAGTAATTAATGCATTACTCTCCTACTTCCTTGAGTGCTTCATCCAGCAGAAACCGCACAATCTCAGCCTTTTTCCTGCCCGTCTTCGCCGCCAACACAGATAGCTTGCGGTGCATCGACTCAGGTAAATCTACAGTTAATCGTACTGTTGCTTCTTTAGGAGTCGTCGGCTGAAGTTGAGACATGAGATTAGATTTGGTTGGTTGAGTGGATGTAGGTTCTGCAGCTGGTTTTGTCACTGGCACAGTTTCTTGTTCTGGCTCTTGCTCGTCTTGAGGTTCTGGCTGCTCCTTGGAACCCAACGGGAGAGCAGTCGCCTGCGGAGGGAAACCCTCCCGCAGCGCTGTCTCACCATAAACAAACTCACTCGCCAGGGCATCATCGAGGGGCTTTCGCTTCTTGGTACTCATGGCACCATCCTCATAATTTCTTTGAACAGTCGCTCATACTCGCGTGCAGATTCAGTCGCTGGACGACCTGATAAATCCCAAATTGTTGCGGCTTGACCAAAAGTATCTGCGATCGCTTGCTTATTGTGAATCACCGTTTTTAGCACCGACACCTCTTTTGTTTTGGATAACAGTGCGATCGCTTCATCTAGTAGCTTTGTCCCCTTAACAGCACGACTTATAAATATAGCTGCTTTGGGTGGACCACCGCGCACAGATTTCGCTTGCTTGATTAACCGCACAGAATCAGAAGCAGATTGCAAGTCTAAACCTGTTGGCTGACAGGGAACGACAGCCAAGTCAGCCCGAAACAAAATCGCCCTGGTGGACTCAGTTAGCCCAGCAGGTCCATCCACAATGAGATAATCACACTGCTTGGCTAACTCTGGAATTTGCTCTAGTAGTTCATCCGGTGATTGCAGCACAGTCGCTGGAATTGGGTTATCTTCCATTGAAGTCAGCCAAATTGAACTGCTGCGTTGAGCGTCAGCATCTAAAAGCTGAACCTTGTGACCTTTTTTGGCTAGCCAGCAGCTCATATGGACGGCAGATGTGGACTTGCCACACCCCCCCTTTTGATTCAAAAATCCTATCACTGTGCCCATCATTCCTTCCTTGCTCAAGCAATGACTGCCGTACTCAATGATTTACTGCATTACTGCATTGATGCAGTCAGTGTAACTGAAAAGTCGCCCTCTTGTTGTATAAGTTTTATGAATTAGTGCCCATTGTTCATTTTCTTGCTCAAGTAGGCATTGAGCCGAGATAAGCTGGCGAACCAGTCATATCCAATATCAGACATCAGATGCTCAGGATACTTGACACAGTATATATCCTCGTCTATCATTCAACCATATGGTTGAATCAAATGTTGCTCTTGATAGGATTTTTGGTGCTCTCGCCGATGCTACACGGCGAGATATCCTTAAGCGTGTATCGAGAGAAGAATACACCATCAGCGAATTAGCAAAACCATATGATATGTCTTTGGCAGCTATTGCGAAGCATATCAGTGTGCTGGAGAAAGCAGGACTCATTACCAAGCGTCGAAGTGGCAAGGAGAAAGTTATTCATGTTACATCAGACACTATCAAAGTAGCCGCAGCCCATCTCAGCGAGTATGAAAAGATCTGGAGTGCTCGTTTTGATGCGTTGGAAAAATTACTAGAAGATCAGTAACACAATAGGAGCATAACAGTATGGCACATCTAAAAGTAACAGTCCCAGAAAATTCACAAAATATCCTGGGCATCGTCACAATCAACGCTCCGTTAGAAAAGGTATTTGAAGCGTATACCTTTGAGGAGCTCTTTGTGAACTGGTGGTGTCGCGGTAATCCGATGAAAGTGTATCACTTTGATTGTAGAGACGGTGGGAGCTGGCACATTGCTGAACAATCAGAAGACGGCAATGAGTATGAGTTTACTGGCTGTTTTCATGAAGTCGCTAAAAATAGACGAATCAGTTGATGAAGATGACGAATGATTATGACCCCATCAACGCTTGGAAATTGTAGTGGTTCTCCAGCAGCATCCTGAGCAAAGGAATTAGGAGTAAACAAACCACAAAAGGGATGAGTAAGGGAGGAAATAGGCTCATAAACATAGTCGTCCCATACGATTACGAGAATAGACGAAAAGTTCTCATTCTCTTGTTTGAAAGGTGCAAATTTTTTGTCAGCACTAATCAAAAAATCTTTAACTGGATTATCTCTAGGGAAAGTCACACCTCCGTCTGCACCAGGAAAAATTTCAATAATATGCTTTGGTAGTACCCTTGCAGGAAATTGCAAAGAATTTGAGGAACGTTGTCGAATATGATTCAAAATTGATGGGGCTTTGACTTCTACACCGATTTGATAGTCGTTGCTCTGAACAATGATTTCAGGATTTTTCTTGCTACCGCTCGCTGGCGTCGGCTCCCAACGAAATGAAGTTTTAACCCACATTCCGCACCCCATCTGTCACATAACGGAAATTACTGAGAGAAAAAAGCCAAGTAAGAATAAAAACAAACATTCTCAATCAAAAAAGACTTTTGAGCAGCCATGAATAACCAAGAATGGCATCAAAACAGATTATCAATAAGGAGCAATAAGAACTGATGGTAGTGGGAGAGAGTTTGAGATAAATAAATGAAGATGTTAAAGACTGAGATGATAAATTAGACTAATGAATTGAAGTAACAAACCTAAATTATTGACATGGTAAATTAGAGCTATGAATCAAAAAGATTAGCTCATGATACTGTTGAAATGAAATTAATAAAGAGAAGAATTAGGTAGCGAATTGATAGTAACTTAAACAATCCTCTGGTAAAAGATTCAAGATAAAATCTCTTTCTTGATTCCAATTAGAGATGTGTTTTTCCTGATTAAGTTCAACTAAATGAATAGACTGGAAGCATTGAAAAATCCAGCGTAAAGTGGGACGGTCAGTCGGTTTACCTAACTGATTTTTAATTGTTGATTTAGAATCTCTGAGTGCGGCTCTGATTTGACGTTGAGCCAAGGTATAAACCAACAAACATAAACCCATAATCATTGCCAAAGACTCTATTCTCTCTGGACTTTTGATGAAAATACTGTCTGCAAAAAATAATGGGTTTTTGAGAAAAGCAAATCCTCTTTCACAAGACTGTTGGGCTTTATATTCACTCAGCATGGAGTCATTGTTAAGTACATTTGACTCTAAAATATTGGTGGCAATAATAAAACGCCCTGTACTCAGAACTTCTGTGTTAATATTACTTTCATTTTTGCAGATTGTGGCTGATATTTGATAAGATATTTCTGCTAAAGTATCTCTTTTATTAGATTTGATTTCAGTAACTTTACTCGACTGAATTTGGTGATATTTAAATTGTTTTGAGAGTTTTGATAATGCCTTGATAGCATCAGCTTCACAAGCAAATTTATCTTGTGATAGTTTCTTCAATTCCTGAAGAGCTTTTGATTCTGCCTTGGTAATTTTTTGTGAGATTTTACGCAGGTCTGATTCTCTTCTTTCTTGGCTTTGTACTACTAGCCATCTTTGTTCTATTCCTGCATAATTTACTGTTTTTGAAACAAGTTTGTATCCTGGTATTTGACTATTATTAAATTCTAATTCTGGTAATGTTGATATTAACGATTGTGCTACTTTTATGCTTAATGGCACTCGACATAACCAGCGTAAATCTGACATCAATTTCAGATTGGATTCTGTATATAAAGCGCAGTCTGCAACTATGAGACTGTTAACTTCTAATTGTTTTCGATACTCTACTGCTATTTTGCCAAAGCATGATGAGTCGGCTTGGTTTCCTGATGCTAGTTTCAAAAATATTGGTATGTCTCCGTCTCCGGAACATATCAGTTCTATGATAAATTGTTTTAAATCTGGTCTGTGGTCACGAGAATAACCGTAAGTGATGGTAATTTCTTTGGATGATTTTACTGCTATTTCTTCTTTGTTTTGGGTATTTTCTGTTTGTTGATTCTCAAATATTACTTCTGGTCACGGGTCTCACACGTAGGAAATGGAGCCAGCCCTCGTTTTGTTGATCTGTGTTGGCGTCACGAATACTCGAAGTAATAGGGCTGGCTCCATTTCCAGGGGACAATGCGTAAGCTGGTGTTGTATTCCCCATGTACGTGCATTGATGATGAGTCTAGGTGTGATGATGATAGGGATACACCAAATTTTTGGGCTGCCTTTAAGGCAATGATAAAAAATACTGTATTCAATCCTTTTATAAATAGCTTATCCATCACTCTCCCCAGTTTATCGTCGTTGAGATATTCTGGTTTTACTCCTGCTCCTACGAGATGCTCACAGGCTATTGTTTCAAAATATTGGGGAAACATATATAAAGGTTTAGATACAAATCCTAACCCATTCAATATCATGGCTTTGACTACATGACCAGGACTAACTTTTTCTCCTTTTTCTTCGACTATTAATTCATTAATTATTTCTACTAATCCTATAGAATCTATTATTCCTGCTACTATTCCTAAATGGTCTATGTTCTGAATTTCCATTTCTTGGGCTTTCAATTTCACAACAGCTTTCTCCACAACTTCTGTTGCTATTAAATCATTTATCTTTTTGTTATCAATTCATTTTTTACTATGAAGTTTTCTCTTTCTTCTGCCCTCATTATAAAACTTCACTTTCTCGTCACATCCCCAATCTAATGCTATCTATTCTCATTAACTTTTCTTTCTCTTAACTCTACTTTAGTTCAGAAGTACTACTTTGTCAGCCTTTTGTTGATGTGTGACGGTTAGGGTGCGGAAGGTGGGCAAAAACACCTCAACCATACTTATGATATCTTGGTTAAGCGCTACGGATGGTTGCACTCTCTAGGCAATCGCAAAGTATTTGCCTGTGACCCAGAATATCCTCTATTGTTGGCACTGGAGAATTATGACCCTGATACGGAGACAGCCACCAAAACTGACATTTTCACAAAACGCACCATCCGTGAATATCAACCGAAAACAAGTGCTGCTAATGCTAAAGAAGCACTCATTTACAGCTTAAGCGAGAAAGGACGAGTTGACATTGATTTTATGACAATGCTGCTGTCACAGTCCCCTGAAACTATCATTGAAGAATTGCACAAAGACAGACTGATTTATTTTGATCCTCAAAGTAAGCAGTGGGTAACAGCAGATGAATACCTTTCTGGTGATGTCAGGACTAAACTTGCAATTGCTGCCGTAGGCATAGCGTGTTCGCAGGATATAATTGCACAAACCAATCCAGAACTAACAGTTAACGTTGAAGCCTTGGAGAAAGTTCAACCCAAAAACTTGCTACCTGGAGACATTTACGTCCGCTTGGGTTCTCCCTGGATTCCCACTCAAGATATTGCAGATTTTATTGCTCAAACACTGAACGTACCAGCCCAAGATATCCATGTCTACCACTCCAAATCTACTGCCACTTGGGAGGTGGAAGTTCGTAAAAACATCCTCACCTCCCAGAATAACTGTCAAATTTACGGTACTGAGCGCGTTATGGCGCATCAACTGATTGAATTAGCACTCAACCTCCGCGTTCCGGTAGTTCGAGATAAAGTAGATGAGCAGTATGTCGAGAATTTAGAAGCCACGCGCATTGCCCAAACTAAACAGGAAAACCTCAAAGAACTTTTCAAACGCTGGATTGGAGCGACTTAGGGCGAACTGAGCGATTAACGAAAATTTTACAATGAGCAGTACAATAGCCTTGTGCCACGACACTTCGACGGTTCCCATCTAGAACTGCCGGGAATGAATCCAGAATGGCGCAACAAATTACGTCCTCATCAACTCAACGCTATCTGGCGCATTGTCGCCTCTGGTAACACATTACTCGGTCATGCTGTGGGAGCAGGTAAAACAAGTGAGGCGATCGCCGCAAGTCAAGAACTCAAACGTCTGGGAATTTGTTACAAACCCTGCCTGGTTGTCATGGATCACTTACCTGAACAAATGGCAAGTGAAGCAATTCAGATGTATCCTCAGATGCGGCTTCTCATTGCCGGAAGTGCCGAAATGTCAGCCAAAAAACGACGTGAATTAGCTTCCCGCATTGCCACAGGAGATTGGGATTTGATTATCCTCAGTCACACAGCTTTTAGCAAATTACCTTTGCATCCAGACACTATTGGGCAATTTTTGAAGGAAGAATCAGACATGGTGGAAGCAGACTACCTTGCAGCTAAAAGCAATGGTCAGCGAACCAAGAGAGTGATGAAAAACCTGGAAAAGAAACTGACGCGATTAGAAGAAAATATTGATGCAGTAGCAAATGCCCAAACCAAAGACAATACGATATTTTTTGATGAATTAGGTATTGATTGGATATTCTACGATGAATCGCAACAGGTCAAAAACCTTGACCTCAACACCAAACTCAATCGGGTTCTAGGCGTTCCCAGTAGCGCCTCCTACCGTGCTAAGGACTTTCTGATGAAAACCCGCTACATGAGCTACAAACATGGTGCAAGTCGCGGCGTGACGCTAATGACCGCCACTCCAATTACCAACACCTTAGCCGAAGCGTGGGTCAACCAAGTATATCTGCAATACGAAACTCTACAAGCTAAAGGTCTATTGCACTTTGATGCTTGGGTATCCAACTTTGCTGAGGTAAAGGTCGGTGCAGAAATCACGCCCCAAGGAACTTTGGAAGTCAAAAGCCGACTGGCTGTGTTCAACAATCTTCCTGAATGGCGACAGCTATTTTGGCAAGTCGCTGACATTTTAACCGACGAAGACCTGGACTTGCCAAAACCAGAAAAGGAGTATGTCACACAAGAAGTGCCAGCTACACCCGAACAACTCAAGTTCTTTAATTATGTCGCCCAACGTGCTGAAGCCATCAAAGCAAGACGAGTAGAACCGACTGTTGACAATATGCCCCGCATCACGACACACATCCGCCAGGGTGTCGTTGATTTGCGTTGCTTACCTTTGGATGTGCTTTCAGAGTTTCTTTCTCCTGAAGAAATTCAATTTTTGAGTCAGTCCCGTAGCAAAGTTGACGCTGCAATCAACAACGTTTTTCGTATTTGGAAATCAACGCAAGCTGAACGCTTAACCCAACTGATATTCAGTGATGTGGGAACGCCAAAAGAAAATTCTCAAGGACGATTCACTGTTTACACCTATCTTAAGAGTCAGTTGATAAAACGTGGCATTCCTCCAGAAGAAATTGCCTTTATCCATGATGCCAAGACTGACGAACAAAAGTCTGCCTTGTTTCGAGCCGTGCGTCAACGAAAAATCAGGGTTTTTATCGGTTCCACTGCCAAGATGGGTGTTGGTACGAACGTTCAAAACTACGTAATAGCTGCCCATGATTTGGACTGTCCTTGGCGACCGACTGACCACACACAACGCGCCGGACGTTCGGTTCGCCAAGGTAATCATAACCCCAAAGTGACAATATATCGTTACGTCACTCAAGGCAAACCTTATCAAGATGTCCAAGGGAAAAAGGTTGCAGGGTTGAGTCCGGATGGCTACCTGTACCAAACTTCTAAAACCAAAGCTGAATTTATTGAAGCAGCCCTGGCTGGAAAAAATACAGCACGTAGCATCGATGACTGCACCGACATAGTTCTGTCTTATGCTGAAGTCATGGCAACTGCCAGCGGTGACCCGAGGTTAATGCGAAAAGTTGAGTTAGATGCAACTGTTGCTAAACTGTTTCAGGAAGAACGCGACCATATCAATCAGCAAATTTCCATCCGACGAGAATTAGAACATCTGCCTCGTCGAATTGAACAAGTGACTGCAAAAGTAGCTAATCATCAAGCTGACAAAGACCGCACAGTATCTACTGCTGGTAATAAGTTTATCATTATACTCCGGGCTTGTGATGGTAAGACAGTGCGATTAGACAAGCGATCGCTTGCAGGTGAAACGATTAACGCAGTTGCACACAACTTGGAAGCACAGGCAAAATATGGAACATTCTCGCTTGGTAAATTTGCTGGATTTGACTTTTTAATTAGGCATGATGTAGGAGGCAGCACAATTCATATAGTAGGAGATGCTACCTACAACGCTTCAGTCAGACAAACACCAATGCTCTCGGGTGCATCTCAGTTTTGTAGGGTAAGCGTAATGAGGGAAGATTAAAGAAGTTGCTAGCTAGGGTAATGCCGTATGACTCCAGAACAAGAAGCAGCAATTCAATCACATGTGCACTCCATTGCCGAGATTCTTTATAAGGCTACGCCTGCGCAGCAATTAGAGACTCTCGAAGGAATTGAGGCAACAATCCGTAAGCACCTGTTGGAGCAAGTGGGACCAGAACTGACCCTTTTTTTATCCGAAACCGCACTGGCACAACGAAAGGACGGAAACGGCGACTAAAAAGCTGTGTGGGAAACTTCCATATTAGCGATAAGCCGGAGGCTTGACGCTACGCGTATCGCCAGGCGCAAATCCTGCAAGTTAAAAAACAGACGCAATTAAGTCCCCTATTTGAAAAATGTTGTCTTCTATTAAGTGCCAATGCTTCGTATCACAGGGCAGAAGCGGATATTGAGACGTTGAC
>JAAUSC010000174.1 GCA_012031965.1 Scytonema sp. RU_4_4
AGCGGTCAGTTGTACTGGTATTGGAGAAGATATTATTGATGAGTGCTTAGCAGCACGAGTTGTCATACGTGTCTGATGGTCTATCCCTCAAAGAAGCGATGCAGCGCTCATTTGCAGAAGCACAAGAAAACAAAAGGGATTTTGGAGCGATCGCCTTAGATATTAATGGAGCGATCGCTTGGGGAAAACTAGCCAAGCTCTCCTTGCTGCTTACCACAATGGCGAGAAAATCGGCGATACCTTAGAAGTTCCCATTGGGACAGAAGTTGGCTATATATTCGGTTCTGAGTGCTAAGTAACGAGTCCTGAGCAATTTTTCTAGGGTGGACACTGCTTAGCGTTAGCTCAAACCCTTATTTTTGCGTTATGGGCAGTGCCCACCCTACTCTATACTCTCAGGACTCTGTACTCTTAGGAGACTCAGTACTTTTGTTGCGCCAGTCTGGTTTCACGACTTGACGAGCACGGGCAATCACCAGACAATCATCAGGGACATCTTCTGTAACAGTGGAACCAGCCGCGACATAGACATTATTTCCCAGCGTCAGGGGAGCAACTAAAACACTATTGGCACCAGTTTTGGTATGAGCGCCTATGCTGGTAGGATGTTTTTTCACACCGTCATAATTGGCGGTGATGGTTCCTGCACCTATATTTACTTTATGACCGGTGGTGGTATCGCCCAAGTATGATAGATGGGCAACGTTAGTGCGATCGCCCAACTTAGTATTTTTCAATTCCACAAAATTCCCCACACGACAGAGCGCACCTACTTCTGCTTGACCACGCAAATGGGTATAAGGTCCAACAGAGGTTCCCGCCTGTACAATGCTATTTATGACCACTGAATACAGCAGCGTGACGCTTTCACCTATCTGGCTATTTTCAATTAAACTTCCTGGTCCGATACGACTTCCTGTTTGAATAACTGTGTTGCCTCGCAGATGAGTTTGGGGTTCGATAATGACATCTGGAGCGATTTCTACGGTATCATCAATTGTAATACTGGCAGGGTCAATGAGGGTAACACCTGCGGTCATCCATTTTTCTTTGACTCGCTTTTGCAAAATCTCGTATGCTGTTGCCAGTTGCAAGCGGTCATTAATGCCTAGAATTTCCTGGTTATCCTCCAGATCCACCGCCATAACTGGTTCTAGTGAGCTGACAGCATCCGTCAGGTAGTATTCTTTCTGAGAATTGTTCGCCTGTAAATGAGGGAGAACTTTTGCCAAATCCTGCCAACGGAAGCAGTAAATACCAGCATTAATACGGTTATTTTGTTTTTGAGTCGGTGTGCAATCTCGATCTTCAATAATTTGTTGCACAATATTGTCACTATTACAAAAAACGCGTCCGTAGCCTTTAGGATTATCCAAGTGTGCGGTGAGAATGGTGGCGGCGTTTTGGTGTTGGGCGTGAGTTTGCAACAGATTTTTTAGAGTTTCTGTGCGAAGCAAAGGGACATCACCATACAATACAAGTAAATCGCCTGTGTAGCCCTCCAGGTGAGGAAGTAATTGCTGGATAGCATGACCTGTTCCCAGTTGCACAGTCTGTTCGACAAACTCCAAATCTGGAATTGAGTGCATGGCTGCTTTGACTTCTTGTGCTTGATATCCAACAATCACCATCTGCTGAGTGGGCGAAAGCGGTTTTATACTGTCGATAACTCGTTCGATGAGCGATCGCCCACCCAAAGAATGTAAAACCTTGGGCAGGTTCGATTTCATACGTGTTCCACGTCCCGCCGCCAGAATTGCTACAATTACCATAATTTACTTATTGCCTGAATTGCTTTGAATACGTCTGTTAATTTGAGTGTAGGCTCAATTTATAAGCTTAAATACTGCAAGGTTGTCCAAGTTAAGTGGACTCCTGGAGCCAAGAATATCCTGACTTCTCGTCAAGAAAATGTCAAACTAACTCATCATCGCACTCAAAACCTAGTTAACCCTTAACTGCCAATTTTTCAAAGAAGAAATAAATTCCATAAACTGCTGCATGAGTTTTGGATTACGCCATCCCTTTGTTGTTTCTTCTGTCATCACAGCAAAGGCTTCTTCTGGCGTGAAAGCTCTTTTATATGGTCTTTCACTCACAAGAGCATCAAAAATATCTATGACTTGAAAGACTTGCGCTAGATAAGGAATGTCATCTCCTGCAAGTGCATCAGGGTAGCCTGAACCGTCCCAACGTTCGTGGTGATGTCGGATAATGGGAATGACACCCCGCATACTACGTAGTGGCTGGCAAATTTTTTCTCCAATCAAAACGTGTTGCTTCATAATATCCCACTCTTCGGCATTGAATTTTCCTTTTTTCAGCAGCACTGCGTCAGGAATGCCGACTTTACCAATGTCATGAAGATATCCCCCCCACATCAAATCCCGAATTTGGTTACGTGTGAGATTGAGATATTCTCCAAAATTCCTCCCCAAATGGACTAGACGTTCGCAGTGGTCACCAGTATTTGGATCACGACTTTCAATAGCTCTTGCGATGGAAAACAGAACCTGTTCGGCGTGATCTAAGTCTTCATTTAGACGCTTTTGTGTGACCAAGGATTTTACCCGCGCCGCCAACTCTACACGGTCAAAAGGTTTGGTGAGGAAATCATCTCCCCCAGTTTCAATTCCTCGAATGCGCGATCGCCTGTCACTTAAAGCAGTAATGAAAATTATTGGGATGAGTCTGGTATGTTCATTTTGCTTAAGTAATTGGCACACCTGAAATCCATCCATTTCTGGCATCATCACATCCAACAAAATCAAGTCTGGTTGTTTTTCTATTACCAGTTCTATAGCCGTATAACCACTGTCTGCTTCTATAACTTCGTAACCTTCCATTGCCAAAAGAGCGACAGCAGTCATTCGACTGGCAGTATGGTCATCTACTACTAAAATTATAGGCGCATCTGAATCAAAGCTATTCACTGTTGAATCCTGACTTGGTATCGTCTTGGAGACGAAGAAATTATCAATAGAATTAACAAGAAAATTCATCAAAAAAGGTGCGGTTTCAGTCTGTTGTTGCATCATGTCCCCTTGGTGGACTCCAAGGAATAGTTTGCTGCGTTTTTGCTTATTTTTAAGCAAGCATCTTTGAAATCAACAATATTATATTTATGTCTTGTGTACTTTAGTTCTCCATTGCATCACAAGATGACTCTCGTTTATAAATTGTTAAGTATGAAAGTTATCTAGTACAACGCGGCGGAAATAAGGCTACCATTTTCAATCAAAAAAAAGCTTACAGCATAAGCCTTTTGACTTTTGACTTTTGACTTTTGACGAACGCCAGGGGTACTAGCCTCTAAGTAGAGCAACCAAATGAAACGTAAAATGCTTCCAAAGGATTTTTTTGGCATTATGCCATTTTATCTTTGTATTATGGGTTGTCTCTTACATTTTTTAAACTTGACCTACTTATTTGGTAGAGCATGGTGTTTTTACCTAATTCGGACAGAATTTACAGAAAAAGGTACTGTTTTTTATCTCTCTTTTTTCTCTTCAGAGTATATTTTACTTTTTTCAGACTATTGGAAGTCTTAGTGCTCTATTTTATTTTCTATATTCTCAGTATAAACAATTCCTACAAATGTTAAATCGGGTTTTTACTGAGATTTTTTCATTGAGTTTTAAAAGAAGATGATTAAATCAGCACACAGTCAGCAAGGGTGTATGGTGGAGGATACGCGACCCGCCACAACGCATAAAGGTGCTCTTAGTGGGGGACTTAAACGAGCGTGATCAAACTGATAGCTGGTAACTGATAACTGTTAATGGGTGTTATCTCTATCAAGAGAAGGTATATCGGGTTTCAAGTTATAGTTTTGAGATAGTTTGTAACGTATTATTACTGCTTTATGAATCTGAATAATCGCACTACAATTCTCTTTGAGTGACAGTGACGTTCTGCTTTTAACTGTGTGATATTAATCACAAATCATGATTGTATAAGATTGTATTGAGAAATAATTTTAAGTTAAAAAAATTACATGCTTATTAGTTGAGTTTTCGATAACCATCTTTTGCGCCAACCAGAGGTAGGCTCTAGAGAGGAAATTTGCTGCTCTTGTTGTCGCCGTCTCAAAATCACATCAGCAGCATCGCACAACTGTGGATCGCGATAAGGAATAGCAGCACGAGTGAGTAAATGTTCTTGTTCTGCTTGGGAAAGCGGGGGAAATTCATGCAGGGGAGCACGGGAGCACGGGAGTAAGGGAGAAGAATACAAATTCCCCTCTGCACCTCCTGTGCGCCTCTGTCCCTTTGCTCCAAAAGCAGCTATTGTACCAGGAGTCTTTCTTCCTACTGGTGGTGTAGAACCTATTTGTAGTCCAGCGACCAAAAGTGCAGTACGTACAGCAGCAGCACAGGAATAAGTGGCGAGTAAGCCATCTATGTCTAAACAAACAGACAGTTGTTTGATAAATTCAACAGTCCATAACTGAGGACAATGAGGTGGTGAAAACGGATCGAGAAAAATTGCATCAGCCTTAAAACCTGACTGGTTCACAACTCTCATTGAGTTTCTCGCATCACCAATGAGTAAAGTCGCTTTGAGACGGTCTTGCAACACTTGATGCTCAAAGGCTAACTGGGTCAGAAATTGGGTATATTCGTATCCCCAGTTGTCGAATAAGTGATGAGCGATCGCAGCTTGTGGTACACCAGCATCCAGTTCTAAACCAATGACTTCTATGTAACACTCAGGATTAACTGCCCAAATTGTTTGTAAAGCAGCCGCCGTGTTGTATCCTAGACCATAACAAACATCCAGCAACCGCACTGTCGGTTTATGTGCTTTCAATGGTAGTTGAGTAGGAGTCACAAACTTGAGAAAACTCTCCTGACGTGCTCCGTGATGGCTGTGAAACGCCTCGCCAAACTCATCAGAAAAAAAAGTGAAGGAGCCATCTGCTGTTAGCTCAGGTGTAAAATTGTCCATGTCTGACATATGAGTCATAAGTAGTGGTGAGTCGTTAGTGATGAGTGATTCATAGGGAGTCGCACAACTAACAACTAACCATAAATAATAAACAATTGACCAGACCAACCTGAGTTTATGACCGATACATCTTTTGTTGTTTCTTGTGAATGGCTACTTCAACATCTTGATGATTCCCAAGTTGTGATTGTGGATTGTCGCTTCTCTCTAGCTGATCCACAACTGGGACGACAGCAATACCAAGAAAGTCACATTAGTGGAGCATATTACCTAGACTTGAATCAGGATCTTTCTAGTCCAGTGGAAGAACATGGAGGAAGACATCCTTTACCGAACCCGATTGAATTAGCCAATAAGTTATTAGCAATAGGAGTGAATTTCCAAAAAACTCTAGTTGTCGCTTACGATGACTCCCGCCTTGCTTTTGCATCTCGTTTATGGTGGCTATTGCGCTATCTTGGACATGGGCAAGTAGCGGTTTTGGATGGAGGGTTTTCTGCTTGGAAAAAAGCTGGATATCCTGTTACAGATGTCATTGGCGAACCTCGAATAGTGACTTTTACCCCTGATCTACAACCACAGATGGTCGTGGATATTTCAGCAGTGAAAAGCCGGAAAGATTTAGAAGAGATAGCATTAGTTGATTCACGAGAAAAGGAGCGCTATCTAGGGATTAGAGAACCAATTGATAAAATTGCTGGTCATATTCCTGGTGCTCTTAACTATCCTTGGCAAGAAGTGACAGACGCCGCAGGTTTTCTACTTCAGCAACAAGAACAACGTCAACGCTGGTTGGAGTTGGAAAATGCGAAGGAAATTTTTGTCTATTGTGGTTCTGGCGTTACTGCTTGTGTGAATTTACTCTCCTTAGAACTGGCTGGCATTCATACGGGTAAACTTTATGCTGGTAGCTGGAGTGACTGGATATCTTATATGTAGTATTGAGTACTCAGTTGGAAGGTCACAAAAGCGTCCAAGTCAAGCGATTGCAAGGGAAAGTAGAGTGCGATAGAGGTTGTAACCGCAGATGTCACAGAAAATGATCCGTGTGCATCTGCAGTTCAAATCCTAAACCAGCAAACTTTGCATCAAGGGCTTATCTTCCGATAACTTACCTGTCTGCAACCATTGCGCCAGTTCATCTGGTGCTTTTGCTTGGTTGAGATGTTCGCGCAGTTGTGTACCTTCCAAAATTTCCTTCTGCAACAGTTCCTGTGCGGTTTGCTCCAGTAAGTCGCGGTTTTCTTGCAAAATACTCAAAGCAATGTGGTGGGCATTATCCACAATCTGCTTCACCTCACGGTCAATTTCTTGTGCCACTTCAGGACTAATTGAACGACGTGGGTTACCGTATCCTTCAAGAAACTGCTGTTGAACTTTTTCAAATGCCACAGGACCAAGTTTATCACTCATACCGTAGAGAGTAACGGCGCGTTCTGCAAGGTCAGTGGCTTTTTGAATATCATCACTCGCACCTGTGGACACCTTACCAAAGACAACTTCTTCTGCGGAACGTCCACCCAGCAGGGTCGCAATGCGGCCGCGAATTTCGTCTTCTATCATCAAGAAGCGGTCTTCTTCTGGCATTTGAATTGTGTAACCCAAAGCCCCAACACCACGAGGGACAACAGAAATTTTCTCGACTTTACCAGCTCCTGGCATCAAAGCACCGATGATGGCGTGACCAACTTCGTGATACGCGACAGTCTTTTTCTCAATTTCGTTGAGAACGCGAGAGCGTTTTTCTAAACCAGCAACAACGCGCTCAATGGCTTCGTTGAAATCTGCCATGATCACTGCTTCTCGATTTTGCCGTGCAGCAAGGAGTGCAGCTTCGTTGACAAGGTTCGCTAAATCTGCTCCAGCAAACCCAGGCGTTCTGATGGCGATGGTTCCTAAGTTGACATCATCAGCCAATTTGACATTTCTGGCATGAACTTTGAGAATAGCTTCACGACCAATTTTGTCAGGACGATCCACAACGACTTGACGGTCAAAGCGACCAGGACGACGTAAGGCGGGGTCAAGAATTTCAGGACGGTTGGTCGCGGCGATGATAATGACTCCAGTGTTGGCATCAAAGCCGTCCATTTCGGTTAGTAACTGGTTGAGGGTTTGTTCCCGTTCATCGTTACCACCCATCATTGGACCACCACCGCGAGATTTACCCAGTGCGTCCAATTCATCAATAAAGACGATACAGGGAGCTTGTTGTTTTGCTTGCTCGAACAAGTCGCGGACTCGTGCAGCACCGACACCAACAAAGAGTTCAATAAACTCAGAACCAGAGATGCTGAAGAAAGGAACACTAGCTTCACCAGCAATGGCTTTTGCTAGGAGTGTTTTACCTGTTCCTGGAGGTCCTACCACCAACACTCCTTTAGGAATCTTTGCTCCTAAACGGGTGTATTTATCAGCACTTTTGAGAAAGTCAACAATTTCTTCTAGTTCGGCTTTGGCTTCATCTACACCAGCAACATCGATAAATTTGACACCAGTGCTGCCTTCAGAGTAGATGCGAGCCTTACTTTTACCCACTGTCAGTGCTGCGGGACCACCGCCGCCTCGATTGAGAAAAAAGCCCCAAATACCAAAGAAAATTAATGGTGGTACAACCCAGCTGAGCAGAGTACTGATCCAAGCATTTTGATTTGGTTGTGGTGCGGCAAACTCTACCTTATTGTCGCGCAGAATTTTAGGTAAATCCAGGTCAAGCGCTACTGGTGTCGTTGCGAAGACTTGTTCTGTAGGTTTACCATCTGGGGTTTGAGTCTTCAGGGCGTACTCAATGCGATCGCCTCCCACAACTGCCCGTTCTACTCTACCTGCTTGTACCTGAGCAATAAAATCGCTGTAGGGAACTTGCGGTAGTCTGGGACCAAAAAAGCTGGGAACAATCGCGTTCAGGAGAAAAAGAAGGGTCAACAGAATGAGCAAGCTACCACCAAATTGACGTATTCTTGGTGGTTTTATTTGACGTTTCTTATTATTAGTTTCAACTGGCATTTTTTTGATCTACCCTCCGATAATTTCTTCTTTATCCTTCTTCATTTGCCACTACAACAGAAGATTCAGTGCGGTACAAAGGAATATTGACGGTACCGGTCAATATCAACAGCGCAAATAATAAAATCGCGATAGAGGGAGAAAACCCTAATTTTGCAACTGCAATTTCCACCACGTCCACTGCTACAACAAACCAAAGAAAAGGTAGTAGCAGTCACAACACCAGAAATAGCAGCAGCGATACTGGTAAGTAAATCATGGCGGTTTACAAGCAGAGTGTTGTCTGGTGCTCTGCTTGAATTTATTTTAAAGAATGAGATATATTTTCTATTTCGTATCTCCCCCCCCAGATCAATGTGAATTGCCGTACTTGTTATGCAAAATCAGCTTGGATTTGTTTTAAAAGTGTTTTTTCTCTCGGCTGGACTCTCAGTCTTGATTAAGTACATTCTTCCGAATCTATATATTCCAGCGACAGCAACCAACGCCCTCATGATCATTTTTTGCCAGTCATCATTCTGACAAGTGTTTTATTATGGCGATCCCAACGACAGCAAAATTAACAAAAAACATCTAGGCGGGGACTACTAAAATCAGCTAACCTAACTGGAGCAAAAGGAAGTAGCAGCTTGTTAAAAGCCAGGAGTCAGGTAGTGAATCTAGGTCAATGGATTGGTTTAATTGCCATAGTTCTTTCTTTATATATTCTGTGGCAAATTCGGGAAGTGCTGTTGCTGATGTTTGCCGCAGTTGTCTTAGCGACTACCTTAAATCGACTGGCTAGAAAGTTCCAACGCTCAGGGATGAAGCGTGGAATTGCGCTTTTCTTGTCAGTAACCATCTTCATAGCCTTGATTGTCGGTTTCTTCTTACTGGTTGTACCGCCTTTTGCAGTTGAGTTTCAAGCACTCACAAAACAGGTTCCTCAAGGATTGGCACGGTTTAATATTTGGCTGGATCACCTTAGAGAACGTATTCCTGCTCAGCTCACGCCCTATGTACCGGACTTGAATAGCTTGATTCAACAAGCACAGCCTTTTATCAATCGTGCGGTGGGAAGTTCCTTAGCTTTGGTCTCTGGTTCCTTGGAAGTTGTCCTCAAGACTTTACTGGTGCTGGTGTTGACAGGAATGTTTCTTGTCGATCCTGTAGCTTACCGAAAGGTATTTGTGCGACTGTTTCCCTCGTTTTATCGACAACGAGTGGATGGGATTTTAGATAAATGCGAGGTGTCATTGGAAGGATGGGTAACTGGCGCTTTTATTGCGATGAGTGTTGTGGGACTCATGAGCGTGATTGGCTTATCGATTTTGCGTGTGCGTTCAGCACTGGCTTTGGGAGTTTTGGCGGGATTTTTGAACTTGATTCCTAATCTTGGTCCAACGATGAGCGTTATCCCGGCAATGGCGATCGCCCTTTTGGATGCTCCGTGGAAGTCTGTTGCTGTGTTTATTCTCTACTTTATCATTCAGCAGGTTGAGAGTAACTTCATCACGCCAGTTGTCATGGCGCATCAAGTGTCGCTGTTACCGGCTGTCACTTTAATTGCCCAGTTGTTTTTTGTCACATTTTTTGGTTTTCTAGGCTTGTTTCTTGCACTACCCTTGACAGTTGTCGCGAAGATTTGGGTGCAAGAAGTGTTGATTAAAGATGTTTTGGATCAATGGGATGATAAATCTCATACAGAGACTGAGTTTGTGATTGTTTCTGATGAGCCGCAAACAAAGAAATCTGATGAGAATTTGTCAAATGACGAGGATCAGCCAATTAGTCAATAGCTTTTAAATCTCCGTGAACTACCTACACGCTCCCTGAGTCTCTGGGTACAGAGTGAGATGTGGGGCTTCTGTCCGATTCAGCTAAAACCATAAAATAGTTTTCTGAATGACTACGTATACGGAGATTAAAACAGCGGAGTCAAGGAGTGCGGATTAACACATATTATATGTGAATGAGGAGTTTTGGATGATTTTTCTGCCTCTTTAGAGGCAACGTTTGAATCAAGTCAAGTATTATAAAAGACTAAAAATACACTTATAAGATATTGCAAAATCAGTATAATAAAGTACAATAAAATGTATAGTACGGAAATGAACGCTTGAGGAGATATCTGTAACGATGTGATATGAGATTTAAAAACAATCCAGTATATGCCCTCCAGGGACGCTATGCGCAATTCGTAGCTCCTAGGAGGTACAGAATTCAGTATTCAGAATGCAATAAGTAGGAATTCTGAGTCGCCACTCATTGAGGAGCACCCTTACAGGTTCGCCCAACGGGAGAGCCAGTTACCTGCGGAGGATCCAGTACTGTAGCACTGGTCTGACCATATTGAAAAGTTGTTGGGGGCGGTGAGTACCCTTTACTCATCAGCGAAAGGAGCACACAAGTCATTCTGACTCCAGGAGCGGAGCGTAGGCGTGGCTCCGCCCCTGGCGATTGACTTGGTGAGTTCTTTCTTGGTCAAACGCAGATAAGTACTAGAACACCAATTCAGTATTCATAACTGTGACTAAAAAACCCGGTTTCTTCTAGTTGAGCCAACGAAAAATCAGTCTTTCCGGCAACATAAACCGGGTTTTTGGTATTAATGAATCGGTGTTCTAGTAGAAAGCGCACTCAAGAAACTCACGACTTTTTAAGTGTGGGATTGTCAAAACTCAAATATACGATATCTTACGCTCTCAATTTATGTAACTTTTGCATAAAGAATAATTGAGAGAAGATTCATAATTTCCTGCCAATATCCTGACAGCATAAGGAAACACAATGCAAGAAGTCAAGGCAATTAAGGCTTTATTGCCACTGCTAAGATTGTATCCTTGGACAATTCCATTAATTATCATTTTGGGAATCTTATCCTCTTTGTTTGAGGGATTAGGAATTAGTCTGTTTATACCTTTTCTACAAAGTCTAGAGACGACAAAATCGCCAGGGATACCTAGTCATTCACTCGTCAATTTTCTGAATCAAATATTCATCAACATTCCACCAGATAAACGTCTGTTTATCATACCACTGTGTATGCTGGGATTTGTTTTACTGAAAAACTGCCTTGCATATATGAGTACTCTTCTTTCTTATCGGTTGTATTGGCATGTTGGACAGCATTTGCTATGCAGAATTTTTCAGCAGTTTTTAAGCGTGAGTTATAGTTTTTTAGACTCTACTCCATCAGGTAAATTGCTGAATATACTGGATATCGAAACCTGGCGAAGTTGCGACGCTATTTTTACTCTCGTTAATATCGTTATCAGTCTCTGCACAGTTGTTGTTTTTGTCATTCTGCTCATGCTGACATCCTGGCAACTGAGTTTATTAGTGATTGTTGCCTTGATACTCATTTCACTGAGTATACAGTATGTAACGCGCAGGGCAAAAAAGCTTGGTAAGCAGTCAGTACAGGCAAATAACAACCTTGCTAATCGCGTGATGGAAGGGTTTTACGGAATGAGGGAGATTCGCGCCTTTGGTCACGAATCTTACGAACTGCAACGTTTTGAACAAGCAACCATTCACTCACGTATTATCGCTCTGAAGCTGGCTAAGCTTTATTCAATTACGGGACCACTATCGGAATTTTTAGCAGTTGCTTTATTAGTATGTATTTTGATTATTGCTCTGCGATATCAATCAAACCTTCCGACATTATTGACATTTATTTTTATGCTTTATCGTCTCCAGCCAATCGTGAGACGGTTAGATACTGAGCGTGTGAATCTGATTAGTTTATTGGGTGCTGTAGAGGATGTTATGTCCTTTTTGGAGAGAACTGAGAAATATGATATTCGCTCAGGTGATATCCAATTTCAAAGTTTACAGCGAGGAATCAGTTTTGAAGCTGTTAATTTTTCCTATAACGCTTCAGAAAAACCTGCACTTCAGGATATTTCAGTTTTTATTCAGCGAGGGAAAACAACTGCGATAGTTGGACCATCAGGCGCAGGTAAATCTACACTGATTGGGTTAATTTGCCGCTTTCATGAAATGACACAGGGAGAAATTTATGTTGATAATTTACCTCTAAAAAAGTTGATTTTATCTTCTTGGCGTAGTCGAATTGCTATTGTCAGTCAGGATATTTATATATTCAATATAACAATAGGAGAAAATATAGCTTATGGTCGATTGGATGCTACAAGAACCGAAATTATTGCCGCCGCCAAAAAAGCAAATGCTCATGAATTTATTAGTCAATTACCCGAAGGCTACGATACTATGGTTGGCGATCGCGGAATTCGGCTTTCAGGTGGACAAAAGCAACGTATTGCCTTAGCTCGCGCTATCGTTCGCGAACCAGAGATTTTGATTCTTGATGAAGCAACTAATGCTTTGGATAGTCTTTCTGAGAATTTAATTCAGGAAGCTCTTAATTCCTTTAGTCAGAATCGTACTGTGATTGTGATTGCCCATCGTTTATCTACTATTGAGCAGGCAGACCAAATTATTGTGCTGCAAGAAGGACGGATTGTAGAACAAGGTAATCTCCAGTATTTACTTAAACTCAATGGATTATTTGCGAAGCTCTATCATCTGCAATCTGGTAATGCTCAAGTTTAAATCAGTAAACAGTCAGTGCATGCGTCATTCACATCTTTACATAACTGATAACTGATAACTGTTAAATGTTTAGAACGAAGAAAATTCATTCATATTGAGAGTATAGAAAATGATGAAAAATCAACCTCTAGTTTCTATCATTACTCCCTTTTTAAATACTGAAACATTCATCCGAGAAGCAATAGAAAGTGTACTCATCCAATCTTATGAAAATTGGGAGTTATTGTTAGTGGATGACGGTTCCACGGATGGAAGTACTGCAATTGCTCAGGAGTATGCTTCTCTGTATCCAGAAAAGGTGCATTATCTCGATCATGATGGTCACCAAAATTGCGGTAAGAGTACTTCTCGCAACTTAGGGATTAGTAAAGCTAAAGGCAAGTATATTGCTTTTCTAGACGCTGATGACGTCTTTTTGCCACAAAAACTAGAACAGCAGGTGGCAATTTTAGAATCTCAACCTGAGACTGGTATGGTTTACGGACCCACTCAACATTGGCATAGTTGGACAGGTAAACAAGAAGATTACCAACGTGACAATATGAGACCACTTGGGGTTCAGCCGAATACTTTGTTTCATCCACCAAGCTTACTCACTCAGTATTTAAAAACTAATGCGATTGTACCTTGTACCTGCGGGCTACTGGTGCGACAAGAGGTTATGAAAGCTGTAGGAGGATTCGATGACACCATTCAGTATATGTTCGAGGATCAAGTGTTGCTAGCAAAAATTTGCTTGCACACCCCTGTGTTTGTGGATAGTAATTGCTGGGATCGGTATCGCCAACACTCAGAATCTAGTTGCTCCCAAGCAATGCAAACAGGAAAGTATCATCCTTCAAAACCTAATCCTGCACATCAGATTTATTTGAACTGGCTACAGAAGTACATAACTGCACAAGGAGTGAAAGACGCCGAACTCTGGAAGGCGCTGCAAAAGGCTCTATACCCTTATCGCTATCCCACATTACACTTTTTGTTGCGAGTGAAAAATAAATTGAAGCGAATTGGACACAAAAGATTACCTGGTTCTCTCCACCGCTTTTTGGGAACGCAATTACATCGTGATAAATACATCCCTCCTACGGGGGCGGTGAACTTTGGTAGCCTGCGGCGGGTTATACCCATGAACCAAAACTTTGGCTATGACAGAGGTCAGCCTGTTGATCGCTACTACATTGAAAACTTCCTGACTTGTTATCAAGATGATATTCGTGGGCGCATCTTGGAAGTTGGCGATGATAACTATACGAGGCGGTTTGGTGGTGATGTCCGTGGTAAGGATTTTGTCCAACGCATCACCCAGAGCGACGTACTTCATGTGACAAAAGGTAATCCTAAAGCAACTATCATCGGGGATCTTGCTTCCGGCGACAATATTCCATCAAATAGCTTTGACTGCTTTATTCTGACGCATACAATACAGTTCATTTACGATGTACGGGCGGCGCTTAAGACGGTCTACCGCATCCTGAAGCCTGGAGGAGTCGCCCTGGTTACAGTTCCTGGTATTAGTCATATTGGTGATTATCAGTGGAGTGATTACTGGTGTTGGAGCTTTACTGCTCTATCAGTACAGCGTCTATTTGAAGAGTCCTTCCCAACAGATAATCTTCAGATTGAGACTCACGGGAATGTGTTGGTTGCTACCGCTTTTCTGTACGGACTGGCCACAGAAGAACTGCGTCAGGAAGAATTAGATTACCGCGATCGCAATTATCAAGTCACGATTACGATTCGAGCAGTCAAGCCACACACACCATGAAAGTACCTGGAGTGAGTAGACTGCGGCGAGTCGCTAAACGCTTGCGGGGGCGTTTAGCACCAGGGGGTCTGATTTTGATGTATCACCGTATTACTGAAGTGAAATCTGACCCTTGGTCAATTTGCGTCAGTCCCCGCCACTTTGCCCAACAGATGGAAGTATTACGCAAGTTTGGCGACGTTGTTTCGTTACAGCAATTCAACCAAACATTGCAACAGGGAAAGACTCCTCATTGGCAGATAGCAGTCACCTTTGATGATGGTTACACAGATAATTTGTATAGTGCCAAACCATTGTTAGAGCGTTACGATATTCCTGCCACCATGTTTTTGACCAGTGGATATATGGAGCAAAAACGTGATTTGTGGTGGGATGAACTCAATAGGTTATTACTGGAACCTGGTTCTTTACCAGAACTTCTCTGTTTAGAGATTAACGGTACAACCCATCGGTGGGAATTAGGTACAGCAGTTGATTATAGCGAGCAGCAATTTCAGCGATATTGCAGCTGGAGGGCGTCGGGAGAAGAGAATCCCACTCCTCGCCATGCTCTTTTCCATGCACTTTACTGGCTGCTATCGCCCTTGCTCCCAGAAGTACGACAAAAGGTTATGGATGAACTGCTGGCGTGGGCTGGTTTTGTTCCAACACTACGCCCTGCTCACCGTATTGCGAATTTAGAGGAAGTGTCTGCTTTAGGAAAAGGTGGGCTCATCGAAATTGGCGCTCATTCTGTGACACACCCATTTTTATCTTTCTTACCTATCGCCAGACAACGGGAGGAGATTCAGGACAGCAAAACTCGTCTTGAGGAGATTGTAGGACAAAAAGTGGTGAGTTTTGCTATCCCCACGGCAACTATTCTGAGGAAACAACAGCTTTAGTATGGGAAGCGGGATTTACGAGTGCTTGCACAACTTCTCCTGGTACTGTACGGCGGCGGTGCGATCGCCTGAAATTACCTCGCGTTCTCGTTGAGGACTGGAATGGAGAAGAGTTTGGCAAACGGTTGTTGAGTGGAGAGTAAACTGAACGATGCATGACCTTTACACTTCTTTACTTCCCATTTTTAGCTCTATTCCTCTCCCCTGCGGTGGATGTTGGTGATACGCTCTTTCTATACCGT
>JAAUSC010000021.1 GCA_012031965.1 Scytonema sp. RU_4_4
ACCATTATGCGTACTCTTCTTTGTGACGCATTGTCAAGGCACGTTTCGGGTAAGAAGCTTCTTACCCGAAAGCTGCCGCCCTAGAAATGGGCGAAGCCCTAATAACCCCTCGATCAATCGTGGGCGAGGGTCTAACACGTACCAGAGTCAGCCTTAGCGTAGCGGCTCCCCTTGGGAGCTTCCTTATTACCACGAGTACCCGACTCCGTTTGCGTAGCGCCCCCTTCGGGGCTGGACAGATCAACTAGACAAAGGCTGGCTGACTCTGGAGGGGACAATGCGTCGGCTTCGAGATCAACGCAAGAGGGCTTCGCCCATTTCTTGCGTGTTAGACCCCGTGAGATTTGAAGTAGTAATTGTCCTACTGAAAGTACATTACAAAAGTACACCGAATTAAACAACTCCGAGGCGGTAATGGCACAAATATTCAAGGCGGTTAAAACCGCAGTTCCTAAAAGGAACCGCTGCGCTACGTGTCGCTTCCCTCTCAGGTCTGAAGACTCTGAGTTTCCCGCATCCCGTGTATTTCTATGAATTTAGCTGTCATCAAGTTTTCTTCAGAAGACTGCGGCATCTGCCACAAAATGTCTTTCTATGACAAAAAGGTGACTGAGGAACTGGGTTTGCAATTTATTGACGTCAAGATGCAGGATACAGCGACTTATCGGAAGTATCGTAGTATTTTGCTGACTCAGTACCCTGATAAATCACAAATGGGATGGCCTACCTACGTTGTTTGTGATTCGCCAGAAGGAGAATTTCAGATTTTGGGCGAGGTCAAAGGTGGTCATCCAAAGGGAGAATTTAGAAGTCGCTTGCAAGAAGTTCTGAATTCAGCAGCCTCTAAGGGGAACTAATCACCTCAAAAGATTTTACTTCTAGCACTGGACCTATCATAGCAACAGTCATAACATCTTCACGCACCTGTCCAGTGACTTTTGCTTTTTGTCCTTGTTTGAGTAAATTTTTGTCTACTCCTCTAAGGATTTCATATGTATCGCCCTTATCAGTAACTAACGCCCAAGCGCCAGTACCAATATCACGACGTTCAACGGTACCTGTAACTGTGATGCTCATATCCGTAAACCTGCTAATTTGCTGAAGGAGTGAGGGGATGTTAGCGCAGCGAGCCGTAGGCTGGGGGATGTTAACGTTAGCTCCGCGCCCCTGGAGGGGCTAGTGGACGCCCTGGTCGCCGTAGGCTGGGAGATGAAGGGGATGAGGAAGTCAATAAACAATGACTTCTCCCTCATCTTCCCCTGCTTCCTCATTTTTCCCTTCTTCTTTTCTAGGCTGGTTGTTCTTCGTTTTTGACTGCTAAACGAGCAAAACCGAAACATAACACGGCATTAACAATGAGGAAGGTACGAGCTAGGATACCACTGCCCAATCCCCAAACAGCGGGATCTGATACTGCACTCACTGCCAAACACGCTGCTACACCTAGTGATGAACCAATGGCAAACCACTTCCATTTAGGATTTCCTAGCAAGAGTGCTGCTAAGACAAAGGGAATCAGTACACTGGCAAACAGTGGGTTAAAAGCATTTGTTCCAGCAAGAGTGTTACCTAACTCCGGAATAGAACTTCCTAATAAGCGGAATGGCCATTGGGGGAGGTCAAAAATATAGATTCCTTTGAGAAAGAATAGTCCAGAACTACCAGTGATTAATCCCCAAGATAAAGTCCAGCTCCAGCGGAACGGGAAGTAAACACGTAAAAACCAAGCGAGAAGATAAGAACCGATGACCATCAAAATCTTGGGTAACAGCGCTACTGCACCGCCATCAATCCAAAAGCGGGGATTGAGATAGCCGTTATCGCGCAGCCAACGGAAGAAATCTTGGAAGGTGATTTGCCCTTGAGTGGCTAATTGCACTGCGGCTTCTGCATTGAGTTGTCCAGCACCATAGTAGTTTAAACCGTCATCCTGAATAGTTCGTGCTGACTGCTTGAGAACTTCAAGAATTTGGTCTGGTTCTTTCACGCCAGAAGCTTTCACTAATGCAGCAACACCAGCAACGTGGGGCGCAGCCATGCTGGTACCCTGGAAGCCCATAAATACTGCGCTACCCTTGTTATCGGGGTCGATGGTTTCTTGCAGAATCTTGCCTGCATCACTACCACCAGGGGCAGAAATGTCCACTCCAGCACCAAAGTTAGAATAGGGTGCTCTTTCTCCATCTGGACCTAATGCTGAAACGCCAATAACATGGGGATAACGCGCTGGATAAGCAACAGAATTCTGATTTTCATTACCAGCCGCAGCAATGATGACGATGCCTTTTCTATGAGCATAGTTAATTGCATCTTCCATGAGCTGACTTTCACCGCCACCACCCAAGCTCATGTTGATGACATCTGCACTGTTATCAGCAGCAAACTTAATCGCTTCTGCGATATCAGCAACAGTACCACCACCATACTCACTGAGTACCTTGAGAGGCATAAGCTTAGCTTCGTAGGCAATTCCAGCCACGCCATAGCTGTTGTTAGTGGCTTGGGCAATCGTACCAGCAACGTGAGTGCCATGACCGTTGTCGTCTTTGGCTTCTACTCTGTCGTTAACAAAGTCGTAGCCCGGGACAAAATCTGTCTCTATCAGGTCACGGACACGAGTGATACCAGTATCAATGACTGCAACCGTAATGTCTTTACCTTTAGTTTGAGTCCACGCGCCTTCAACATGAATATTGTGCAGATTCCACTGCTTGCTGTACATCGGGTCGTTAGGTCCTGTGTCAGCAGCTTTGTCTTCGTTAGCACTTTGGGGCAGCAGAATTTCTCCTAGCCAAGTCACTTTACCTGGTTTTGGAAACCTGTAGATATAGTTTGGTTCAATAAAATCCATTGCTTGGGCAAATGGCGACTTTTTCAGTTCTTTGAGTCGCTGTTTATCACCCTTGATGATATAAACGTTCTCCCTAGCAGAAAATTGATTATCCAGTTGGGGAGTCACGTTGTACTGTTGAGCAATAGCTTGCAAATCCTGTTGCAATACCTCTTTGGGAATATCTTCCCGAAAGTTTAGCACTATTGTCTCAAACTCCCCTTTGGCTGCTAGTCCCTGAAAATTCATAAAATGAAACAGGGCAACACTCAGCCCGATGACAAATAAGCAAAATAATATTAGCTTTCTCATATAAAACCATTACAGCTTTTTGCCAGTTTGCTCACTACCATAACTCATACAAGTCTGTTAGTGGTCCATAGAATAGTAAACTTAGGATTTTTATACATTACTCAGGACAATTTTTCAAAGATGGAACGCGGTCTTTTATGGTTACCCCTGTTATTTGCATTTTTTTGGTTAGCCTGGCAAGGCTCCCAGGAGTATCAAAAAATAGAAGCATATCGTACTTGGGCAGAGCAATTTGAACGAGCCAAGTATGATATTTATGCAGTTTTAGGTCAAAAAGACAACAATATCACTTGGGGTAAACCAATGCCAAAAGGTCCAATCAAGTTAGAAACCTTTTCTTTGCTTGACGTCCAAAAAATCACCCTTTTAGTAGATGACAAACAAGTAGAAATAGAAAAACTGCCAGAACAAGGTCGTACTATTGAGTTAGAATTTCTATTTCCCGAACCAGATAAAACAGTACGTGTTCCTTTTACAGAAATTCCTTTAGCCGCAGAATGGGGTAAATATTTACAAGGTCAATTGCAAAGCCTTCAAAGTTAAAAGTCTAGAGTCAAAAACGAAGAACATTAGAGGTGGAAGATGACGAAGAAGCAATTGTTTATTGACTTCCTCATCCCCCTTATCCCGCTTATCCCCCTTATCCGTCTATCTATGAACTCCGAAACAACACCCAAAGTCCCCGTTGCTTTAACGATCGCCGGATCTGATAGCGGTGGTGGTGCAGGTATTCAAGCAGATTTACGCACTTTTGCCTTTCACTGCGTTCATGGTACAAACGCCATTACCTGCGTAACAGCACAAAATACTTTGGGCGTCATGCGGGTTGATGCTATACCACCAGAGGCTGTTGTGGCACAAATTCGTGCCGTATACGAAGATATAGGCGTGCAAGCTGCGAAAACGGGGATGTTACTTAACAAGGAAATCATAACCGCTGTTGCTCAACAGGTGGAGGCTTTACAAATCCATAACCTAGTCGTTGATCCAGTGATGGTATCTCGCACAGGGGCGCAATTACTGGATGATGATGCTGTGAAAACTCTTCGTCATTTACTCATTCCCAAGGCTGCTATTGTGACACCAAATCGCTATGAAGCTCAGATTTTGAGCGGTTTACCGATTAACTCACTAGATGATATGAGAGCGGCTGCTCAAATCATTCACAGGAATCTAGGAGCAAAGGTTGTTTTAGTCAAGGGTGGAGGACTACAAGGGAGTTTGCGTGGTGTGGATATCTGGTTTAATGGACACAAGATGGAAACTTTGACAACAAAACACGTAGAGACAAAAAATTCTCATGGTACTGGTTGTACTCTCTCTGCGGCGATCGCCGCTCATCTTGCACTCGGAAGTGACTTGATCACAGCAGTACGACGAGCAAAGGAGTATGTCACTTATGCACTTTCTTACGCCTTAGACATTGGCAAAGGTCAAGGTCCTGTGGGACACTTTTTTACACTATTGAGTCAGTCATCACAGAGTCAAGAATGACAGAAGCTGCACAATAACTTAAACTTCTGTTCTACCTACATTCCTTTTGAAGCTCATACTTTAGAAATGTATATCGTACTATTGATTGACTTGTATCTTTCTGGTTCTAAATTGTAAATTAATACTCTTTAGCCCTAAGAACATCTTTCTATATACTCTTGGGCATAATTTTCAGAGGCTGGCTGTCTCTGGTAGCAAATTCGCTTTGTTGACTTCCGTTCAATTTTGATATCAATCCACCCATGCGAACAATGACAAGTTCTGTTTACAGCAATACACCAGTAGCAAATAGAGCAAATACACAAGCCTGTTCCCCCTCTGTACCACTCTCTGTTTATCGGGACTTGGCTACAGAGTTGCAAGGTGTACAAGCAAAGTTAGATGCTCTCAATGCTCAAAATCAACACATAATGCAAGAAAATCAATTACTTCGGCAAGAAATTGCCAAAGCTGTTGAGTCTGTTTTGCGCTTGCAAAAGTTAGTTGATTCACAAGCAAAGGTTAATTCTCATCAAGCTTCCCAAGCTTCTTCTGATTGTAGAGCTCAAACGAAACGACCAGTTACTCCCACAGGTTCTAGAGAGCAAGTGTCCCGTCCACGTACCTTCTATAAAGGAGATTCGCAAACACTTGTTTTTTCTCCAGAAATAGAAATTTCGAGTTCGATTCCAGAACCAGTCTTTATAGAAGAACAGGGAGTCAGCTACGACCTCTACAGGGAATCAGAGCCTTCACAAATTAAGGGCTGGTGGTTAATAATAGGTATCTTGTTAATTATTGTTCTGGGATTTGGTACTGGGTATTTGATTGTACGCCCTTTATTTGAAAGTCATAGTCGTTAAATCAAATCATTCTTCCACTCAACCTGTCGCACACCACAATTCATCTTTATTTTCAGTTAAATCAGCTACGAAAAATGATAAATTGAACGTAGAAACCTCATATCATAACTTAAAAGATGATTAAGGTAGATAATGCTTACTGATTCTACTTTTCTTTCATAAGTAGGTCATCTACCGTTAAGTCATGTGGTAAGTGAGTAGATATTTATTTGAGGTTACGCTGCTAAGCTGATGAGTGTTTTGATTGCATTGTCTTGAAAAATAGCTTGCGCGTGGAAACCTCGCAACGCTTTTTTCGCTTTTTTCGTTCAAACGGTCCAGGGTCAACAGTGACTCTTGAGTTTTGAATCTTAACAACTCTCACAAGTTAAGTCTGCAAATGACATGGGAACAGCTTAGTTAAAGCATTAGACAGTGAATCTGCTTTGATAGATAAACGTAGAAGTCGGGAGACAAAAAAATGAAAAAAGTAGAAGCTATTATCCGCCCCTTTAAGCTTGATGAGGTGAAAATTGCCCTCGTCAATGCTGGTATCGTTGGTATGACTGTTTCAGAGGTTCGGGGTTTTGGACGCCAAAAAGGTCAAACTGAACGCTATCGCGGTTCTGAGTATACTGTTGAGTTTTTGCAAAATTGAAAGTGGAAATAGTCGTTGAAGACAACCAGGTTGATATGGTTGTTGACAAAATTATCGCAGCTGCTCGCACTGGTGAAATCGGTGATGGCAAAATTTTCATCTCACCAGTGGAACAAGTTGTGCGGATTCGTACCGGGGAAAAGAATACAGAAGCTGTTTAACAGTTATCAGTTATCAGTTATCAGTTATCAGTTATCAGTACTTGTTGTCCAAAATCAACAGATAACTGTTCACTGTTCACCTTTCACCGTTCACTCGTTTAATAGCTATAAGTTAGTGGTTAGTGGTTAGTCGTTTATCATGAGATATCTATTCAACTAACAACTAACAACTAACAATGAGTGTTGTTTAAATGAGGCAACTTTTGAAGTAAAGCTGCAAAAGCTTTGCCTCGATGGCTGACTGAACGCTTCAACTCTGGTGTCATCTCAGCAAATGTCAATTGCTTTTCTTGAACGTAAAAAATCGGATCGTACCCAAAACCACCATCTCCACAAGGCGCATGGAGAATGTCACCACGACAAACCCCTTCTGATTGTAAAACAATTGTACCATCTGGACGAGCGATCGCCACAACACAAACAAATTGCGCTTGTCGATTTGGTGTATCGCCTAATTCTTTCAACACTCTGGCAATTCGCTCTTGATCAGTTTTGCCATAACGTGCAGAATACACTCCTGGTGCGCCACCAAGAGCATCCACTTGCAAGCCAGAATCATCAGCGATCGCCCAGTTTCCTGTTGCTTGTGCAACTTGGGATGCTTTTAAACAGGCATTAGCACTAAAGGTGTCCCCCGTTTCCTCAATTTCCAATTCTTCAGGCTTGAGAGTTAATTCCCAACCAGAATCAGTTAGGTAAGCTTGCATTTCTTTCAACTTACCTGGATTTCCTGTGGCTACTACGAGTAATGTCATAAGTCAGTTAACAGTTAACAGTTAACAGTTAACAGTGATCACTGACAACTGACAACTGATAACTGAATATTACTCTGCCCAATTTTTTGCCCAAGCTAGAGTTTGATGCACTTGTTCAAATGTGGGGGCTTCGCAGTACAGGCGTAAAACGGGTTCGGTACCACTAAAACGAATCATTAACCAACTGTTGTCGGCTAAGCGGAACTTGTAGCCATCAATGGTTTGGCAATCAATGACGGGTTTTCCAGCTATTTCTGTTAAAGGTTGGGTTTGCAGTTGTTGCAAAAGACGCGATCGCACTTCCATGCTGGCGAGGGGTAAATCAATGCGATCATATGCGGAAGTGAAATCTGTTTGTTCTTGCAAGTGACGATAATACTCACCTAAATCCAGCCCAGATTCTACAATAGCTTCTAGTACGTACAATGCTGACAGAAGTGCATCACGTTCAGGTATGTGGCTTCCATAACCAATTCCCCCCGATTCCTCGCCACCTAACAACACTTGTGTTTCTAACATTCTGTCAGCAATGTATTTATAACCAACGGCTGTTTCAAATACTGACAAGTTATGCAGTGCTGCGATGCGAGGAATCAAGTCAGAACCACTCACGGTTTTGACTATTTCGCCCTTAAAATCGCGCCGTAGAGTCAAGTGGTCGATTAAAATTGGGATTAAGATTTGTGAACTCAAGAAATTGCTGTCTCCATCAACAGCAGCAATGCGATCGCTATCTCCGTCAAACACCAACCCCACAGTTAAACTTGCTTTATTCGTTTCTCGGTGATTTCGCATCACCTCAAACAGATGCGAAAGGTATTTAGGTAGTGGTTCTGGTGCGCCGCCACCAAATAGGGGATCACGATTGCTATTAATTTCTTGAATCTCATTACCAAGTAGCATTGCTAGTCCACCAGCAGCAGCGCCATGCATGACATCAGCAAATACTGTGAGTTTACCTGCGGCTATAGCATCGCGGATTTTTGCAATATTGACTTTCCCTTCTAGTGCTTCACAATAACTGCACCAGGGGTTAAACTTCTCTATCTTGCCTGGAATTGATGCGGGTGGTAATGGCTCTGATAAAAGTGCTTCTATCTGCTTGGTGATTTCTGGCGGTGCGGAACCACCAAAAGCGCTTTTGACTTTCAACCCCAAATATTTACCTGGATTGTGACTGGCGGTAATGACGATTGCACCCAAGGCATTTTGTTGCTTCGCCGCCCAACTAAAAGCTGGGGTTGGAGCATAGGTATCTGTTAGTAGTACATCTAATCCAGCAGCACAGACAACATCGGCGACTTTATGGGCGAAATCTTCTGCCATAAACCGTCGGTCGTGCCCCACAATAATTGTACGGTTACCTGTCGTTTTCCCATATGTATCAAGTAAAACTTTTGCGGCAAGTGGCGCAACTAAGGCTACACGCTCAAAGGTGAACTCATCGCCAATGACGCCCCGCCAGCCGTCTGTCCCAAATTTGACTACGTTAGCTGCTGCTGACATTGAGGTATCCCTACTTCCTAACAGTGGACTATAGTATTGACACAGGGCACCCCGTAACAAGACACTTAGTATAAAAAGTGTAATAATACGATATTATTAATGACACATCAATAAGCAAATATGTTCCCTACTCACTAAAATTTGCAAACTTATCTGTTGCCTCAATCAAAGCACTGAGAATTCCTGGTTCACTCATTGAATGTCCAGCATCCGGGATAACAACAAATTCTGCTTCCGACCAAGCACGATGTAATTCCCAAGCTGATATCATTGGACAAACAACATCATAACGTCCCTGAACAATCACAGCAGGAATATGGCGAATGCGGTCAACATTTGAAAGTAATTGATTTTCTGTTTCAAAAAATCCATGATGAATAAAATAATGACACTCAATTCGCGCAAATGCTTCTGCGAATTCGTTTTTGCCAAACTTTTGTATCAGTTCTGTGTCTAGAAACAATCGACTTGTACTAGCTTCCCAAATTGACCAAGCACGTGCTGCTTCAAACCTAGTGAGTGAATCTGGACTGGTTAAGCGTTTGTAATAAGCTACGAGCATATCGTTACGTTCAGCAGGCTCAATTGGTTTGAGATATTCTTCCCAAGCATCAGGAAAAATATAACTTGCCCCCTCTTGATAGAACCATCGCAATTCTTTGTGCCTTAACATAAATATGCCACGTAAAATAAGTCCCGCGCATCGAGAGGGATGGGTTTGACTGTAAGCTAATGCTAAGGTACTTCCCCAACTACCACCGAAAACAACCCACTTTTCTATACTCAGATGCTCTCGCAGCTTTTCAATATCACTGACCAAATCCCAAGTGGTATTGTCCCGTAGTTCTGCATGAGGTGTACTTTGACCGCAACCACGTTGGTCAAACATCACAAGACGCCATTTTTCTGGATTGAAATATTGTCGATAAAAGGGCGGACATCCACCACCAGGTCCTCCATGTAGCAAAACAATTGGCTTACCCTGTGGATTGCCTGATTCTTCAAAATGAATGGTGTGGAGGTCACAAACCTTTAACTTACCTTCTTTGTAGGGTTCGATTGGTGGGTAAAGTTTTCGCATACCATCTATTCTACTGCCTGTGATGAAGACATTGTATAACAAATCACTTTTGTTTTGAGTTGTTTCTCAGGCAGACGATACGCACAAGCTAAAGCCTCCAGCTTATCGCCTAAATGTGGGTACCGCACTATCGCATTTTTTGTGTAGGTAAAGAAAAAGAAAAGGAACCGCGCGGAGCTAACGCTTCAAAGCAATTTGGAGAAGCCCACACGCTCACCACTCGCAGTCAGTGTTGGGAGAACGTCACTGAACCATACACAATGTTAAGTAGCATCATTCTTATTCGGGCGAAAGCAAGATTTACTCAAGAGTTGCACTTCAATTTTCAATCAAATTTGAATCTGATGGTAGATGACAAGAAAGCATCAGTGAGCCACCATTTACGTGAATAACCTGACCAGTCACAAAGCTGCTAGCATCTGAGGCAAGATAGAGACATGTCTCGGCAACCTCTTCGCAAGTTCCAAGACGGCGTAAGGGTATGATTTTCTTCAGTAGTTGATACTTTGATTCTAAATTCAAATAATCTTCAGCAATACGACTGGTATCAATTGTGCCAGGGCTGACTGTATTAACCGTTATTCCGTAGGGACCAAACTCCATAGCAATGGCTTTTGACAAGGCGTGAATACCGCCTTTGCACGTTACGTTATGTGCGCGATGGGGAGCCCCGACAAATCCGTCGTAGCCGGATATATGAATGATTCGACCCCATTGGTTTGCTTTCATAGACGGCAAAGTTGCACGGGCAAGGTAGAAAGCGGAGCTTAAGTTTGTGTTGATCACTCGATGCCAATCTTCAATCGAGATATCCAGAAAAGCCTGTCTTGGTCTGATTGCTGCATTAGATACCACAATATCAACCGTACCAAACTTTTCAATAGAAACATCGACCATCTTCTGCACAGCATCTGGGTCACTGATATCAGCCATGACAGCTATTGCCTGACTCCCCAAATCACGGGCTTGTTGGGCAACCTTTTCTATGGCTTCCCGATTCCGATGACCATTGATCACAACATTTGCCCCTGACGATGCGAATAATAATGCGATCGCCTTGCCAATATTTTGCCCAGAACCAGTAATCAGGGCTGTTTTACCCTGTAACATTTTATTTCGATCTTTCATGATTTACAGTTCATTTATACTGAAATTTTTTATCATATCATCTTTTTTATTTCCAAATAATATTCATTATTCGATTTTTCTACTTTTGTTTTTTTACCTTAATTTTTAAAAAATAAGACTTTTATTAACTTTTTTTTTATAAAGCTTAAAATAAGAAAAACAATTTAAAACTTATACGTCTCTTTTAAAAAAGATAGTGTCAATGAGCTATAATCTTTCTCTGCTATAGAAATAAATTTAAGAATTGCAGCAAGACATAAACAGACGGTTTAATATCAATTGAAGCTCAAATTTGTTAGGGAATAAAAACTTCCCTTAAGACCTAGCTCATCTATAAGAATTTGCTAAGAAAAGGACTAAATCAATGTCACTAAGCCAGTTTGCAATTGTTGAAAGTACTCTGCGTGAGGGAGAACAATTTTGTCTTGCCAACTTTTCATCAAATGATAAGGTTGAGATTGCCAGAGCACTCGATAATTTCGGCGTTGACTACATCGAAGTGACATCTCCTTGCGCCTCACCTCAATCCCGTCGAGATTGTCAGCGTTTGACTCGATTAGGCTTGCGGTCCAAAGTACTGACGCACATTCGCTGTCATCTGAACGATGCCAAAGTAGCCCTAGATACAGGGGTCAATGGCATTAATATGTTCATCGGCACCTCTAGTCTTTTACGCCAGTTTGGTCATGGCAAAAGCATCAATGAAATCGTTGAATTGGCAACGGAAGTCATTATCTTCATCCACGAACAAAGCCCTGAGACTGAGTTGCGCTTTTCCACTGAAGATTCTTTCCGCAGTTCGCTTCCAGATTTGCTACAGGTTTATCTTGCCATCGATAAACTAGGAATCGTGAACCGTTTCGGCATTGCTGATACTGTGGGCGTAGCGACACCGAATCAAGTTTTTCATCTCGTGCAGACTCTGCGTCAATATACCGATAAAGATATTGAGTTTCACGGTCATAACGACACTGGTTGCGCGATCGCCAATAGCTACGCCGCCCTCGAAGCTGGTGCAACTCATATCGATACAACCATTTTAGGAATTGGTGAGCGCAATGGTATTACGCCCCTTGCTGGCTTGATTGCTCGCCTTTATACTGTTGAGCCAGAGCTGTTGAAGCGTAAATACTGCCTACATCACCTCCAAGAATTACATCACCTAGTCGCTGATAAAGTTGGCATCACTATTCCCTTCAATCATTGCATTATTGGTTCAGCGGCTTTCAGCCATAAAGCTGGCATTCATACTCAAGCAATCCTCAATAATCCCAACACTTATGAAGTGGTTAATCCCAGTGATTTTGGTCTGACGCGCTCGTTTTTGATTAATCATAAGCTTACAGGTAAGCATGCGATTGCTAATCGAGCAAGTCAACTGGGGCTAAACTTCGATAAATTCCAAATTCACACGATTACCCAAAGAATAAAAGCCTTAGCTGATCAACAACATCTCACTTTGGATAAAGTTGATGAAATTCTCTACTCTGCCTTCAAGGTTCAACACGGTTAAATTCCACCAATCCCTCTTCTTCCTCCGGTTGAGAATGAGCACGTTTCGCACGTTTGACCAAAAAAGCAACTAACCACGGGGTAATCAACAAAATACTCAACATCCTGGTCAATTGCATTGCCAGTACCAATCCAGTGTCACCGCCTAGCTGCAAAACTGTGGCCATCATAGCCTCAATTCCCCCAGGAGTGAATCCTAAGATTGCTGTTACCGTATCAACGTGTGTTACCACATGGAACTCATATCCAACTCCCAAACAAAGGAGAATCAACGCAATGACCAAACCCACCTCAATTAATACGGCTCGCAAGAGTTTACGTGCTATTTGCCAGTCAAACTGTACACCAATAGACAGTCCAATGAGCAGTTGTCCTGCACAAAAAACAGGCTGAGGCACTTGTATTTGGTACGGTAGCATCCAAAACACAACTAAGCCAACGAGAAACGGACCCAAAAACCCGGATGAGGGCAGACGGAATTTTCTTCCCCCCCAAATCCCCAAGCCACTGCATACAGCCAGTACCAATAGATTCAACAACATTGGCAGTGTTGGTAGGTGATTTGTTGTCACAACGGTAGCTGTGGCTTGGGTATCTGGGTTGGCGGGAAAAAGTAAGGTGGTTATAGTTGGCACGAGTAAGACGACTAGTAATACCCGAATATACTGGATGACGGCAACAGCGACTGCATCTGCCCCCATTTCTTCACTCATGGCAACGATGCTAGAAGCAGCACCGGGTATAAAACCTAAAAAACCCGTGGTACGGTCAATACCAGCCCAACGGCTCAACAGGTAGCCGCTGAACATACTCAGGCTAGCGGTGCTAAAAACACACAATACCACAGGGATGGAGTAGGTTGTTGCCACGCTTAGCGTGTCTGGGGAAAGGCGGGTGGCACTAACGATACCGATGATGACTTGCCCAACAATTTTAAACGTTGAAGGTAGGGGTTGGAGAGTACCTTTGATAACTGCATAGGCAATTCCCACCAGCATTGGACCAAGTAGCCAACCTACTGGAATGTGCAGCCAGTGGAATAGAAAACCAGCTAAAATTGCAGTGACTAGGTGCTGGATAATTTTTTTAATCTCGTTCAAGCTTGAGACTCTTTTCTCTCCCAATTGAGAGTTCCTATCTTGACGACAGACAGATTGGGACTCAGGTAAAGGTAAAATTTTCCAAAACACACGGATCTAAAGTAGTTACAAACAGCTTAGCTCATAGAGCAATATTAAAATAAAAATATATAAATATTAAACCTCCTTAATGAAATCCTCATTAAGGAGGCTGTATTGCAGCACAAGACGCTCACGCCCTGAAATGTTCTTAGAAATCATCCAGAAATTGGCTAATGCGGCTGATAACTGGATCAACCTCTTGAGAAGGAATAGCAGCAGCATTAGTAGGACTAGAAGTATGATTGATAACTTCTAGCACTGGAACCTGTTGTTGGGTTGGTGGGGAACTGGTTGATACATGATTGACCATGATAGCTAGCTGAGTGACTTGTTGGCTCAGTTGCATCAGCTGGTGTTCTATCATCTCCAACCGATTAGATTCCTTGGAAAAAAAACGTTCTTCCAGGTCAGCTATGTGATTTTGCAGTGCAGCGATTTGTTGTTCCACCCCTAGTGTTGCTGTTGCTGCTGCTGGTTTCGGGGCTGGTCGTACAGATTCCGGTACGCACAAAGATTGCCATAAGGCTTCTTTACAGAGGTCGCTGAAAGTCTTTTGGGGATCTTTCTCCAAGTGACTTTCGACAAGAGCTAACAAGCTTTCGTCAGCGACCCCTGGTTCAAACGTAACGGATTTAATGACTTTTTTTGACCATTGGAACATCAGTGTTAAGTTCTAGCGCGAGCGTTGGATAACTGTGCCTCTCCATAAATGTACTGTCCCAAAGCATTTGCTTGTCGGGATGGTGAAGCTAAATGGGCGTTAATTTTTGCTTCTTTGAGCAAGCGTTGAACATCTTCCCAGAAGAATTCTCCACCTCCTCCGGTGAGAATCACATCGGTAACGCGCTCTGGTAGCCATGCTAGCACGCGGTTACAGATTTCGCGAGAAAACATTTCTATAAGATTGGGCAGAAAGTCATCTAAATTGGTGGGCTTGCTTGCACCTCTGGGACGGTAGAAGCGATCGCCCTTGGCTCGGTTGACTGCGGCTATCAAAGATAGAGACTGGCTATCTGCTCCCTCAACTTCAGCAGCAACCAATTCATAGAATTTGCTCATACCGAAGTCTTCACTCTTTGACGCACCTCGGGCAAAGCGGAAATTATCAATCATCAAACAATCAGTGGTTTGATGTCCAATATCAACAATTGCCACGGAGACTTTGGTAAAGTCTGGCATTGCTGCGCCTTTCTTTGGTTGAGCCTCACACCATAGTAAGCTGCCATAGCCTTCTGGCATGACCCAAACCTTGTTGATGTTCAACGATACAGCTTCTCCGCGAAAGTTCATCACATGAGGACCATTGAGTTGGCTGATGAGCTGTGCTTTTTCCTTCTCAAATTGTTCTTGAGAAAGGTAAGGCAGACCCAGTACTACGGAGATCTCGTCTTTGAGCTTAAAGTAGCCCGCGCAAGCCAATACTTTGACGAGTGCGGATTCGACCTTAGATTGACCAACTCCTAGGTTAGCTCCAAAATCTGCTGCTAATTGACCAACAGCGTATCCACTGCCTTGATACTCCAACCACAGATCCATCAATGGGTCAGTAGCACGAGCTTCAAAAACACCTCCACGCACTTGTTCCATTGTCATCTCCTTCACGTTGGCAGAGACGAATGTCACATTATTGGACTCGCGGCTGATACAAGTCTTTGTAGAAGTTCTACCTAAGTCAACACTGAGAATCTTTTTTCCCGAGCTGCTTCCAACTGGTTGAGGAGGAGCAGCATTTATCGGAGTAGAAGCCGAAACTCTATTCATTGGAATAGCAGCGGCGTTCATGGGAGTGGCGGCGGAAGGTTGATCTGACATGAAAGCTCCTAGTACTTAACTTAGCTATCACAAGTTATCATGCTCATCTTACAAAAATGGGTGTACCAGAAAACTTCTGTTGCGTCAACTGTAGCAAGCAATATACAAAGAATTACTTAGTTGTTGAGCAATAGAGATAGCGGATAAGTCTCACTCATTACCATGAGATGGTAAAGCTTTAGCGAGAGTTAAAAAGTTGTAACGGTTGTTTTTACACAAAAAATGCTTATTTTTCTGCGCTGGTTAAAGATGAGGATTTTTACTTTCTCCTGTTTTTTTGTTTACGCTTCATCACCCAGACGACAAATATCAGGATCAGAACCACAAGTACAATTTTAGATACAGGAGCCAAGTACTCGTCCACTAGTTTATACTGACCACCCAAAGCATATCCTGAGTATGTTAGCAAACCAACCCATATAGCGCTACCTAAAGTTGAGTAAATTAAAAACGGTAGCAAGTGCATATGACTCATGCCAGCAGGAACAGAAATCAAGGTGCGAATTCCTGGTACAAGGCGACCAATACAAACTGCTTTGCCACCTTGCCTATCGAACCAGTGCTTAGCCTTAGTAATATCTCTGCTTGATATAGTCAGCCACTTCCCATATCTGTCAGCCCAAGCCTGTAAACGCCTTTCCCCTAGTAATCTACCAGGATAATACCAGATAAGTGCGCCGAATACCGAACCCAGCAGTCCTGCAAAAAAGACGCCGATGACATTAAGCTTGTCTGGTGTTGCCCTTGCCGTAAATCCTGCCAATGGCATAATGAGCTCTGAAGGGATGGGGGGAAATAAGTTTTCTACAAACATCAGCAGAGCTATTCCCCAGTAGCCCATGTAGTTAATAGTATCGGTTATCCACTCAAGCATTAAGTATAGTCCTAAAGTTGGTGCAGAAATTTCGTAGTGAATAGGTTATAGTCATGACTCGATGACACAAGCATTATCTACATACTTTTTACTTTAAATCAATGAAAAAGGGTACAGGTTAAAGGTTCTAGATGACAACGAAATTCTATTCTTCCGTCCCCTACAACCTATTCCCCATTCCCTTTTTATACTTTGTGCCTTGCTGTAACCTGTCTTCTGTTCTCTTAAACGGTGGGTGTCAAAGATTGCACTCTTGGTTCAGATTGCCAATCTAATGGGTTCCAAACACGGTCTTCAAGAGCCATCTGCTCAATTAAGCTTGCCCATCTTAGGGCTTTGAGCGCTTGTTCACCCCCAACTGAAGGTTGGTTACCACCACGTACGCAGTTGACAAAATGCTCTAACTCTGCACCCAACTTGTCAGCGTTGCTTGTGGAAACTCTTTCAATCACACTATCCTGCCTATACAATACTTGCCGATGATCATTAGTGTGTCGGTGAATCAAAATTTCATTTCTGAGAAAATCTGCTTCAGTGAAAGAGTTTTTACAATGGGCAACAATGCGACGGATTTTGCAGTGGGTCACTTTACTAGCAGTCAGAGTAGCAACAATACCATTGGCAAACTCCAATGTAGCGGTCACATAATCTAAATAACCAGAGTCTAATGTGCGATTCCCACTAGCTGTTAACTTTACTACAGGTGCTGCGGCTAATTCTAAAAGGAGGTCAATATCGTGAATCATTAAATCCAAGACAACTGAGACATCGTTTGCCCGACTTGAATATGGACTCATGCGATGTGCTTCTAGTGCAAGCACTTCTTCAGTTTTCAACACCTTGCTTAATTCTTGAAATGCTGGACTGAACCGCTCTATATGACCTACTTGTAGGATACACTGAGAATCGGCGGCAGCATTTACGAGTGATTCTGCTTCAGATATACTTGCTGCGATTGGTTTTTCAATGAGAACGTGAATTCCTGCTAAAAGACAGTTGATTCCAACGGCGTAATGCAAACGAGTCGGTACAGCAACACAAACTGCCTCTACATGGGGTAGCAGGTCACAATAATCTTCAAAAAAGCGTACCTTGTATTTGCTGGCGGTTTCTAACCCTCGTTCAACATTAATGTCTGCTACACCAACCAATTCAACGTCTTTCATTGAACTCAGTAAGCGGACATGATGCTGTCCCATATTACCCACGCCGATCACGCCTATGCGGAGCGGTTGTAGATGGCTGCGCTGTACTTGAGCATTTTGTTCTCCTACTGACATACTTCTATTATTTTGCACTCTTATTCTCTCCTCAACCACCAAATTTAGAGACGCTACAGTCATTGGATTTGATACTCAACTTCCAATGACTATGCGTCTAAAACCATCCAGATGGTAACATAGAGGTTCTATTTATGAAGAATTTCAAAGTTTCTTGTGAGTTCCCGCGACATGGGTCACTTTTATGCGATCTGTTTAAAATGATGCTTTTTTTTGCACTTGACAAAAACTATAATGAGCTTTTTTATTAACTTTAGAAAATAACTAAGACGTTAGTGAAGTTCTTTTTGTTTCACAAAAAAAATTCCGTATAAACAAAAATATCTTCGTATGAAAGCTGTCATTCTACTGTCTGGTGGTTTAGATTCTTCCACGGTTTTATACCAAGCGATCGCTGATGGTTATGAGTGTCATACCATTTCCTTTGATTACCAGCAGCGACATCAAAGAGAGTTACACTCAGCTTTGGCAATTGCTCAGAAAGCTGGCGTGGAAGACCATCAAGTGGTAAAGTTTGATTTAAGACAGTGGGGTGGCTCGGCTCTTACGGATGATGCTATTGAATTACCCCAAAAACGTGACCTGCAGGAAATGTCTCAAAGTATTCCTGTTACTTACGTTCCGGCTCGTAATACCATCTTTTTAAGCTTTGCCCTTGCCTATGCCGAAACCATTTCTGCCCAACGTGTTTACATTGGTGTTAACGCTCTAGATTACTCAGGATATCCTGATTGTCGTCCTGATTACATTCAGGCAATGCAAGAAGTCTTTCGTTTAGGAACAAAACAAGGACGTTCAGGGCAAACGATTTCCATCAATACACCTTTAATTCATTTAAAAAAAACTGAAATTATTCAAATTGGCAATCAACTGGGTGTTCCTTGGGAATTAACATGGTCTTGCTATGTAGGAGGCGATTTAGCTTGTGGTGTCTGCGATTCTTGCCGTTTGCGTCTTGCTGCTTTTGCTGAACTGGGATTGAAAGATCCACTGGCTTATGCTGAGTAGGGAGATGAGCCAGATGAGAGAGTGAGAGACAATTATCTTTCCTCCTTCCCTGGTGTTCCTACTCTTGCAGCCGTCGCACCTGAATCTGATGTAAGCGTGGTCCAATGACTGACACGACAGTTAATTCTAGATTTTCATAGCGAAAGGTTTCGCCAAAGGTGGGAACTTTCTGTAACTGGTAAAGTAAAAAGCCCCCTAAAGTTTGGTATCCTTGTCTCAAGGGGAAATTGAGATGCAAAACTTCATTAAGGTCTTCCAGATTTATTTGAGCTTGCACAAGAAAAGTCCGCTCGTCTAAAATTTTGATGAGCAAATCGTTAGTACTGTCTGGTTCGCTTGGGTCACCAATGATTTGAGCAATAACGTCTTGGATCGTGACCAATCCTACAGTCCCACCAAATTCGTCTACCACCATCACCATAGTTGGTTTCTCTCGCTGCATAATTGGCAAGAGTTCGTTTAAGGGAGTATGTTCTGGCACAAACCTCGCAGGGCGCATCCACGACTGAATTTGTGTTTCTGAAGTCAATTTTCCCAGAGCTAAAGGTTTTGCCAAGTCTTTGAAGTAAATTATGCCGCGAATGTCATCCAAAGATTCTCCGATAATAGGGTAGCAAGAGTGACCTGTAGCTACCATTTCCTGGAGAAAAGTCCCGAAGGTGGCGACCTTTGGTAAAGCAACAACACTCGTACGGGGAACCATGACTGCTTGTACTGTCTCGTCTCCAAACTCAAAAACGTTTTTGAGCAGTTCACGCTCTTTTGCTTGTAATCCTGTGGATTCTCGTTCTGTAGAAATAATGAGTTGTAATTCTTCAGGTGTAACAGGTGGTCTCCAACTTTGACCTGTGTATTCGATACCAAAAAGTCGCAATAGCCAGCGAGTTGATTGGTTAAGAATCCAGATAAAAGGGTTGAAAAATCTGACAGTTGCTCTGACCGATGGTCCCAAAAATATTGCCAGTTGTTCTGAATACAGCATGGCTACTGATTTGGGACAGAGTTCTCCTAAAACTATTTGCAAATAAGCTATGAAAAAAAAAGCGATTGGAATTGATAGAGAATGAGCTATGACTGTACTTATTTCTTTAGGTAAAGGTGAAGATAGTAGCCATGATTTGATGAGCACAACTATCGTACTTTCTCCAATCCACCCTAATGCCAAACTAGAGAGAGTAATACCTAATTGAGTTGTCGATAGCAATCGGTCAATACTGTGTTGTAGCACTTCAACAGCGATCGCCTGAATATCGCCAGCCTCCACCAGTTGATGGATGCGCGATCGCCGCACTGTCACCATAGAAAACTCTGCTGTCACAAAAAAGGCATTGATAGCAATCAACAGTAGCACTGATAACAATCGCAGCCACACATCTGTCCAACTTAAACTAGAAAAACCGCTCACTGTCAAAGTTTGTGTAATACTGATGCCCCATGAGGATTTTGATAAGCCGTTAGTAGTATAACTAACGACTCATCACTAACACCTATCTTTCGACAGGAATATTTGACACTTCTAGCCGTAGTTTTTGAGCGGGATAATCTGTCAGGGCAAGTGAAATACGCTTGACATTATCAAGTAAAGCTGTAGGAATACTCACTGTGCCAGAAACAGAGGGTCCATTTGCAGGCAATTCTGATGGTAAATCTTCTGTGCTGGCACTCAAGGTTCGTCCTTTATCATCTGATACATCCAAAAAACTATATAGGAAGCGTACAGAATCTTTACCTTTGTTCTGCATTTGTACTTTTAGAAGCAAAGCACCACCAGAAAAGCGAGCAGATTGTACGGAAAGGCTAACACCCTCGCTTTGCGCGTTAATGGGAAATCCTTCTTGAGGCTTTTCTTGTTCAACCGCTTGTAAAGGTTTTTCCTCTTTCTTGAGCTTGTTGCTATTTATCTCGTCATCATCATCATCTTTTTTTTTAGACTTAGCAGCCTTAGTTTTGCCTTCAATTCGTGATTTGACAATTTTTAGGATTTGGTCCTCCTTGAGTAGAGCAACCCCTGTGTGTTGCTCCTTAGCTGATTTACTGCTGGCAAATTTGCTGGTAGGACGAGCATCTGGCGCTGTAACACCTTTGAGTGCTGCACTTCCCAAAGTAAACCCCCAAAACGCACTTACAGAACCAGCTCCCAACATCAGAACTAATAGAATCAAAGTTAAAAGTACCGTAGAATTTAGTTTCATTGCGGACAAGCCATTGCAAAAGAATGCTGGTCTATTTAAAAGTATCGAAGCTATTTACTTCAATTTACAGAGGAACTTAATTAATATTAGTCTGCACTACCGCTTCGTCAAACTATGTAGTATAAAAATCTGATATGATATGTTGGATTGTCAAACTCCGTAAACTTACGCTACAATTAAAACCCGACCAGGGTTGGCCGAGCGGTTGAGGCAGCGAGCTCATAATTCGCCCTAGGCAGGTTCAACTCCTGCACCCTGGATTTGAAAATAGTGCTAAATAGTGAGTAAGACGCAGCTTCTCACCTGCGGAAGTTTCCATAAACGCGCAATAGTTTCCCGTAAAGGTGGCGAGTGGAGTTCCTAGGTAGGATTTGAGAAAAACAACTGCAGCAGTTGTTGCTCAGATAATGCCTAAGAAGTATATTTTTGTCATTCTGTTAGAGCAGCTCCTCGCAGAGCGAGGCGCGGAACGTAGTGGAGTCTATTGTGATGACGTATAAAGCCGAAACTCATACCCAATCCGATGTCTGGACAAAGATGACTGATTTAGTAACCTTACGCCAACACTTACTCGATTTATTTTGTCAACTGGCATATAAAGAAGGTGATTTTGTTCTTAGTTCTGGACAGCGTAGTTCTTATTATATCAACGGTAAGCAGGTAACACTTCATCCTCAAGGTGCCTTAGCAATTGGTCGTATTCTTCTATCTATGATGCCATTAGATACGCAAGCAGTTGCTGGTTTAACATTAGGAGCAGATCCCATTGTGAGCGCCGTCAGTGTAGTTTCTGCCTATGAAAACCGACCGATACCAGCATTAATTATTCGTAAAGAAGCTAAGGGACATGGAACGAGGGCATATATTGAAGGTCCCAGTTTACCAGAAGGTTCAAAAGTGGTGGTTTTGGAAGATGTTGTCACGACCGGACAATCTGCGATGAAAGCCGTTGAACGACTTAGAGAAGCAAATTATACCGTAAATCGAGTGATTTCACTAGTAGACCGTCAGCAAGGAGGAGGCGAGTTTTACCAACAAGCCGGGTTGCAGTTTGAAGCAGTGTATACGATTGAGGACATTCAACGACGATATCAGAAGTTGCTTAATAGTTAGTGGTTAGTCGATCGCAGAACATTCTACTACCGACTAACAATTCCTAATTCCTAACTCTGGGTCACAGTTGCTTTATCCTTTGCCAAGAACTTCTCAAGTTCTGTCAGTGCATCAGCATCAACTTTGGTTTGCATTGGGCAGAACTTGGGACCGCACATTGAACAAAACTCAGCAGTTTTATAAATGTCTGCTGGTAGAGTTTCGTCGTGATATCCCCTTGCTCTTTCTGGATCAAGTGCTAATTCAAACTGACGGTTCCAGTCGAAGTTGTAACGGGCGTGGGACAGTTCATCATCTCTATCTCTTGCGCCTGGGCGGTGTCTGGCTATATCTGCGGCGTGAGCTGCTATCTTATAAGCAATCAAACCGTTGCGTACATCTTCAGGATTGGGTAAACCCAAGTGTTCTTTTGGTGTTACATAGCACAGCATCGCAGTACCGTACCAGCCAGCTAGAGCCGCCCCAATTGCTGAGGTGATGTGGTCGTAACCAGGGGCGATGTCCGTCACCAATGGTCCTAGCACGTAGAAAGGTGCTTCAGAACACTCTTCCATCTGCTTTTTGACGTTGAACTCAATTTGATCCATCGGAACGTGTCCAGGACCTTCTACCATGACCTGTACATCATCTTCCCAAGCTTTACGAGTCAATTGTCCGAGAGTTTTGAGTTCAGCTAATTGTGCTTCATCAGAAGCATCATGGGTACAACCAGGACGTAAGGAATCACCAAAACTAAAAGAAACATCATATTTCTTAAAAATTTCAATGATGTCGCGCAAGTGGGTGTAAAGTGGGTTTTGCTTGTGATGAGCCAGCATCCATCTTGCCAAAATGCCTCCACCACGAGACACAATACCAGTGATGCGATTCCTAACTAAGGGCAAATGCTCCATTAAAATCCCAGCGTGGATAGTCATGTAATCAACACCTTGCTGGGCGTGTTTCTCGATGACATGGAGAAAGTCATCTGGTGTTAACTTTTCAATATTGCCATGAACACTTTCCAATGCTTGGTAAACTGGTACTGTACCAATAGGCACTGGTGAAGCTTTAATAATCGCAGTGCGAATGTCATCCAAGTTACCGCCGCCAGTGGACAAATCCATTACTGTATCAGCACCATACTTCACCGCTAGTGTTAGCTTGGCAACTTCTTCCTCAAGATTGGAAGAGTTAGGAGAAGCACCAATATTAGCATTCACTTTACACTTGGAAGCAATACCAATACACATTGGCTCCAAGTTCGTATGGTTAACATTAGCAGGAATAATCATCCGTCCCCGTGCAACCTCGTCTTTCACGAGATCTACGGGAAGGTTTTCCCGCTGCGCGACATAATGCATTTCTTGTGTGATGACACCCTGACGTGCATAATGCATTTGAGTGACATTGCTCTGCCCACGCCGCTTGGCAACCCATTCTGTCCGCATATTTGGTTTCCTCGATAAACAGCTTCCCTCCGCCGGTATTACCCGGATTCAGGTGTTAAGGGTGTAATCTCAGCCTGAGTGTGCAGGCACCCCTAGCATAGAAAATGATTTTAGCATTTTCGTTATGGGTCAGAACAAGGGAGTTAAGAATTTGTAAGGTGACTCTCGCTGACGCGCAAATTCAAAATTCCAAAAAATAATTTTATGACTGATGTATTGAGAAAAATTATTATTTATCAGAGAAGTATTACCTAACTTCCCAAAGTTTAATAGTGCCTTCGCTACCAATACTGATTATCAACGTCAGCGTTCCGATTTGGTATTGATAGCTGTTACAAGTCTTGCCAACCCAGCAACTTCCTTCGGCGAAATCACAATTACTGAGTGGAAAGCAGCAGGTTTACTAACTAAAATAAAATGAAAGTCAAAGAAATAATTAAAATGATAGAGAATGATGGCTGGTATTTAGCAAGAACAAGGGGAAGTCATCGTCAATACAAACATCTGACAAAATCAGGTTTAGTTACGGTTCCTGGAAAATTATCTGATGATTTAGCACCTGGTACATTAAACAGTATTTTGAAACAAGCTCAATTAAAAAGCTCAACTGAACAAATCGAAAACCAAAAACATCAAGAAGATATAGAAAATAAGGAAGAAAATTGATGCGTTACGCAATAGTAATTGAGAAAGCTACTAATAATTATTCTGCTTATGTTCCTGACTTACCTGGATGTGTGGCTACAGGTTTAACGATAGAAGAAACTGAGGAACAAATAAAAGAAGCTATTGCTTTTCATTTAGAAGGATTACGCGAGGAAGGTTTACCAATTCCCGAACCAACAACTCTTTGTCAATACGTCGAGGCATAATTAGGAATTGAAGTGGAGATGAATACATGAATATTGAGCAAGCAGTCTTAGAAAAATTGCGCCAGCTACCTGTAGATAAGCAGCAAAGGTTTACGATAGAATCGAGTCATGAAGTAGATTCATTGATTATGACACTGGAACAACTTGAAGCCGCCATCCTGACACTCCCGCCTGATGAGTTTCAAAAATTGATGAAATGGTTTTTAGATTTAGATTATCAGCGTTGGGATAAACAGTTAGAAGAAGATATTGCTAATGGTAAGTTAGAAGAATTAGCTCAAGAAGCCATAGGAGATTTTAAAGCAGGTAACTATCGACAAATTTAATGCATTATACAACTCGTCGGTTTTGGGAATGTTACGATAAATTGCCTGAGGGTGTGCAACAAGTTGCTGACCAATGTTACGAGTTACTGAAAGCCGATCCAACTCATCCATCTCTCCATTTTAAAAAAGTTAATAAGTATTGGTCAGTACGAGCGGGACAAAACTATCGAGCATTAGGTGTAGAAGTTGAAAAGGGGATATTGTGGTTTTGGATTGGCACACATGCGGAATATGAGAAATTAATAGGCAAATAGTGGAGGATTGGTGCGATAGCGTTTGCGTAGCGCCCCCTGCGGGGCTAGCGCTGCTGCGTTCGCGGAGCGGCTCCCAAAGAGCTAGCGCAGATCGCGCTCTTAAGCTTAAAGTGAGAGCGATCGCCTAAAATCATCGTGTTATCGAGAGTCCGGTCTTCGTAGCTTATCTTAGGTATCGCCTAAAATAATCGGGTTATAGAAAAGTGCGCTCGCATAAAATAATCGTGTCGGGAGAAAGTGCGCTCGCATAAAATATTCGAGTCACCGAAAGCGCGCTCGCATAAAATATTCGAGTCATCGAAAGTGCGATCGCCTAAAATAATCGTGTCGGGAGAAAGCGCGCTCGCATGAAGTAATCGGGTTATGGAAAAGTGCGATCGCCCTAATAAACTGACTAACTAATCGAATAATGACGTGTGGTGGAGAGCGCGCTCGCTCATTAAGCTTAAAGTGAGAGTAATTGCTCCATATCATCATGTAATGGAAAGTGCAAGCTGAATAATTCGTATTGATAGCTGTTTTGAATCGAGTATGATCGCCTAAAAAGGATTAGGGGGCACCGACGTACCTTGCTCTACCTAGCGAAAATGAGATGGTCTGTCCTTGTACAGCAGTAAAATCTACACAGTCAATCCATCGCCCTTGTTTGTTGCTGAAAGTGTTGTCAGCCACTAGCGGTGAATGTTTGTATACTTTGCGCGAAGATAATGGATAAGTCCTAAATTTTTAATAATTTTTTATTTTAACTTTCGACTGATGACTTACCGATACATTCTGTTTTACAAACCCTATGGTGTCCTCAGTCAGTTTACAAAAGACACTTCCACTCACAGCACCCTCAAAGACTATATTGAGATTTCCGATGTGTATCCTGTGGGTCGTTTAGACTGGGACAGCGAGGGATTAGTTCTGTTGACCAATAACGGACAATTGCAACATCGTCTCTCTCATCCTCAATTTGGACATGAGCGGACTTACTGGGTACAGGTAGAACGGATTCCTGATGCTGATGCTTTGACACAACTACAAGAAGGTGTGATGATTCAAAATTACCGCACTCGACCAACTTTGGTGCAGCTACTACCAACAGAACCCCCTTTACCAGAACGCGAGCCGCCGATTCGGTTTCGCAAAAATGTGCCGACAGCGTGGTTAGAAATGACCTTGACAGAGGGGAAAAATCGTCAAGTCAGGAGAATGACGGCGGCTGTGGGATTTCCGACTTTGCGTCTAGTCAGGATAAGGATCGCCCACTTACGCTTAGATGAGATGCAACCAGGTCAATGGCGTGAGCTAACCTCTAGCGAACTAAAATTATTGCAGAATTTAGCTTTTGCAGGCGGAAGAAAGTTTAAGACAAAGCCGACAACGTTTTTAGGCTCTAGCTAATATGACACCAGTTATGATTTGAAAGCTCATCATTCCCCTTATCTGGCTACCTTTTGAGTTTCCTAAACTTAAAGATATGTGTTGGAATATGCCACAGTGCCTAGTTTTCATGGCAATTTATTATGAAAATATAGCTTGCCAACATCTGAAATCTATAGTTAACATGCGTAAAAATTAAGACTGCCACCAAAATTCGCCAGATGAACCACAATATATTGTAGGTCTACTGTAAGCAGGTGCTGACAAATGTGGCACTTTTGGATTGTAGTGGCTAGAAGCACCTTGGAACGGGAATTAAGGAACTTCCACAATGCTGATTTGCCCTCAGTGTAAATTTGAAAACCCAAACACTAACAAATTTTGTCAAAACTGTGGCGCTTCACTGACCCACAAGGTCTGTTCAGAGTGCGGTACTCATTTGGCTTTAAACGCACAACAATGTGATAACTGTGGCGCAGCATGCGGAGCCGTTTTATGGGCAATTATTACAAAGGAAGGGACTTTCCGAGTTGAGGGAGATGAAAAAGCCAAATCTTCTTTATTTCCCCTATCAGCAGGCTCTTACTTAGACTCACAAAAGCGTTATCAACTGCTAGAACCGCTACCAGCGTTAGAAGAAATTGCTCCTAACACTGAGATCTGTGTGAGAGTTCTAGACTGCCAACCATATCAAGTACCACTTCTTGAGGTTATGCTGGAAAATCAGCAAAAAGGGCTAGCCATGTCATCAGTGGGGATTGATAAAATTCCCAGTCTCGCCAAACCTTACGTTGCTTTACAATCATGGTGCCATCAAGGAATACCGCCAATTCATGATGCATGGCAGCAAGATGATATGCAGATAGTACTCATTGAAGACCGCTCGAATTGGCAGCAATTACTCGATTTATGGCAAGACGATTCAATAAGCTCGTTACAAATAGTACATTTTTTTAATCAGATGACCCAACTTTGGTCAGTACTAGAAAAAGCAAACTGTCGCCAAAGTTTGTTGGAATTGTTCAATCTACGAGTCGATGAAAACCAGTCACTCACACTACAGCGCTTATATGTAGAATTACCAAATAACACAATGACTGCTCAGTTGCCAGAAGATACAGAAGCAACAGTACCTACTGCGGAAGCGCAGCCTTTGACAATCCAAGCTTTAGGGTGGGTTTGGCACGCACTTTTTAGACAATCTCAACGCACTCAATTTGGCTCTATTTTGCACCTGATGGGAGAGTTGGAACTAGGAAACATACAGACGTCAGAGCAGTTGCAATCACGTTTGGAAGCTATAGCCTCTGAATTGCAAGGCAATCCCACAAGTCTTCCAATTCCCCCCATATTGCCCAAGAGTACTGCAGCACCTACTATTTTGCAATTAGATGAGCAAGAGGATGAGACTGAATTGCAAATGCAAAGCAATGATATATCCATAGCGATGCTGCCTATCCAGTTAATAAGCTTGGAAAATGCAGGACTTACTGATGTCGGACGTCAACGCGACCATAACGAAGACTACTTTGGTTTTGAAACAAAGGTATACAAGCTACAATTTCCCAACCAGCATACTTTGCAAGCACGTGGTCTGTATATTTTGTGTGATGGAATGGGCGGACACGCTGGTGGCGAGGTTGCTAGTGCCTTAGCTGTCAACTCCTTGCGCCAGTACTTTCAAACCAACTGGGCTTCTCATCAATTACCAACAGAAGATGATATCCGCGCAGCTGTACGGCTAGCCAATCAAGCAATTTTTGATGTCAATCAACAAGATGCCCGTTCTGGTGTTGGGCGCATGGGTACAACTCTAGTTATGGCTTTAATCCAAGATACTCATGTCGCGGTAGCTCATGTGGGAGACAGTCGTCTCTACCGCATAACTCGTAAAAGAGGATTGGAACAAGTCACAGTAGACCATGAAGTTGGTCAACGGGAAATTTCTCGGGGTGTAGAACCTAGTGTGGCATACTCTCGCTCTGATGCTTACCAATTAACTCAAGCCCTTGGTCCTCGCGATGAAAACTCTATTGTTCCAGACATCCAGTTTTTTGAGATAAATGAAGATACCCTTTTTGTTCTTGCTTCGGATGGTTTATCAGATAATGATTTGCTGACCATTCATTGGCAGAATTACTTAGCACCTCTGCTCAGTTCTAGTACCAATTTGGAAAGTGGCGTTCAAGCTTTAATTGATTTGGCAAACCATTACAATGGTCATGACAATATTACTGCTGTACTTATCCGGGCAAAAGTCTGCCCGAATTCAAAACAACAGCAATAAATTGTGGATTAGAGGTAAGGATATCAGGAGACAAAGAGACAAGGAGACAAGGAGACAATCAAACTAATTTTCTCTGACCACCCCATCACCCCTAATCCCCAACGCTCCTATGCTCCACTTGGGGAACCACGCGCTTGTGCTACAACGGAGATTCCCTCCAAGGGCGCACTGGCTCCTCCGTGGGGACCCCGAGTTCTCCATCTCCCCACCTCCCCATCTCACCTCTCCCGAATAAAAAATTACCTATGGTCACGCTGACCCTGTTAGAACCGCAACAAAACACATCTCTCAAACAGTGGCACTTTGACGACGAGTCAGTCATTCGGATTGGTCGTTCGGCAGATAATGACGTGGTTTTAAGTGATAGTTTAGTGTCACGATATCATTTAGAACTTAGGCAAGTCGATTCGGATAAAAATGGCGGTTCTTGGCAGGTCATCAGTCAAGGCACAAATGGCACTTTTCTCAACGGCGTTTTAGTCACTCAAAGTTTATTGCCAGATAACAGTGTGCTGCAACTGGCGCAAAAAGGTCCTATTCTGAAATTCCAAATAAACCAGCAAACATCTCCACAAAGTTCTTTTTCTTCTTCATCGGCATTACCCCACATCACTTGCACGCATGAAGGGAACTCACCTAACAATTTGTTTTGCATCCACTGCGGTCAGCCTTTATCGGTCATACAAACAATTCGCCAATACCAGGTATTGCGAATTCTGGGACAGGGAGGTATGGGTACGACTTATCTCGCTTGGGATGAGCTAGGAGAAATTGCCGGACATCCACAATTGCTGGTGTTAAAGCAGATGAATGCTGATATGGCAAAAATTGCGAAAGCACAAGAATTATTTGAACGAGAGGCAAATGCTCTTAAATCCTTGAGCCATCCTGGAATTCCTAAGTATTATGACTTTTTTGTCGAAGGTGGGAAGAAATATTTGGCAATGGAATTAGTTCATGGACAGGATTTAGAAAAACTTATTTATTCAAAAGGACCTGTAATCCCAAATCAAGCGATTAATTGGATGATTCAAACCTGCGATATTTTGGACTATCTCCATAGCCAACAACCACCCCTCATCCACCGCGATATTAAACCCGCTAACCTCATGGTGCGAAACTCTAATAACGACATAGTGGTGCTGGACTTTGGGGCAGTCAAAGAGATCGCTACAACACCTGGGACTCGTATTGGTGCAGAGGGTTATTGTGCCCCAGAACAAGAACGGGGACAACCCTTAACTCAATCCGATTTATATGCCATTGGACCGACACTCATTTTTTTGTTGACTGGCGAAAGCCCTTTTAAGTTTTACCGTCAGAGAGGGCGAAGTTTCCGATTTGAAATAGCAAATGTGCCTACAATTACTCCCGAATTACGAGAAGTGATTGACCGCACTACAGAACCTTTGCCAGGCGATCGTTACCAAAACGCTAAGGATTTGGTGGCGGCTTTGGCATTGTGTAAAGTCTAGGGGATAAGGATATGGGGAAAAGAAGATGAGGTTATCGGAAAATTTAAACCTGTCACCTCTGCCCAATTCCTCGTGTAGACTTTTCCGGACTTTTTATTCTTCATCCCAAGCTTCGACTGCTAGCAATTCGCTTACTGGATCTTGCATGCTAAACCCATAGTCTAGCAATTCTTGTTTCCAGTGCTGCCATTCATTTCCAAATAGCAAAGCGATTTTCCAGATATTATCTGTGGGCTTGATAATATTAGAATCTACGAGTGAATGCACATTACGCTGCAACTTCACCATTGGGTGAATTACTTGCTGCTTACTCATAACCTCGATTAAATTCAGATTTGGTTGGGTAAATGCTTGATCAAAACTGCTTTCCGTATTGGAATTCTTGCCGATGCGTAGAGCTTTTTACTTTGGCAAAGCAAGTCTCAACTTCCTAACTATATCATAACTTACTCAAGTGAGTGACTATTTAATTCGGTTTTGTACGGTAATCCTCACCAAATAAGTTAAATCTGCTGTTAGAAAGCTGTGACCTTGGGTTGTTCTGAAACAATAGCTGCCCTGTGCTTTGCACAAATAAAACGTTTTGGGGATGTATGCAAAATGTTATTTCTTTCTTTCACCATGATGTATGCAAGTTTTGACAAACTTATATAATCAGAGCTTTTTTGAAAATTTTAGCGGAACAGTAAACTGTGCAGTTAGCTGGAGTTATGCAGATGATTGAAACGTTATATAGAATATCGTAAACATCTCGTGTTAGATAGAAGTTTGAAGAATTTTTTATCAAAACTTAATTATTTCATGGGAGCCAAAAATCTTGAACAAATACACTCCTAAAGAAGGAAGCCAGGAAGATGATACGTAGGTGCTCTTCCTTTATATTGTATAAATTTCTAAATAGAAAAGTTGTAGAGTCGCAATTGAAAGCAAAATTAAAGTGGATAGCTCAAACTACCCACCTTTATCAAGAATTTAACTAGGATAAGACACAGTTACAGCTAGGGTTTTTTACGGGGTATTAGACGTTGGGGAGTTATCAGGCTGTGAGGACTGATTAAGCTCCGAGAAACCATCCGGACATTCTAGTTGAGCATCCTTCGTATCTGAGTCCTGTGCGGTTCCCTGAGTCCCACTGTCAGACTCACACAAAATGGTTTGAGTTGTTGCTTCATTACCTTGTTGTTGTACAACAACGACGCCTGCGTAGGATTTGAGGGTTTCTTTCTGAGCGGTAGCATGATTAACAAAATTTATATCTGATTTCTTTTCAATTTTGTATTTGTAGTTTTCAGTCTTAGTCTTAATGCCAATCCCCAATTTATCTATCTCATCTGTAAACTTACCATTTTCTAAGTAATAAACTTGCAGCGCTTGGTTCATTAAACCTATATAGGTTTTAGCCTCTGATTGTTTTGCTTTATTCGCTTGACTGAGAAACGAGGGCAAAGCAATGGCAGATAGAATACCAATAATAATAATGACTACTAGCAGTTCAATAAGTGTGAAACCTGCATCATCCTTCTTTTTTTGAGAACATGTTGCAGTAATTTAGTTTTTATTTCATGTTTCATAAGTATTTATCCGTTGATCATGAAAAAGTTGAAGTGATAAATATAACTTTTCCATTTCAAATCACTTTGTACAAATTTTTTCCTCACATTTAGCAGCATCAACAAGTGTAGAGACACCTTTGCAATACTCCTGTGTGTTTTACCCAATTGAAAACTACTGGAAAACTCTTACATTCATGAGATTTTTCTGTCACTTTGCGACTTTATCAGTTTGTAGCATGGATATAAACACTTGATGCAATCAAGCTAGAATAACACCCTGACTTTAGTATTCCCAAAGCAAGGAATTCTCTATCACGCCCTGTCTGGTATGCTATACTAAGTCAAAGTCGTTATGAGTATGTATAAGGAAACATGACCAACCCGACAGTAGAAAATGTAGTGATTATCGGTTCTGGTCCAGCAGGGTATACAGCTGCCATCTATGCAGGACGCGCTAACCTCAAACCGGTTGTTTTTGAGGGTTTCCAAGCTGGGGGTTTGCCTGGTGGTCAGTTGATGACAACGACTGAAGTGGAGAATTTTCCTGGGTTTCCCCAAGGAATTACCGGACCGGAACTGATGGATCGGATGAAGGCTCAGGCGGAGCGTTGGGGGGCTGAATTATATACAGAAGATGTTATTGAAGTTGATTTGAGTCAGCGTCCTTTTACAGTCCGCTCTGAGGAACGGGAATTAAAAACCCACAGCATCGTCATTGCTACAGGTGCGACAGCAAAGCGTTTGGGTTTAGCCAGTGAAAATCAATTCTGGAGTCGAGGAATTTCCGCTTGTGCTATCTGCGACGGTGCTACGCCGATTTTCCACGGAGCAGAGTTAGCTGTGATTGGTGGTGGCGACTCGGCGGCGGAAGAAGCGATTTACTTGACCAAGTACGGCTCTAAGGTGAATCTGCTGGTGCGAACTGAGAAGATGCGGGCTTCCAAAGCCATGCAAGACCGCCTTTTGAATAATCCCAAAATCACAGTTCACTGGAACACAGAAGCAGTGGATGTGTTTGGGAACGACAAGCATATGGAAGGGATAAAAATCCGCAACACCAAAACGGGCGTTGACAGTGAACTGCACGTTAAGGGATTATTCTACGCCATTGGTCATAACCCTAATACATCTTTATTCAAGGGACAACTAGAACTGGATGACGTGGGTTACATTGTCACCAAACCGAGTTCTCCAGAAACAAGCATAGAGGGTGTTTTCGCTGCAGGCGATGTACAAGACCATGAATACCGTCAGGCAATTACAGCTGCAGGTAGTGGCTGTACAGCTGCGATGTTAGCAGAACGCTGGTTGTCTTCCAGTGGTTTAATTCAGGAATTCCATCAAAAACCGGAAACTCCAGATAACGAATTAGAGCAGCCAGCCGAGAAGAAAACTGAGGAACAGCTAGCCGCTGAATTTGATTTGAATACAACCCGCCATCAGGGAGGTTATGCTCTGCGTAAGCTGTTCCACCAGAGCGATCGCCTACTCATCGTCAAATACGTTTCTCCTGGTTGTGGTCCTTGTCATACCCTCAAGCCCATCTTAAACAAAGTCGTGGATGAATTTGACGGGAAAATCCACTTTGTCGAAATTGACATCGACAAAGACCGAGACATTGCTGAAAATGCTGGTGTCACAGGAACACCAACAATTCAATTCTTCAAGGATAAGGATCTGTTGAAGGAGCTTAAAGGCGTTAAGCAAAAAAGTGAGTATCGTCAATTGATTGAAAGCAATTTGTAAGTGCTGAGTAGAGAAAAAGAAGGAGATGAAGCCTTTTCATCTCCCTACCTCCTCCTGTGCTCTATCCTCTGCTGGCTCGAAAACGATTTCATGTTTGCTGGTGGGCTTTTGCTGACGCAATAACCCAAGGTATCCTTCTGCATCAGCGCGACTCCGGTGGCGGCTGACGATTACTATTTGTGAAGAGGACAGTGAATTGATAACCGCCCAAGGTTTGAGACGTTTTTGATAAGCCATAATGAGATTATCTCCTTCAAAAAATTAGGAGGCAGAGCCAGCGCTGTCACTTTCCACGGTTAAGTGCTGGCTTCTGACTACTTTAAATGATATTGTTGCCATGTTAAATAGTGTTATAAATCTTTATAAGTATTTTAGTTATTAATACTCGACATAGAAAAACCGTATCTGTTAGCAGCTTTGTGACACCAGTCGCCTGCGGAGCTTGATACGCCAGATCCTAATTCCTGCACCAGACGCCCTTGCGAATAAGTCAGGCATTCATTGCCCGCAAGGGCGGAGTAGCTCTCCTTCTGCAGCTTTGTATCTCTACACCATTGCATGAAACCCTGTGATATGTAGAATGGTCATTTATAGCTCATAGCCCTTGACTCCTACCTCCGTTTATGACCATTACAAAAAGTCCTCCACTAAAATTTTTACGGTTTGTCAAAAGTTCCACCCTTTCCCAGCAACTGATGCTGATTGGGTTGGCTATGACTCTGTTTTTCCTATTCCTAGCTCTTTTCGCTCCCTTACTTCAGATCTTGGGTTTAGTGCAAAATCCCATAGATTCCTTAAGTAACCCCATTCAAGAAGCACCCTCACTTCAACATTGGTTTGGTACCAGTCGCGAAGGCTATGATGTCTTCTCGCGCACTCTATTCGGCGCTCAAGCCGCCTTACAAGTCGTCTTACTAGCTACGGCGATAAGTATGTTGATCGGTGTGCCTCTGGGTATGTTGAGTGGCTATGTAGGAGGTAGATTAGACAAAGCATTGCTATTCGTTATGGATAGCATCTATACGCTACCAGGGTTACTTCTTTCGGTCACGCTAGCATTCATAGTGGGACGTGGAATCTTAAACGCAGCTCTTGCTATCAGCATTGCTTATGTACCGCAATATTACCGTGTTGTCCGTAACCATACTGTCAGTGTGAAAACGGAAGTATTCATCGAAGCAGCGCAAGCAATGGGTGCCAATACATGGCAGGTTCTTTCTCGATACCTGTTTTTCAACGTGATTCAAAGCGTACCTGTCCTTTTTACCCTTAACGCCGCTGACGCAATTTTAATTCTGGGCGGTTTGGGTTTTTTAGGGTTAGGGCTTCCAAGAGAAACACCAGAATGGGGACGCGATTTACAACAAGCTTTGCAAGCACTACCCGTTGGTGTTTGGTGGACTGCGCTTTTCCCTGGATTAGGGATGACAATAATGGTTGTGGGGTTGTCGCTACTCGGTGAAGGGTTAAATGAGTATATCAATCCCCGTTTGCGCAAAGACATCCGGAAATAGTCGAGAGTTATTTGTTATTAGATAGTGGTTAATAGAACAATCAACAACTAACAATCAACAACTAACAATAAACAAAGCATATCTAATTTCATTTGTTACTCTAATATTCTGTTGTACTTGTCATTGAGAGATTTGTGTGAAAGATAACTTTTCTTTAATTGCAGCCGCTGCAGGTGGTTTCATGCTTTCCGTCGCCTTGACTGGCATTTTAAGAGGTGCCCCAGTAGCATCTTTGCAAGGTCAGTCCAGCTTTCATCCCTTGACTGTCGCTACTTTACGACCTGCACCAAAGACTAGTGAAAATGTAGAATTTTTTGGTAGCGAAACTGGTAAGAAATGAAGTCGCTGTCTTGCATCTGTTGCAACGCGCCTATTTGTGAGGGGTTTGAAAGTGATAGATTCTCAAGTCATTGGCATTGACTTAGGTGGAACAGCAATAAAGCTGGGGCGTGTCGCTACAGATGGCACTTGTTTACAATCGTTAACTATCGCAACACCGCAACCAGCTGCACCAGAGGTAGTGATGTTAGCAATGGTAGATGCGATCGCTCAACTGGACAACCAAGGTCATACCATTGCTATTGGTGTTGGTACTCCAGGACCAGCAGATGCAGCAGGACGCATTGCTAAACTCGCTATTAACCTACCAGGATGGTACGATGTCCCTTTAGCCGACTGGCTGGAAGCCAAAACAGGCAAGCCTACCATTATCGCTAACGATGCGAACTGTGCAGGGTTGGGGGAAGCTTGGTTAGGAGTCGGTCGCCGCTTTCAAAATTTCATTCTACTCACTTTGGGAACTGGAGTCGGTGGTGCAATTATCTTAGATGGTAAACTGTTTGTTGGTCATCTTGGCGCGGCGGGTGAACTAGGATTAATTACCTTCAACCCAGATGGTCCAATGTGTAATAGTGGTAACCAAGGCTCTTTGGAACAGTATTTGTCAGTGACAGCAATTCGTCGTCGCACGGGCAAAGAACCAACGGAACTGAGCGCTCTTGCAAAAGCCGGAGATGTTGAAGTTTTGACATTCTGGCAAGAGTATGGTGAGCGTTTGGGTATTGGATTGACAAGCTTGATTTATGTGCTGACGCCAGAAGCAGTTGTAATTGGTGGCGGAGTCAGTGCAAGTGCCGAGTTTTTCATACCATCAGTCAAAGCAGAAATTGAGCACAGAGTGCTACCGACTTCGCGTCTTGGTTTACAAATATTGCCAGCACAATTAGGTAACTTTGCAGGAATAGCAGGTGCTGCAAAGTTAGCTTTTTCAAAAGTCATGACTAATGACTAATAATTCTTTAAAATACCTCCAGTGGTGTTTGTACCTGAGATGAGGGATAAGAAGGGGCAATTGCAGCTTCAATAAAACCTTTAAACAAAGGATGAGGCGCACTGGGACTCGATTGAAATTCCGGATGAAATTGACAAGCAAGAAAGAAGGGGTGGTTGGGACATTCGATAATTTCTACCAGGCGTCCATCGGGAGAAGTTCCACTAATGACATAACCAGAGTCTACAAAGATGTTGCGGTAAGTATTGTTGAATTCGTAGCGATGTCGATGACGTTCATAAATCACTTCTTCTTGGTAAAGTTTGAAAGCCAGAGAGTTGGGAAGTAAGCGACAAGGATATAAACCTAAGCGCATCGTTCCCCCTAAATCAATGACATCCTGTTGTTCTGGCAATAAATTAATAACTGGATTTTCGGTATGTGGATCAAATTCAGCGCTATTAGCATCTTTTAATCCAGCTACGTTGCGTCCCCATTCAATGACTGAACATTGCATTCCTAAACATAAACCTAAAAATGGGATTTGGCATGTTCGAGCGTATCTAATTGCGGCAATCTTACCATCTACCCCTCGAATACCAAAACCTCCTGGCACAACTATGCCATTCACACCTTTGAGATAGGTTTCAACTTCTTCGGTTTCCAAGTTTTCTGAGTTCACCCAACGCAAGTGCAGTTCGCTACTCATCGCAATGGCTGCATGACGCAGGGCTTCCACGACTGAAAGATAGGCATCACTCAACTGTACGTACTTACCTACAATCGCAATTTCTACCCGATAAGTGGGACTGTACAATTTTTCCACGAGTGTTTGCCACTGTACCAAATTCGGTTGATGCTGTTCCATGTTCAGCAACTCTAGCGTTTGCTGCGCGAGTCCTTCTCGTTCTAGATTCAGCGGGACTTCATAGATACTCTTGGCATCTTGAGATGGGATGACGCATTCTACAGGTACATCGCAAAATTCCGATAATTTGTTTTTTAGCGATGTTGGCAGTGGGCGATCGCACCGACAAATTAAAATATCTGGTTGAATACCAATAGATCTGAGTTCTTTGACTGAGTGCTGTGTTGGCTTCGTTTTCATCTCACCCGCTGAGGCAATCCACGGTATCAAAGTGACGTGCATATACAGCACATTTTGCCGCCCGACATCTTTACGGAATTGACGAATTGCTTCCATAAACGGTAATGATTCAATATCCCCCACCGTACCGCCTATTTCCGTAATTACCACATCAGGATTTGTATCTCTTGCAACTCTAATAATCCTTTCTTTAATTTCGTTTGTAATGTGGGGAATAACCTGTACTGTACCGCCATTATAATCACCACGACGCTCTTTATTAATAACAGCTTGGTAAATTGAACCAGTCGTCACGCTGTTCAACCGGGACATAGAAGTATCAGTAAAACGTTCGTAATGTCCCAAGTCCAAGTCTGTCTCAGCACCATCTTGAGTCACAAAGACCTCACCATGCTGAAAGGGACTCATCGTTCCTGGATCGACATTAATATAGGGGTCGAGTTTGAGAATTGATACCGAATAATTTCTTGACTTGAGCAATCGCCCCAGACTTGCTGCTACAATTCCCTTACCAATACTAGAAACAACGCCGCCAGTTACAAATACAAACTTAGTCATAGTATTTTTAATTTTGCGCAACTTCCAACAATACACCCCGTCATTGTGCCACAGTCACCCCCTTTGGGGAATTCAAAATTTTGAATGCGTGAATTTGAGCGGCGGGATGCTTGACTCTCCTGTTTTTGTCAATTATTCTTCTATTTTGACGTGAGATTACTTTTAGGATTAGTATTATCAAGCTTTATCGCTACCTCCTCTGTCGCTTTGGCTCAAGAACAATCCTTAATGGTTGTTTTTCCTAAAACAAACTACCAAACAACTTCACAAAAAATCTTCTTTATTGGCACAGCACCATCAAGCGGAGAAGTTCTCGTCAATGGGAAGCCAGTAACCCGTAGTAAATCTGGTCATTTTGCCCCAAGTTTCCCCTTACAACTGGGAGAAAATCTTTTTACTATCCGCTATCAAAATCAAGAAATCCAGATTAAGGTGACAAGAGTTTCCACTCAACCGGAAATCCCACAAGGATTAGCCTTTGCCAAAGATTCTCTCACACCAGCAGTGGACATTGCCAAACTTCCAGGAGAACGGATTTGTTTTAGTGCGATCGCGCACCAAATGCGACTGTTTCCGTGAAGCTAGGAAATCAAACTGTTTCCCTTTTACCTCAACCTCAACAGGGACAACTCCCAGCAAATTCTGCCGCCTTAACAGGGCAAAACCAACCCTCTGCCCAGTCTAGTGTAGGCAAGTATCAGGGTTGTACAACAGTTTCTCAGTTTAGTCCTCTGCTTTCCTATGGTAATAACATTACCTTGGTATATGGTAATAACATTATCTCTGGTGCTGTTATCGAGAACGACAACAAAAATGTCGAGAACGACAGCAAAAATATAGACTTGGGTAAACCAGAATTCCAACTCACGCTCAATGGCAAAACGATAACTCAGCCAGGAACTGGAAAAATCACTATCCTCTCACCTCCACAGTTAGAAGTTGTGGAAGTGACAGCAGATTCTGGTGTTGCTCGCACCGGTCCTAGTACAGATTATTCTAGACTCACGCCTCTACCTAAAGGCACACGTGCAGCAGTAACAGGAGGCGAAGGTGAGTGGTTGCGTTTAGACTATGGGGCTTGGATCAATCGTAAGGAAACCCGCACTGTACCAAAAGCAATTCCTCCACACACTATCATCCGTAGTGTTGGCTATCGTAAACTCTCTGGTGTAACAGAGATGGTTTTCCCACTGCAAGTTCCTGTTCCTATCAGTGTACAGCAGGGTGAGCAGACTTTTACTCTGACTCTTCATAACACCACTGCTCAGACAGATATTATTCGCTTAGATGATGATCCTGCGATTTCTCGCCTAGATTGGCAACAATTATCACCAACTCCAGGAGGGAAACAAGGAGGAGTACAGTACACCTTTAACCTCAAGAAAGCTCAACAGTGGGGGTATAAGCTGAGATACGACGGTACGAGTCTGGTGCTGTCTTTACGTCACTCTCCCTTCCTGTCTTCTGCTAGCGGTGGGGAAAGAAGGGGGTTATTCAAGAGACAAAAGCCGTTATCTGGAATTAAGATTTTACTCGATCCAGGACATGGGGGTAAGGAATCTGGTGCAGCCGGACCAACAGGTTATTTAGAAAAAGATGTCAATCTCGTGGTTTCTAAGTTAGTGCGCGATGAGTTGGCGAAGCGAGGTGCAACAGTGGTGATGACACGGGAGGATGATAAGGAAGTGTCGCTAAGCGACCGTGTGTCAATGATTGATAAGGAAGAACCGGCGATCGCCATTTCTATACATTACAACTCCTTACCCGATGCAGGTGATGCTGAAAACACCAAAGGAATAGCAACCTTTTGGTATCATCCCCAAGTTCACAGCTTTGCAGTCTTCATGCAAAAGTATATTGTTAACAAATTAGGACGCCCATCCTACGGTGTATTCTGGGATAATTTAGCACTGACACGTCCCGCAAGCGCACCGTCAGTCTTGCTGGAATTGGGTTTTATGAGCAACCCTAATGAATTTGAGTGGGTGACAAATCCTCAAGAACAAAAGAAGTTGGCAAAAGTCATAGCCGATGGAATTGTTGAGTGGTTCCGTAGCGTCCGCTGAATCTTTTATGCATAATGAATATGCAAATGAAAAGTATTGTCATCACAAAGGTGCAACTCCAGACGCACGCGAGCTTCTTCTTAAATTTTTCTTATACCAATGTTTTAGTAGTTATCTAAGTATATTGTTTGATATTAAAAAACGCAATTCAGGGCTATTCATCGTTGTTTTACACAATATCCCATTTTTCTTTTTTTATGTAATTGTTCATACTTTTATTTAATCTTATGATAAAGTTAAGTTGCTATTTTAAGTATTACTTTATACAATATTTAAGGTAATATAGCTGCTTTATGAGTAGCATCTACAACAGAGGTCTTCTACATCACTATTGTCGTTGAGTAGTTGACCTCAAATTGTTGCGAAAACACTTTATTCTTGCACAAAGGATGAGCTATGGTACAGACTTTAAACGTTTCCGGTACAACCGACTATACGACTGGTAGTAATGCCAAAGTTGTTGCTTCCAATTTGAGCATTTCTGATACCGAGAATGCTACCCTAAATGGTGCATCAGTCATTATCAATGAGAACTTCAACGCTAGTGAAGATCGCCTTGGGATTGCCGGACAGGAGGGTACTAGTGGTACTGTCGAAGGTCTGACCTGGAATTACAACACAACAACTGGAGTTTTAACCATAACTGGTACAGCTTCCAACGAAGCTTACCAGAATGCGCTGCGTCAAGTCACCTACAGCAATACCAGTAACACCCCCACTACAGCAGCGCGTGACATTGAATTTACTCTGGGGACAACCTTAGGAAGTGCAGAAAACAACCACTTCTACCAGTTTGTCTCAGCTGAAAATATTACCTGGACGGAAGCTGAAAGTGCGGCTTCTAATAGTAGCTACCTTGGACTCAAAGGTTACCTAGCAACCATCACCTCTGAAACAGAACAAGATTTTATCCAGAGTAAAGTTCAAGGAAATGGCTGGATAGGAGCCAGCGATGCGGAGACTGAGGGGGACTGGCGTTGGGTAACAGGACCAGAAGCTGGAACCTCCTTTTGGAATGGAGATGCAACTGGTAGCACTGTTAATGGTCAATACAGCAATTGGGATGATGGTGAGCCAAACAACACTAACGAGCACGAAAACTACGGTCACGTAATTGGTAACTCCAGTCTTGGGGAAGATGTACAAGGTAAATGGAATGACCTTCCAAACAGTGTGAACACTGGAAACTACACAGCTGATGGTTACTTCGTAGAGTATGGTGGCTCAGAAGCCGACCCAACACTACAACTGACTGGTAGCGTCACTCTTACCATAAGTGAGACAGTCAATACTCCTAATAAATTTGATTTTAGCGGCGATGGCAAACCGGACATCCTGTGGCGGAACTATAGCACTGATGAGACTGCTATTTGGCAGATGAATGGTACCACATTAGAGCAGTCAATTTCATATCCGAACACCTTAAATGCTGCTTGGAGACTTGAAGGTCAAGCAGACTTTACTGGTGATAACAAGCTAGACATCTTGTGGCGGAACTATACTACGGGCGAGAATGGTTTCTGGCAGATGGATGGCACAACCTATGGACAGCCCATCTTAACCACCTCAGTCACTGATCTTAACTGGGAAATTGAAGGTCAGAGCGATTTTACAGGTGATGGCAAAACAGACATCTTGTGGCGCAACAGCAGCACAGGTGAAAATGGAATCTGGAAGATGGATGGTACAACTCTACAAGAATCTGTCTCGCTGACCACAGTTGAGGATACTGCTTGGGAAATCAAAGGTTTAGCAGACTTTACAGGTGACGGCAAAGATGAAATTCTCTGGCGCAATAATAATACTGGCGAGAATGCTATTTGGCAGTTGGATGGTACTACCTTACAAGAGTCTACCTCACTGACCACACTTGAGGATACTGATTGGGATATTGTGGGTCAAGCAGACTTTACAGGTGATGGCAAAGTTGATATCCTTTGGCGCAACTACCGCACAGGTGAGAACTCTGTTTGGCAGATGGATGGTACAAATGTACAACAGCCGATCTCGCTCACCTCAGTTGCGGATACTAACTGGGAAGTTGAAGGAGTAGCAGACTTTACGAGTGATGGTAAGGTTGACATTCTCTGGCGCAACAATGGTACTGACGAAACAGGGATTTGGCGGATGAATGGTACCACCTTAGAAGAGTCTCTCGCACTCTCCAAAACTGGTAGTACTGCCTGGGAAATCAGCTTCCCATCGTCCTATCCGGCTGGAACGGTTGGATAGTAACTTTTGTTCACAGGCGTGGTAAATGTAGGTTTTTTTACCACGCCTATGACTTTTGATTTCTAAATGCATTTTAAGATTCTCGCAAAACACGGATAGTAATGGCTTTGCTAAAGTTCAAATTCCAAGTAAAGGTGATGTTATTGTCAATTTAAGTAAAGCAGGTTACCCAACTCAAAATTTCATGATTAACTTAGAAAATGAACAAAGTACAACCAGAGTTGTAAGGTTCAACAAATCAGGTGAACCAGAAGTGAAACCACTTGCTTCTGCCTCTCTAAAGTCGTCTGCTTCAAACCAGCCTCCGGCTTCTGCTGCACCTTCAATTACTGCAAAGAATACTAATCATTCATATAGTTTTGATGATGCAAGTAATAATCTTAAAACTTTACTAAAAACTAAGAAATGCTCAAATTGTTATCTGGTTGGAGTTGATCTAAGATCTGCAAACCTGGAAGACGCTGACTTGGCTGGTGCTAATCTGAGGGGTGCTCGTGCTAGCTGTATTCATCTCAACGGTGCTAATCTTAGTGGTGTAGATCTGCGTGGCTTTAGTACTAGTTGTAGGAACCTTGATTTACAGGGCGCTAACTTGCGTGGTGCTAATCTCAAAGATGCTAACTTATCTGGAGCTAACCTGCGTGGTGCTGATTTGACTGGTGTTGACTTATCTGATGCCAACATACAAGGAGCAGATCTGGCAGGGGCTATTGTGCCAAATGAAACAAAACTTCCTAAATAAAATTATCAAGATTTAGTTCGTAAAGTACATGCGCTTGGTGTTACACACCAAATTCTTCATTCGCTGCTCGCCGCCATTCATGCAATATTGGCATAGTAAAGAAACCCCATGCCAAACCTGTCATCAACCCAAAAGGGGTGACAACGAAATTATTAAAACTCCACCAATCCAAAACCTCTGCGGCTAATTCCAGTGGATAACCCATCATCAAAACACTAGCAAGCGCCGCACCACTCCAACCATACTGGTTTAACCAGTAAAACCTTTCCCACCTGTCATCCCATATAAGAGACGGGTTATGAACAATCCTGTCACAGTACCGTAACAACGCATACACACAGCCATAATATACGGTGGTGACAATGCTACCCCCATATCTGGTTGTGGACACACATGAACGCCCATGAAATAAATAATCTTCGCAATTAGGGGTAACATCAGTAAGCCAGACGCAGCAAGAAATGGAGCAGCAAGCGGTCCTACCACCATCCCTGCTAATAAGAAATCAGCGATCGCACTCACCCAACGAATTTGAAAGTGCGCAGTAGAAGAACTTCTTTTGAAAACTAATCCTGGCAACATTTCTTTCTTCTTTTGTTTTTCCTTGGCGTCCTATGCGTCTATGTCCTGCGGACACGCTCTTGCAAGGCGGTTCGCTTTTCAAACACATTTCAAACACAAGGTGGGCAGGATTGCCCACCCTACTTTCTTAACCTACTTTAGCAGTATATGGACTGGTTAACTTCTGCAATTGCTGTACTAACAGACTGAGGAACAACCCAACATCTGTTACCACACCAACTGATTCTATAGAACCTCTGTCGCTCAACTTTGTCACCACAGCTGGATTGATATCCACACAAACCATCTTCACACCAGCTGGAGTCATATTCCCCACGCCTATTGAGTGCAGCATACTCGACAGCATCAAAATCATATCTGCATCTTTGAGCAGTCGGGCGTACTCAGTTTGCGCTTTAATCAAATTCATCTCGGTATCCGGTAAAGGACCATCATCGCGAATCGAGCCAGCCAGACAGAATGGAACTCCATGACGGACGCACTCATACATGACCCCACTCTTGATGACCCCAGCCTCAACAGCTTTAGCAATGCTACCATAACGGCGAATGGTATTAATGACCTTTAGGTGATGGCGATGTCCTCCGCGTACAGCCACACCCCGCTTCATATCTACACCGAGAGAAGTTCCCATCATTGCTTGCTCAATATCATGGACGGCGATCGCATTTCCACCAAGTAGCGCCTGCACGTATCCTTCTGTTATCAGTTGTGACAGATGCTCACCGCCTCCAGTGTGAATGACCACTGGTCCTGCTGTGACAACAACTTTACCACCTGCGTCTCGGATTTTACGTAATTCCCAAGCAACTTGCTCAACGACGAGTTCCACGCGCCGTTCGCTGGAAACTCCCGCCGACATGAAGCTAAATTCTTGAGCATTACGTTGTTCCCGCGATTCTGTTTTGCGGATGGTGCGAATACCTAGCACATCAACAACGACTTCTTCACCAACTTCTAACTCACGTAGTATTTTACACTGCGCCAATATGCCCTTGGGTGTTCGAGTGATGGCGATCGCCCCATCCATCCGCTGATTGTGTACCTTCACCCATTCACCGTTAATCCGCACTTCTGTCGGATAAATCGTACTAACGTAAAAATCATCGGGAGCGACTCCTGCTTGAATGACCGGCTCCAACTTGGCGTCGCGCTCATCTTGGGGCAAATCTACCGCACCCAAATCAATCAGATGCGATATAATGCTTTCCATCACCTCATGGGAAGGCGCAGATACTTTTACCTCAGCTGCTGATGTACTTTGCCGCTGCTCTCCCAGCGAGAAATTTAGGACTTGGAAGCTACCGCCGTTATCGATGATCAAATCCAAAGCACGGTTAATTAAGCCAGAGTCGAGCAAGTGTCCTTCTATGGTAAAGACGCGACTCTCCACCGACACATTGGCATGAAGTTCTTCCCGTACAGGCTCCGTTACCCGTAGCGTCAAGCATTTAGCCGCGCCACCAGCTTTGAGAAATTCTGTCAAGGGCGTTTCAATCACTTGGAAACCAACTTCTGCAAGGCGTGCTTTGAGTGGTTCGCTAGCCTTATTCATCACAACGATGCTGTCCACATTCACCGCATTGCAAGCGAAGTTCACCGCGTCAGCTTCCGTAATGGCTATCCGCTTTTGTTGTGGTACCCGCATTTCAATTAAGCGGTTGGAGTAAGAATCAAACGCGGGTGGATAGTACAGTAAATAACCATTTGCAAGTGGACAGAAGCAAGTATCTAAGTGGTAGAATCGCTCATCAATCAGTCGTAACGAAAGAACCTCAATATCCAGCCATTTTGCCAGATTGGGGTGAGAATCTAGTTCTGTGCGGAAACCGTATCCAGCCCAAAGCCAGCGTCCTTCCCTATCCAGCAGTGCGTCTCCCGCACCTTCAAAGGGCAAATCTTTAGGCAATTCGTGGACAGTATACCCGTTATCCTCAAACCACTGCTTGAAATAAGGCTCTTCACCCTGACGTTCTTTATGTAAAAAGCGACTCAGTACAACTGTTTTTCCTAGTACCAAACCAGCATTTGCTGTAAACACCATATCAGGCCAGCCTTTCTGCGGTGGTACTATGTCAACAATTGCGTGTTCTTTAAGGACGTGATGTAGTTTGTCCCACTGTCCTACGGCACGCTCTTGCGATGACTTGTGAATGTTCCCTTCCATCCAGGGGTTAATCACATAATCTACATCGTAGTGGTTAGGGGGACACATCAAAAAGCGAATCTGGGAAGTCATATAAATATCACAACAGGGTTAGATGCAACTAGCCTTTATTTATACAAATTTTTTTGAAATTACTTGTATATTTTAATACTAAAATGTTCTGAAAAACGACAAATTCTGTATTTTTGTAAAAGGCAGCACTATGACTATGCTCTATTCTATCCCGGAGAGTGGAGACACAAGAGCGCTTGTTGACCTCAACCGTAGCGCTATGAATTTGCAGGTATGGAAATACATGACTTGGAAAATATAAAGAAATGTAAATTTCTGAGGAGAGGGCGATTGCGCAAAGCAAGAGACGCGCCTTGGCATATCGCTGGAATTCTGGAGCGACGCTAACAAATTTGAGGTATCGATATGGCGATCGCTCCAGAATTCACCCTTCTTTAATTATCACCGCCATTAGCAAGTGTTACCGCACTCCAATAGGATTCCTATATCAATGAGTCATTGCATAGTTACAATAAAATTAGTGCCAATAGCTCACTCAGATTCTGCTAACCAACAAGTCTACTGCTTCCACTTGATCAGGCGTATATCTTGAGGTCAAGAGTTCAGAGTAGAAAGTCAAAAATCTTTTTTGAACTTTGGACTTTGGAAAGTTAAGATGAGTTGAGTATATTTAACCCAATTGATGTCAGACCATTTTGTGTCAAGGTAATAACCCAGGACAAGTGATCTATTGTCAATTTATTACCTAAAAAGACTTGCAAAAACTGAAATTCAGAGGTATCAATGAATATTGCCGCTTTTAATAAAGAAAAAAATCAATATAAACGACTCAGGGAGCAATCACATTGGCAAGAAGAAAATCACATAGAGACTACCAAGCAAGGAGAAGATGCACAAATGTCAGTAACTGAGGTTGAGCAATGCATTTTCGGTAATTCAAATCGTGGTCGGGTAGCGATTTTTATTGATGGAGCGAATTTATTTCATGCAGGTTTACAACTTGGTATTGAAATTGACTACGCTAAACTTCTTTGTTGTTTAACTGAAAATGCAAAACTTTTGCGTGCTTTCTTCTACACTGGAGTCGATCGAACAAATGAAAAGCAACAGGGTTTTCTTCTCTGGATGCGTCGGAATGGCTATCGTGTTGTTACCAAAGATTTAGTACAATTTCCAGATGGTTCCAAAAAAGCCAATCTGGATGTAGAAATTGCTGTAGATATGATGAATTTAGCTCCTTACTACGATACTGCGGTGTTAGTTAGTGGAGATGGGGATTTAGCATATGCAGTTAATGCTCTTTCCTATCAAGGATCTCGAGTTGAAGTTGTCAGCATACGCTCAATGACGAGCGACAGTTTGATTGATGTTACTGATTATTTCGTTGACATCGAAACAATCAAACAATATATCCAAAAAGATTCCCATCCCTGCTATAACTACCGATCTCTGTCGAATTCTAGTTTATAAAAGACGATTTTTCTAGGGACGGCTTACAGTAGGCTTCGCTATAGAGAAAAACATAGCAAGAGATTGTAAAATTTTCGACTATTACTTAACTGTAAACTCTAAAGTATTACTGCAAAATATCAATGATAATGGCAAGCCAGAGAATGACTATGCGCATCTTGCTTGCCTACTATATAATATGGACATTTTAATGATTGAAGATGAACCTGAGATTGCTCAGTTAATCCAAATGTCTCTGGAAAAAGAAGGTTTTTCCTGTCGCATGACCAGCGACGGTTTAAACGCCTTACGAATCTTTCAGGAGCAATCACCAGATTTAATTATTTTAGATTTAATGATTCCTGCTTTAGATGGTTTGGAAGTCTGTGCAAGAATTCGGCAGAAATCTGATGGAAAAGACCCATATATTTTGATGCTTACGGCTAAAGGTGAAGAAATTGATCGCGTTATTGGCTTATCTACAGGCGCTGACGATTACATGGTCAAACCTTTTAGCCCTAGAGAATTGATTGCTAGGGTGCGAGCGTTATTACGGCGTAGTCTCCGCCACGCAGGACAAAATCAGGTGTATCGTACTAAACACTTTATTGTGGATGTAGAGCAGCGCACGATCAGTCGTCAAATGAATTCTCAGGAACCAGAAATACTAGATTTAACTACCCTAGAATTCAATTTGTTAAGCACCTTTATTAGTAATCCTGGTCGAGTTTGGAACCGCACCCAACTTATCGACAAACTTTGGGGAGATAACTTTTTTGGTGATGAGCGCGTGGTGGATACTCATGTAGCTCGGTTGCGAAAAAAAATTGAGCCAGATCCGACTAATCCAACTTTTGTAAAAACTGTTGTTGGAGTTGGTTATAAGTTTGAAGACTCTTCTGTTATCTTATGACAAAGATGAGTTGGCGTTGGGCAAAGTCATTACCTTTGGCATCACGCTTATTTATCTCCCATTTACTGGTGATGATAGTAGGGGTATTAAGTCTCGTCATTATCAGCAAAGTCTCTTCCCCCCGCTTTTTCGTTCTGCATTTGGAACGATTGGAACAAAGAGGGTATAACTTATTTAATGTTCGTGCTGAGTTGGTTCACGGCTTTGAAATTGCTTGGAGACGAAGCACTGTATGGTCGGTGTTGTTTGGTGCGACGGCTGCTGGAGGATTGAGTTATTGGGTGTCTAGATTGATCATGCAGCGGTTGACACAGATGGAGCAAATCACTCAAAAGTTTGCGACTGGTCAATTTGATGCAAGACTACCTCTATCAGATATTCCAGAATTGAATCGATTAGGTGTTAGTTTCAATCGTATGGCAACAAGTATACAAGGGGTGGAAGCGCGACGGCGGGAACTGATTGGAGATATGACTCATGAGCTACGGACACCACTGACAGTCGTGCGCGGTTATTTAGAAGAACTTGCTGATGGAAGCATTGAACCCTCTGCAGAAATTTATTTACGACTAGTCAAAGAAACTAGGCGTTTAGAACGCTTGGTCAACGATTTGCAAGAGCTCTCCAAAGCAGAAGCAGGTTATCTTCCAATAAAGATACAGTCAGTCAATCTGCGTCCTTTACTGGAGTCTTTGGTAGAGAAATTTGCTGACCAACTGCTAGATGATGGACCAGTTCTGCGCTTAGAGTGTCCATCGAAACTACCCTTAGTATTGGCAGATATTGACCGTACAGAGCAGGTGCTGGTTAATCTCCTTGGTAATGCAGTGCGTTATACCACTAAAGGTTTAATTACCCTGCGTACTTGGGCTGAACCCTCTAAGCTATGGATTGCAGTCATTGATACAGGAATGGGAATTGCCAAAGAAGATTTACCGTACGTCTTTGAGCGCTTCTGGCGATCTGACAAATCTCGCGATCGCCATTCTGGAGGAACAGGTATTGGTTTAACCATCTCGCGCCGTTTGGTCGAACTGCAAGGCGGTCAGATTGAAGTAGAAAGTCAACTAGGATTGGGTAGCACGTTTCGTTTTTTTCTGCCTTTGGCTTAAGTTTAGTAAGAATTTACTTACACTAAATAGACAAGCTATTGACACAACGGGGTCACACCTGTGTCATATCCACTTAGTACTTTAAAAGTAGCTAAGATAAAGGTTTTTCTAAAGAAAACAGGACTTAAGCAAAGAAACCCGGTTTCTACCAAAAATCATCTGTTTTGCAATCAAATACGAACGAAGAAACCGGGTTTCTAGCAGATGGTGCGTAAGTCCTAGAATATTGAGTTCTAACTTAAGAATTTCTATGACAAACCTTAGTTAATAACACTGAGATTCGTTTACACATTATGTTAACTTTTTTCTTGACTGCCTTTTTGGTAAGTTTACTGACTTTATTTGGCGGAGCTGCAATAGCTTATCTGTTTCCACAAAACCATTCTCAAGATTAAGAGATAGTCCATGAGTCATTCAAAAATTGAAAAATCTCAAAAATGAAAACATTTACAACTGGAAAGTACTCTACTTCTTAATCATACAGCAACTCAACGCTTAATAGACTTCTTATTGTTTAACTTAACTTAAGCATGATTGACCCATAATCCAACTTAATTGTGTAGCATAAATTTCTCTTTCCCTGTGTTGTGCTGATAACACAGGGTTTCTTTTTGATTGGGATATGTAGCTTTACTGCCAAGAGTTCTTGAACTTTTTAATCATAGAATCTTGGTATAAAAATAGATGCATAGCTGCTGATGATAGGGAAAAAATAAATTAATCTATACTTGAGTTTCTTTTTTATCTATGTAAATGTCTTGATATTCAAGACTGTTGCTCTACTTTCAAAGTGGGATTAGTTTTGTTCAAGCTAACTTATGATATATAAATCTTATTTTTTAAAATTTTAATATTTAGACTATACAAACACTCAGATAGTTATGATTAATCAGTGGAATTCCTGGTCTATGGATAAGCAAAGATAAGATAGTTAAAATATATCCGTAAAATTTCTGTTCTATATCAATTTTGAATGAATTAAGTGTATGTACTGTTTTGTGATTTTTTATGGTTATATTAACATTTAGCTAAATTATCAAAAATTGTATCTACCTGCTTCAGTAATTAGGATAGTTATTTTACAAACCTCTAGCTTATACTGAATATTTTTTGTAAAAAATAAGTCTAAGTTATGTTTTCTGAATCTTTGATAACTTATAAGGAGTAGCTACAGTGAATAAGTTACAATTGGCTTTTCTTATTAATTACTTACTAATGACTGGTTATTTTTTTGTCAACTGGTTAAGATTTTTTCTCCGTCATCCTAGCTCTTCTCCAGAAGATAAATTTTTGTCTTTTGTGATGCTTGTGATCACTACTGTTTTATGGCCTATCACTGTTCCTATGTCTTTTATAAAAATATTAACGACATGGAAAGTTGAGTTTAATACTGTGATTCCTGTACTGGTTGCAGTCTTTGCGTTCAGTCTTGCACTTTACATGGGTTAGCGACTTTTCGCTTGATTGTTAGTATTGACACTAGCTGTACTCTTGCGTGTCATAATTGTTGCACATAAAATAAATTGCTACTTTGCATTTACCACTACATCCGCAAAGGATTAAGAGGCACAATACTTTTCACAATTTCGTCATATCTCTGTAACAGCATTGACATAGAGGCTTTTTAAGTTAGAAATGGTATCCAGAAAATCTTACAGAGACAAAATGTATAAAAAACCGAGTGATGGCAATAACGAATCAGGGATATACAACAAAATCTTCTCAAACCATAAGACTGCTCCTTGGAAAAAAGCAGCTTTTCATTTATCGCTCGTGTTGCTCGGCTCTGGGATGACGCTCGCGGGCGGCTACTTGGCTTCCCACTCCCAACAGGTATCTCAAAACGCATCTGACCTTGCTGTGAGTCGGGTAAATGCTGCTCCCCCAATACCAGCCGGCGCAGAGTCTACTAGCTTTGTTACGAAAGTTGTGCAAAGGGTCGGACCAGCAGTCGTGCGGATTGATGCTTCACGAACAGTCAAAACCCAGCTACCAGAAGAATTTAACGACCCGTTTTTCCGCCGCTTTTTTGGATCTGCACTACCAAATTCACAACAAAGGCGGGTAGAACGGGGTACTGGTTCAGGTTTTATTATGAGTACCGATGGTCGCATTCTCACCAATGCTCACGTTGTTGATGGTGCGGATACTGTGAAAGTGACGCTCAAGGGTGGACGCACTTATCAAGGTAAAGTGTTAGGAAAAGATGAATTGACAGATGTGGCTGTTGTCAAAATTCAAGCAGATAACCTACCAATAGTGACAATGGGTAACTCAGATCAGCTACAACCTGGAGAATGGGCGATCGCCATTGGTAACCCCCTTGGTTTGGATAACAGCGTCACCACTGGAATTATCAGTGCAACAGGTCGCACAAGTAATCAGATTGGTGCTCCCGACAAGCGAGTGGAATATCTTCAAACAGACGCAGCAATTAACCCAGGTAACTCTGGGGGACCCCTGCTAAATGCTCAAGGACAAGTCATAGGAATGAATACAGCTATAATCCAAGGCGCACAAGGATTAGGCTTTGCTATTCCTATCAACACAGCGCAACGGATTTCCAATCAACTGATAGCCACAGGGAAAGTACAACATCCTTATTTAGGAATTCAGATGATAGGATTAACGCCTGAGTTGAAACAAAGCATCAACTCTGATCCCAACAGTGGTTTGAATGTTGATGAAGACAATGGCGTTTTAGTTGTCAAAGTTATGCCCAACTCACCAGCAGCCAAAGCAGGGATACGTGCTGGTGATGTCATCCAAAAACTTAATGGTCAAGCAGTGATAGACGCTGGCTCTGTCCAAAAAGCAGTGGAAAATAGTCAAGTTGGGGGAAATTTGCGCATGGAATTGCGTCGCAATGGGCAAAATCTCGACTTAGCTGTGCGCCCAGGTGCTTTTCCAATGCAAACGCAATAAGCCTTTTGCTGTTTCATATTGCAATCCCCGACTTTATTAGAAAAGTCGGGGATGTTGTTTTTCACGAATGATTTAGGACTGCCATAACTTAATTTACTGCCAAACAAACACTTTGGCTTCGTATGGTCCTAAGTCAGTCATAATACCATTGTCACCAGCTTCTACATCATAATTTGCTGTCCATTCGTGCCATGTACCACCATTAGGGAAATGAGGAACCTGATAGCCTGCTAGGAAATTTTCTGAGAAATTTGCCACAACCACAACACGAGAACCTTCATCATTCCAACGGCTGTAAGCTAACACTTTCGCCTCTGGATTTTCGTGGATGAAGTCAATATTTTCTGTGTAGAGAGCATGATTGTTTTTACGCAGGTTTATCAAGCCTTTGTAATATTCAAATAAACCACGATTTAAATCACTACCTAGCAATTTCCAATCGATTTTAGATGATTCTGGTGTTTTCGGCTTGTACTCGCCAAACTCTTGACCCATCCAAATCAAAGGTACACCAATAGCTGTCATGAGGATAGCTGCTCCCAACTTAAGCCGCCTAAAAGCTTCTTCATCAAAGATGTTGTGGTTACCCAGTTCCACCATTAGGCGATTATGGTCGTGGTTTGTTAAGTAATTCACAACATTCGTAGCACCCATGAAACCTTGACGTTTAGCGTCGATGACATCTTTGAGACGTTCTAAATCAAAGGCGTCACCACAAATATGTTCCCTAATACAATGATAGAAACTATCGTGCCAGCATCCATCCATTGGTCCATCAACATTGGTGATACTGGGTGTTTCAGGAATATGTTCGGCAATGTTATAAAAGGCTTCATGCTAGCAGTTTTTTTGGCTTCTTGCACAATCCAGTGCATGAAGTCATAGTTAGCCATTTGACGTGCCGCATCGTAGCGAATACCATCAAGGTGATATTCACTCACCCAAAACGGACTGTATCACCAATAAATTTGCGGGCAGGATAAGTCTCTAAAATTTTCGTCATAGTGTTCGTAATT
>JAAUSC010000392.1 GCA_012031965.1 Scytonema sp. RU_4_4
TTATTGTAGATAACTTAGACCGGATGGTGTTAGTTAAAGATGGAGAAAACACCAACTATGAGGAAGTGTTTTTAGATCGTAGCGAACAACTCAAAGCTTTAGATTGCCATTTAGTTTATACTGCCCCCATTTCTATACTGTATTCTAAACGGGCGACCGACATCAGAGATGTTTACGGTGAATGCCTAATTTTGCCAATGATTATGGTTAAAACTCACAAAGGCGAAACTTACGAACCAGGAGTTAATAAAGTAAAAGAAGTCATTAAGAAGCGAGTTAGGCAAATTGCACCGGAACTTTCACTAGAAAAGGAAATTTTTGATAATCCACAAACCTTAGAAAGACTCTGTTTACTGAGTGGAGGTCATGTCAGAAATTTGCTATTGTTAACTCAAGATGCCATTGGACGCACTGAAGAGTTACCAATTTCTGAACAAGCGGTGCGACGAGCAATTACTCAAGCCAGAGATACCTATCGCCGCGCTGTAGAAAATCATCAATGGTGTCTGCTGGCGGAAGTCTCCCGTTCTAAGCGCATCATTAATGATGACCAGTATCGCAGTTTAATGTATAACCGCTGTCTTTTAGAATATCGCTATTTAGATGATGATGGAGAAATGCAGCGTTGGTATGACATTCATCCACTGATTCAAGGAATTTCCGAATTTAAAGAAGCTGTGGCAAAACTTCCATGAACCCAGATTTAACTGATTGGGAAAGTGATTGGGATGAAGATTTACCCCCCGAACCAGAAGAAGTTTATCAAGACTTGGTTCGCGCATTGAAACGCAAATCAGGATTTGGCTTGTTTTTTGTCCAATGTACACCTGCGGAAGCAGAACGCTTCATTACTAACCTTCCGCAGGAGATTCCACAGAAAAAAGTTGCAGCGCTGCGCTTAGTTGAGGCGATTGATAATTTGTATCAGCGAGTGGCTGAGTTTGTGAAAGATAAGCCAGTTGATATTTTATTGATTAAAGGGTTGGAATATTCTTTATATAAGTATGAACAAAGAAATTTTGGTGAAATTACAGAAGGACAATTTAGTAATTTAATCAGCGTACCACCAATTTTAAATCACCTCAATCAACAGAGAGAACGGTTTAGAGATGATTTTCCAATTTGCTTTGTTTTTCTATTGCGGTCATTTTCAATAAATTATCTCATTCACCGCGCTCCAGATTTTTTTGATTGGCGTTCTGGCGTATTTGAATTACCGACAACACCAGAAGTTGTAGAACAAGAAACATCTCGTTTGCTGCTAGAAGGAGATTACGAAAAATATTTGAAACTCAGTCTGGAAAAAAAGATAGAAAAAGTTCTTGAAATACAAGACCTTCTAGCAGCAAAACATCAAACAGAGAATAGTCAGGTAATTTTACTACTTGAACTTGGAAATTTATTAATTGCGGCTAAGGAATATGAAGCAGCCGTCACATCTTACAACCAAGCTGTGAAATCTCAACCAGACTTACATGAGGCTTGCTACAATCGAGGGATTGCGCTGCATAATTTAAGAAGATACGAAGAAGCAATAGCATCCTATGACCAAGCTGTGAAATTTCAACCAGATGATCACGAAGCTTGGAACAACCGGGGCTATGCGCTGGGAAATTTAGAACGATATGAAGAAGCAATAGCATCTTACGACCAAGCACTCAAAATTAAACCAGACTACCATCAGGCTTGGTACAACCGGGGCTATGTACTGGGAAATTTAGAACGATATGAAGAAGCAATAGTATCTTACAAGCAAGCTGTGGAATTTCAACCAGACTACCACGAAGCTTGGTACAGTCTTGCTACTGCGCTGGATGATTTAGGGCGATACGAAGAAGCAATAGTATCTTACGATCAAGCACTCAAAATTAAACCAGACTACCATCAGGCTTGGTACAATCTTGTTACTGTGCTGCATGATTTAGGAAGATACGAAGAAGCGTTCACTGTTAACCAAGCTTGGAACAATTGGGGCTATACGCTGCGGAATTTAGGACGGTACGAAGAAGCAATAGCATCTTACGACCAAGCACTCAAAATTAAACCAGATTTACATGAGGCTTGGAATAATCGTGGTATTGTGCTGGGAAATTTAGGACGTCATCAGGAAGCAATAGCATTCTACGACCAAGCATTGAAAATTAAACCGGACGACCACGAAGCTTGGAACAACCGTGGCTATACGCTGCGAAATTTAGGACGGTACGAAGAAGCAATAGCATCTTACGACCAAGCACTCAAATTTAAACCAGATTTACATGAGGCTTGGTATAACCGGGGCATTACCCTGCGGCATTTAGGACGATATACCGAAGCAATAAAATCTTACGACCAAGCACTCAAATTTAAACCAGATAAATATGAGGCTTGGTACAACAAATCTCGTTGTTATATTCTTCAAGGTAACATTGAACAAGCAATTGAAAACATCGAAAAAGCAATTTATTTAAGTCCTGATAAATGTCGAAATTGGGCAAACAATGATTCAGATTTTGATAGTCTTCGTGAAGATGAGCGGTTTGTGGTGTTGATTCAAGGACAGCTAACAGGCGATTAGTTAAACTCAGATTTTGGACTTCATCGGTGAATACGCCTTGAACTCAAGTACCCTGCGGGAAGCCGCCTCCGGCGTCTACAGGGCTGCATAGTCAAAGTCCGTTAAAACGGACTGAAATATTATATCTCCAGTGAGCTTTAGCTTACTTGAGCTTTGAGCCAAGAAATTTATTTCTTGGTGGACGAAAACGCAGACGCAAGATTTGAGTAAAGTTATTTTAGACGTGCAATGTTGCTCACCGCAATGATACGCGGGTTGCATTCATGACTTACACCTCACCCCGCCCTTCGGGCACCCCTCTCCTTAGTAAGGAGAGGGGATAGGGGTGAGGTAATTGAGCCGCAACTTGGTATGAATATTGCTACTGAAGCAAACTAGTTTTAGGGAGATAAATTTAGATGTCAGAAATAATCAACATAGAGCAAGCAGTATTAGATAATCTGCGGATACTTCCCAATGCACAACAACAGGAAGTACTGGATTTTGTAGAATTCCTAGTGCAAAAATCAGGAAAGCTAAAGCAGGTAAGTAGCGAAGATTCCGATTCTAGTATTTCATCAACAACCCAAGAGAAAAAACAATTATCTCGGGAGCATCCCAAATGTGTAAGTTATATCAGACCCAGGTTATGAATTGTCATTGCGAGCGCAACGTAGTGGAGCGAAGCAATCCCATATCTTGCGATTGCTTCACTACGCTGTCGCTTCGTTCGCTG
>JAAUSC010000393.1 GCA_012031965.1 Scytonema sp. RU_4_4
CTACCATCCCCAAACAGTTGACAGCGATGGATAAGGTCGTAAGCTGTGGGTAGAGTCGTCCAGTCCTAGCCATATTCTGCCAGATGAGGAAGAAGAGGGGGAAACAGGGTAGGGGGACTCGGGGTCCCCTTTGGGGATAGGGGGAGAAGGGTGCTGAGGGGAAGAAGAACCCATCGATATTAGCTCTTCCTCTCCCTCTCTCAGAGCTCCCCCTACTCCCTGCACCCCTGCTTCCCCAACCTTCCCATAAGGAAATTGAGTAAAACGGCGAGACTTTACCGCTTGCGCTAAGGCACAATCATCAATGAGTGCATTACGGACGACTTGAATACCACCAATCCGGGTTAAAGCTTCACGGGTTATTAAAAGACACCCGCCAGCAGCGGCTGCTGTTGGCTTTGTAGGGTCATTCACCCAACGGAAGGGATATATTTTTTGAAAGAAAAAGACAAATGCTGGTATGAGAAGTTTTTCCCAAAAACTTTTACACCTCAGCCGCACCATGAGAGAAACAAGCTCTAAATTTTCTTGTTGCGCCTTTGCGACTAAAAAACGGAGATTTTGAGCATCATGTTCAATATCGGCATCTGTCAGGAGAAGATAATCTGGTGGCGGTGTCAGAGTTTGTACATATTGAATACCTTGGTGTAACGCCCATAACTTACCCGTCCAGTGAGGAGGTAAGGGTTGTCCAGAAAGAACGTACAGTTGCTGAGTTTTGTTTAATTCCTGAGCAACATGATCAGCAACACTTGCTGTTCCATCAGTACTGCTATCGTCTACCAAAACGACGGTGAAACTACCAGGATAGTCTTGGGTGAGTAGCGATCGCAATGTTATAGGAAGCAATTCGGCTTCGTTTCTGGCTGGAACTACAGCACAAATGGCAGGGAACATTTGTAAATCTGTTCCCTGTCTTGTTAATTGTTGGTCACAGCGCCAAAACTGACCCCAAAACCCCAGTAATATCACCCAAATTACCAAGGATAGAACAGAAAGCCATAGTCCCATTTCACCGCTCATTGTGTTTTCGTTTTTTCACATAGAAAACACATTACAATGTCAGCTTATGACAGGCAAAGAATTTTCTTGTTATGGCTAACAAGAAGCAGATGTGGTTGAGGAGTAACGGAAAACTATGCAAATTCAAGAGAAACAGACAGTTTCCCGTGTCAAAGATGCGATCAAAGAGAGCCAGAACTATTTTCTTTCCATTCAATATCCTGATGGATACTGGTGGGCGGAGTTAGAATCCAATGTCACCATCACTGCGGAGGTTGTCCTTCTTCATAAAATTTGGGGAACAGACCAAGAAAGACCATTGCACAAAGTTGAAGCATACCTACGTTCTCAACAACGGGATCACGGTGGATGGGAACTTTTCTACGGAGATGGAGGAGAGCTTAGTGTTTCTGTTGAAGCATACATGGCGCTGAAGCTGCTCGGTGTAACAGAAACAGACCCTGCAATGGTAAAGGCGCGGAAGTTTATTTTAGAACGCGGTGGTATCAGCAAAACTCGCATTTTTACCAAATTACACTTAGCCCTGATTGGATGCTACAGCTGGCAAGGCATTCCTTCTTTGCCACCTTGGGTGATGTTGTTGCCCGAAAATTTTCTGTTTAACATCTACGAAATGTCCAGCTGGGCAAGGTCAAGCACAGTCCCTCTGCTGATTGTCATTGACCGCAAACCTGTTTTCTTGACTGACCCAGCCATCACCTTGGACGAACTATATACTGAAGGTATCGAACGAGTCCGGTATGAGTTGCCCAGCAATGGTGATTGGACAGATTTATTTATTACTCTCGATAAGACCTTTAAGTTAGCAGAAACCCTGAATCTTGTTCCTTTCCGAGAAGAAGGTATTCAAGCTGCAGAACGTTGGATTTTAGAACGACAAGAAGCAACGGGCGATTGGGGTGGTATTATTCCCGCCATGCTGAATTCACTGCTAGCTTTGCGAGCTTTGGATTATGACGCAGCCGACCCCATTGTAGACCGAGGACTACGAGCAGTTGACAACTTTGCGATTGAAACTGAGCATACCTACACAATACAGCCTTGTATTTCCCCTGTATGGGATACTGCTTGGGCAATGCGAGCTCTGGTAGAGTCAGGTTTGGCATCAGATCATCCGGCTGTAGTAAGAGCTGGAGAATGGTTGTTGAGCAAGCAGATTCTAGACTACGGTGATTGGGCGATTAAAAATAAAAAAGGAAAACCAGGAGCTTGGGCGTTTGAGTTTGACAACCGCTTTTATCCAGATGTGGATGACACTGCTGTTGTTGTCATGGCTCTCAACGAAGTGAAACTACCTAATGAGAAATTGAAGGAAGCGGCGATCGCCCGTGCTTTAAACTGGATTGCATCTATGCAGTGTCAGCCCGGAGGTTGGGCAGCATTTGACATGGACAATAATCAAAATTGGCTCAACTTAGTTCCCTATGGTGACCTCAAAGCCATGATTGACCCGAACACAGCTGATGTCACCGCTAGGGTTTTAGAAATGTTGGGTAGCTGTCATTTGTTCATTGATACACCCAATCTCAAACGAGCAATGAACTATCTCATACGCGAGCAAGAAACAGAGGGTTGCTGGTTTGGTCGCTGGGGAGTGAATTACATTTATGGAACCAGTGGAGTTCTTTCGGCTCTATCGTTAATTGCTCCAGAAAAGACGCGAGTCAGCATCGAACGGGGTGCTGCTTGGTTAGTCAGGTGTCAAAACTCAGATGGTGGATGGGGCGAAACTTGTCGCAGCTACAATGATCCGGCTCTTAAAGGACAAGGTTCCAGTACTGCTTCTCAAACAGCTTGGGCAATACTAGGCTTAATAGCAGCAGGTCAAGCAACTAGCAAGTTTGCTAAGCTTAGCATTGAGAAAGGAATTAGCTATTTGTTAGAAACTCAGCAGTCTGATGGCACTTGGTATGAGGCAAATTTCACAGGGACTGGCTTCCCTGGTCATTTTTATCTGAAATATCACCTCTATCAACAATATTTTCCTCTGTTAGCTCTTGGTCGCTATCAAGCATTGTCAGAGTTGTGGTCATAGGCTGGGTTATGAAATAGTAAATTAAGCATAGATTAATACGATGAAAAACCCGGTTTCTTAAACAAACCGGGTTTTTCAAATGACCCAAACATAACAATTGAAGAAATCATCTCTGTCGCTCGTGAGATTCAAACTATGATATTGGATGTATGCTACGGAAATCCATTTATAAAATGCCTTAAAAAAGCAATGTCAAAATCTTTCGG
>JAAUSC010000175.1 GCA_012031965.1 Scytonema sp. RU_4_4
TGTCCCCTCGTCCCCTTGTCCCCTCGTCCCCTCGTCCCCTTGTCCCCTTGTCCCCTTGTCCCCTCATTCCCTAACGCTGCTCAATGGGAATGTAAGGAACGTCGTGCTTGCCATCGTAAACCTGAGTCGGACGGAAAATCCGGTTCTCTTCTAGCTGTTCTTTCCAATGTGCTAACCAACCAGCTACACGGGCGATCGCAAATATTGGTGTAAATAAGTCTGTGGGAATTCCCATTTTCTTATACACCAAACCAGAATAAAAGTCAACATTCGGATAAATTCCTTTGTGACCCAGTTTTTCCTCCACCACCCTTTCCATTTCTACGGCAATGTCATAATACTTGTCATACCCGAACTTGGTAAACAGCTGTTCTGCCAAGTTCTGCAAAATTGTGGCGCGTGGGTCTTTCACCTTGTACACACGATGTCCAAACCCCATAATTTTGGCTTTGCGTTCGAGACGATCCTCGATGTAGGGACGCACATTTTCTACAGAGCCAATTTCTTCCAACACTTGAATCACTTCTTCGTTGGCTCCACCATGCAGCGGTCCTCCTAACGTTCCCACCGCACTCGCTACCACTGCGTATGGATCAGTTAGAGTAGACGCTGTTACCCTAGCACTAAAGGTGGAGGCGTTCATCGTGTGTTCAGCATGAAGTATCAAGCAGATATCAAAAATCCGCGCCGCCAATGAATCAGGTTCTTTCTCATTGAGCATGTACAGAAAGTTAGCAGAATAGTCCAAGCTTTCATGGGGACGTATTGCATCATTCCCATTTCGCATTAACTGGAACGCTGCTACCATTGTTGGAATCTTTGCTAGGAGGCGAACGACAGCATCCCGAATGTAAACAGGGTTATTCAAGTCACGGCGCGAATAAAACAAGCCCAATGCTGCAGCAGAGGCTTGCAGCGCATCCATCGGATGACCGCTTTCGGGAAAGCATTTCATCATGTCGCAAATGTGATATTTAATCCGCCTGTGAGAGCGAACTTCATCCTCAAATGCTGCCAATTCTTCCAATGTGGGCAACTCACCCCAAATGAGGAGATAAGCAGTTTCCAAAAATGTACTTTTTGAAGCTAGTTCCTCAATCCGAATGCCACGATATTCTAGTATTCCTTTTTGCCCGTCAACATTGCTAATACTGGATTGGGCGGCGGGAATGCCATCCAATCCAGGCTTGTATTCGCACACCATCATGGCAACACCATCTGCTTTTGTGTGAAAGATTTTTTCCGGCTAACTTACCAGAAATTGTTATCACCATAACAGTATCCGTTCTCCTAAAAATTCTTTCAGAAACGTTACTTTACTGTTAGAGCAAGTACTTGGGTGGGGTCAACCAAAACATCTGACTACGACCCAGAGGGGAGCCTTTTTCTGGTAGTTTTACCCCGATCATACCCGCTTTTTTCAAAACTAACGTTGCTTTAGCTTGTCCCCATAGAAGAATTTCTGCCCAAGTGCTCAAATCTGGTTCATGTCCAACTAGAGCAAGTTGGCTTTCGGGTGAATCATTTCTTGGACTCCACCAATCTAAAACCCAACTTTCAATACGACCATCTGGAGCAAGATAGGAACATTCTTCTAGTTGAGAACTCAGCCCAGCAGATATAAGGATTTCTGCTGTTTGGCGAGCTCGTATTAAGGGACTGGTCGCAATCAAATCAAAATGCAAACCCAGCTTCTTCAATCGTTCGGCAACTTTCTGTGTTTTTTGCCGACCTTCTTTGGTCAGTGAGCGTTCCTCGTCTTTGATATCTGGTCGCCTTTGTTCAGCAATTCCATGACGAATGAAATACAGTTCCACAATGAATGTCCTTTGTCTTTTGTCCTTCGTTCCTAGTCCTTTGTCTTTGGGAACTAAGGACTAATGACTCACGACTTTACTCCGACTGTATTGGGTTATCTTTCGGGTTCACCAATCTCAGCAGCTTCTGCTTAATCTGAGAATCGAAAACTTCCCATTTCATCTTCGCATAAGCAGAATTTTCATTACCTCCAGATAAGAAACCCGTCGGAATTTCAAACCCACCTGCGCTTGTCCGTCCACCACCGAAAAAGCGTCCACTGCTATCTTGACCAAAAGCTTCTTTGATAAATTCATCGGGATCGAGAGTCAATTTGGTCGTTCTGAGAGAACCGATAACCACCTCTAGTTCCTCATCTTCATCGTGAACGATACCGTACACGACGGCTGTGTGGACGTTTTCTTCTGTCACAAGAAAATCTGCCGCTTGGGGGATGGCATCGCGGTCATCGTAGCGTAAGTAACCAACACCAGCAATAGAAAAGTTATTTTGCACGATGCGGTTTTTGAGCGATCGCTCTATAACGTCCATAACTCGCTTAGAACGATTCGCCTGTAGAATCGCATTCAGCAACTGCGCGTCATAAAATCTGCTCAGATACGCTGCTGCCATAAAATCTTCTTCCTGTGCTTGCATCAGTCTATTAGTATCCGATCGCAAGCCATGCATCAAGGCAGTCGCGCATTTAATGTGTTGATTTATGCTGCTATCTAGAGTGAGTAACCCTGCTTGCAAGTATTGAGTAAAAATCGTTGCTGTTGCTCGTACAGAGGGACGAACATCAAAAAAATCTGATTTGATGTCACTTTGTATACTGTGGTGGTCGATAACCGCCACTATTGGTATCCCTGCTTCTTGCACTAAAGGTACTAGCTGAGAAGTTGTTCCTTGGTTATCTATGAGAGCGAAACCTTGGTAAGAAGATAAGTCCTTGTTTTTCAGTGTTTGTAGTGTCCAACGCTGAGCAGGTAAGCCAGTCAGCTTGACCAAAGCAATATTTTCTTGGTGGCTTAATGCACCAGCATAAACGATGTCACATTTTATGTCGTATTGCTGAGCAATTAATTGGTAGGTCCAAGCAGATGATAAGGCATCAGGGTCAGGAAAATCTTGAAGAATAACTAACTGGCGTTCTTGTCTATGTGCAAGAAACGTGTTGTGCAGTTCTTCTGATTTCTGATTTACCAAAGAATTGTTACGCTGACCCAGAGAACTCCCATCACCGGCTAATGCTGTACCTGAGTGCTTAGTCAGTGGAACTTCTACTAAATCTTTGTCTATTTCAAAATCGTCTTGAGTAAGGTCACCCGTCAACGGCAAACTCTCTATCTGACTAAGGGAAGAATTAAAGTGCATATGAAATGTTTTTATAAGTGTGAGGCTCCTTTTGTTGTTGAGATGTACTACAATTTGTCATTCAATACTTCAGCCACACATCATTACTATCATCTTTGCAAAATATCAAAGTTTTAAGCTATATCTGCCAGTCTATTTTTTGTCAAGATTTTTGTTATCAAGATTTTTGTTATCAAGAACTTGCCTGGAAAATGTTTTGAGCACCTACCCCTGATTATTTTGATAGAATTGGAACGCACCCTGCTTGTTTTGGCGTTGATATGTGCTATACTAGAAAAGTTGCTCTAACACGTGTATGCAAATTTTCAAGTTCCTCTATCAGCTTCAAAGGCTGAAGTCCATAAAACACTGTAGAGAAGCTACAATCACCAAACAAGGGCAATAATGCAAAAAAACTGACAACTGCTTTCTTCAAAATAAACAGAAATTGTCAGAGACCTATAACATATTTTTGCCATTCTTGGTGCATGCCGCTTTTGAGATGTTTACTGACCTCAAAGTAGAGACTACTGTAAGGTCGGCGTGGAGTATGACGCAACATCATGTGGGATTCAGTGGGCGTACGATTACCCTTTTTCACATTGCAGCGGACACATGCTGTAACAATGTTCTCCCAGGTATCGCCGCCCCCACGCGATCGCGGTACGACATGATCCAAAGTTAAATCATCCCCCGTGTAACCGCAATACTGGCAAGTGTGACCGTCCCGGTGTAGTATATTCCGACGAGTGAGAGGAATCTCTTTATAGGGAACGCGCACATAGTGGCGTAACCTAATAACCGTCGGAAGTGGAAAGCCTAAGTAGAGTTGCTTGTGACTGAATTCTACTCGTTCAGCTTTGCCTTTAATCAGTAAGACGACAGCTCGCCGCCAGCTCGTGATATTGAGCGGTTCGTAAGAGGCGTTTAGAACTAAAACTTTCCCCATTGATCAGCGCTCAAGCTATTAATTTTACATATATTAACACAATTATATTCTGCTTTGGTGATGAAAAAAAATTATACATCTGGCAAAACTTAAAAATCGAAAGAGTCACGGGGTCTTTTGAGAACGAAGCCAGTCTTTGTTGTTCATTCTTCTGATTGATCACGATCAGGCTTCTAGCAACGAGAATGATGTAAATGATTTAGAAGCTAAAAAGTGGTGTGATAGGAGTCATTCAAGATGTTGATCCACAAACAAACCTCCAGTGTGACCTCGAATCAGCAGTGGGATACCTATGCTTGGTTCTCCCAACGTGCTTGGGTAGAAATTAACTTGTCAGCGTTGTCGTACAATGTCAAGCAGCTTTTAAGGATACTATCACCGCACACCCAACTGATGGCAGTGGTAAAAGCTGACGCTTATGGACATGGAGCAGTTACAGTCGCCCAAACTGTATTAGATTCAGGAGCTAGTTGGTTGGGAGTCGCTACAGTTCCAGAGGGAATTCAATTGCGAGAAGCAGGAATTAAAGCTCCTATTTTGATATTAGGCGCAACTCATACCCCAGAGCAAATTCATGCGATCGCCAAATGGAAACTTCAGCCAACATTAATTTGTCCCAAGCAAGCTTTAGTCTTTTCCAATACTCTAGAAGCCATCAATTATGAGACTCCACTACCTGTACACGTCAAATTAGATACGGGAATGTCTAGGTTAGGAACAAATTGGTGCAAGGCTGCTGAGTTCGTTCAACTTGTACAACGGTTACCTCATCTGACTATTGCTAGTGTATATTCTCACTTGGCAACGGCAGATAGTCCTGATCCCACAATAATGAAACAACAGCAACAACGGTTTGAGCACGCAATTGCCCAACTCAGGACAATAGGGATAGAACTACCTTGTCTACATCTGGCAAATTCAGCTGCTACTCTGACCGACAAAGCATTGCACTACAATATTGTGCGTGTGGGTTTAGCTGTATATGGACTTTACCCAGCTGATCATTTGTGCTCAAGCATAGATCTTAAACCTGTCCTACAAGTTAAGGCGCGAATCACGCAGGTAAAAACCATCGCCCCTGGAACTAGCGTCAGCTATGGTCATCAATTTACCACTCCAGATGAACTTCGCCTTGCTGTGGTAGGGATTGGTTATGCAGATGGTGTTCCTCGCAATCTTTCCAATAAAATGCAAGTGTTAATTCGCGGTCAACGGGTGCCGCAGATTGGCACAATTACAATGGATCAGTTGATGTTAGATGTGAGTGCATTACCAGATGTGCCAGAAGGCGAAGTCGTAACCCTACTTGGAACACAAGGAAAAGAACAAATTACTGCCCAAGATTGGGCAAATCAATTAAATACAATTTCTTGGGAAATTCTCTGCGGATTTAAGCACCGTTTGCCTCGTGTTGCGATAGCTTAGTCAAAGCTGATGATTGGTTGGTGGCTAGTGGTTGGTAGGTACAAAAAACAACTAACGACTAACCACTAAATATAATGAATCGTTAGATATTGCAACAGATAACTTCGTTATGATATGATGGCTTACTGATGCGGATGTGGCGGAATTGGCAGACGCGCTAGATTTAGGTTCTAGTGCCGCAAGGCGTGAAGGTTCAAGTCCTTTCATCCGCACTATAAAAAACAGCACTTGAGTGGTTACCTTGACAGGCATTTTCCTGTATAGCTGTGTTATGGATGAGTATTCATAAGTCCTTTTTATTGGGATGTCAAAGAGGCTTTAGCAAATTTCCACGCCACTCATGTCTATGCGCAGAAAATTTGTCCAGAAAGCGGTAAATGTGTAGACTCAATCTGAGAAGTCTTAATTTATCCCAATAAAAAATATTGGATAGAAACAAAAGCAGGACAGATAAATATTAAGTCTGTCTGAAAAGATACTGCTTAGCAGTGTCTTTTTGTTTTTGTAGAAAAATCTCAAGAAATACAAGTCGCTACAATTACAATTAATACAGCAAAAGATAGATGCAACGGTTGTCAGAATTCTCCTGTGATTATTCTTGTTAAAATTCATTTCGCATAAACTTTAACTCCAGAACTGTCAAAGGTTGTATGAATAATATAATTGGCAGATTGAGCTTTTGAGGTATATAACAGACAGTGGCACTGTTCTGTCGTCTGGATTTTTTATGTTAACTTTACAAATTGTACAAGTAAAAATACTGTTGTACTAGCAAAACTAACCCGAGATTTACTCAGGTTCTGAAAACCGTACTATACTTAGGTACGAGTACTAAAGATAGCAGGGTTTGACTGACCACAAAAAACAGTATTATCTCGGTTGCCATTAGACAGATTTTACTATACTCTAGATGGCTTTATCTAGTCTTTACATTTTTTTTACTTGTTATGTAAAGATGTCTGCTAATCTCAGTATAAGTTAGTAAATTTCACTGCAATTTGCGAGTTATCTGAGGTTTTTCCTGTCTAGAGAAAAGGGTGCTACCGCTGAGTTTTCCCACAAATCTTAAAGCTAGACTTTTGTATTTTTCATAACAAAAGTTCTTAACCGTTTCAATGAACTTGTGGAAAAGCCCTGCATAAATTTAGCTCACACTAGCAAGAATTTAGCCCAAGTAAAAGCAAAATGAGCACAACTCCTATAGGTAGCTACAAGTTTTTCCAGAAACTACACCCGCTATCTCTATTAGCACAATTAACAAGTCGGCGTGCTACAGGGTGCTTACAAGTATTTACAGAGTCGGTTTCTTGGTCAATCTATCTAGAAGACGGTAAACTAGTTTATGCTTCTTCAGATAAAATGTTTGAACGGCTTGAAAATATTTTGAGGCGCTTCAGTCAACAAACAAACACTCTCAACAGTTCATCTCTTATGCGGATAAGACCGATATTTGAGCAAAACAGAGAGAATCAGTCAACATCACAACCAGATTATCAAGCTATTTGCTGGTTAGTCAATGAAGAATACATCACTCCTCCGCAAGCAGCAGTCCTGATAGATGAATTGGCCAGACAAGTACTCGAGTCATTTCTCATAATAAAACAAGGAAGCTATGAATTTAAAAGTGAAACTTCTTTAAATGAATTACCAAAATTCTGTCGCTTGGACTTGCGATTACTTGTAGAACATTGTCAAAAACAATTACGCAATAACCAACAGACTCAATCAACAGTTGATCCACAAGCCACCTCCGATATTATACCTACCACTGAGGTTCCCACGATGCAGCAAAATCAAGTCAAATTAGGGGAACAATTACCAAAACGTAATAATTTTGATACTTCTCATCTTAACAGCAACAAAGATTTCCACCAACCTCGTGGTAAAAATACATATACAGTAGCCTGTATAGATGACAGTCCAACAGTGTTAAATTCTATCAAGCATTTTTTGGATGAAAGTACATTTTCAGTTGTGATGATCAATGATCCTGTAAAAGCTTTGATGCAGATTCTCCGCAGCAAGCCTGATTTAATTTTACTAGATGTAGAAATGCCAAATTTAGATGGCTATGAGCTATGTTCTTTGTTGCGGAGGCATTCAGCTTTTAAGAATATCCCTATTATTATGGTGACAGGCAGAACAGGATTTATAGACAGAGCAAAGGCAAAAATGGTCAGATCTTCAGGCTATTTGACTAAGCCTTTTTCTCAATCAGATTTGTTGAAAATGGTGTTTAAACATATTGGGAATTGAGGTTGAGAGAAAAAGAACAGTCATACATTTTCATAAAGTACATTTAGTTGTATGGGAGATATTAAGGATGAGTATTACTTTGCTTGGCACAATTTTGATTGTAGAAGATTCACCCAGTGAATTGGAACTGATGAGCCATTATCTTATAGAGAGTGGTTATAACGTTATTCAAGCTACTGGTGCAAAGGAAGCTATAGAAAAAGCACAATTGCAAAATCCAGATGTTATCGTCACTGATGTGGTTATGCCGGGAATGAGCGGTTTTGAGTTGTGTCGTTCTCTTAAGAGAAATCCGGCGACTCAAAAAGTGCCGATTGTCATTTGCAGTTCTAAAAATCAGGAGATTGACCGATTGTGGGCAATGAGACAAGGCGCTGATGCCTATGTTACAAAACCTTACACTCGCGAACAGCTCCTACGAGCTATTAAATCAGTGGTCATTTGAATCAAATGAATAGTTCAAAACTAGCACTCTCTCTGAAACAAAATCAAAATAGCTTGGGGGATGGCTATCTTAAGTTTCGGCTAAATAGACATACATCTGCCGTCCTACCAATGAGGCACACGCAAGAAGCAGTTGTTGTGCCTGTTGAAACCATCTCATCAATACCAAATATGCCTGCCTGTATCATAGGATTGATGAACTGGCGCAGTCGCATAGTTTGGGTGATTGATTTACCAAGGATGTTCAATCTTGAATATCTAGATAATAGACTTCGGCAGTATAATGTAGTCATTATCCGCGTAGATTCAGTACTTTTAGGCTTGGTTGTACAAGAGATACAAGGTACCACTAAGTTTATGCCTGATGAAATTCGCTCTCCTATGGGACAAGTAGCAGCCAGTTTAATCCCCTATCTACGTGGTTGTGTTGTTCAACAAAATGAAATATTGCTTGTCTTAGATGCACAAGCAATTGTTCAGTCTTCTATTCTCCGCAGTGATTAGGGTGTACTCCAAAGAGAATACTGAATTTTTCGTATTTTTATTCACCAGCTTAGGAGAATATCTTTAAATGTTTAATAAAACTGATCCAACTAAGAATATTGATACTCAAAATGGAGCATCTGTTTCTTCATCGGAAAATTTCACAGATAATAATGCCATAAAACTACCTGACGAGGCTAATACTCAATTTGCTCGTCATCTTACACCAAATCATGCATCTTCAACCTTGCAGCGCCTAAGTTTAGGTACCAAAGCGACATTACTAGCGATCGCTATTGGGACGCTCCCAGTCTTAGCAATTGGAGTACTTGCTTACTTATTTGCCAGTAACTCCTTAACCAATAAAATTTCTCAAACTCAACAAGCAGAAGCTGAGGGTCTGGCAGACAAGGTTAACCGTTTCATCATAGAACGGTATAACAATATTCAACTGATATCTAATCTATCAATCTTCACAAATTCTAAAGTCGATACTTTTTCTCAAAAGGAAAAGCAAGCATTGCTGAATCAGTTTGTAGATACTCATAAAGTCTATGACAGTATTGCGGTACTTAACTTAAACGGTGATGTTATTGCACAATCTCAAGGAGATTTAATTCCCAATCAAAGCAGTAGTCAGGACTTTCAAGCAGTACGGCAAAACGACCGTTTTTACATCAGCCAACCAGAAGTCACAAAAAAAACAGGTCATCTAAGTGTTACTATTGCAACACCTGTTAAAAGTGCGACAGGAGGAACGACTGCTATAGTCAGAGCGAAGATAGCCGTAAAAGCTCTAGAGAATGTAGTCAAAAATTATGCACATTCAGGACAGAAATACTATTTGATTGATGGAACGGATAAATTTTTCTTGGCAACAGACAAGAAATATATAGGTAGAAGTGCCAAAGGAGATTTTCCTGGTTTAGCAGAACGGCAAACACAAAGAAAAGACGATACTTTTATTACTGTTGATCAAACTGATAACCAAGAGCAACTTGTCAGCTACTCATCCAAAACGCAAGATGGATTGCCCAATTTGAATTGGCAATTTATTATAGCTACAAATACAGCAACCGCATTTGAGGCTCAAAGACAATTATTGTTAACAGTTGCAGTCGGGACAGGATTGACAGCATTAATTGTTGCGTTGATTGCGGTATGGTTAGCGAAACGAATTACAGAACCAATTACGAAAGCAACCACAGCAGTGGCAAAACTAGGCAAGGGAGAACTCGATACCCGTTTGGAGGTGCAATCGGAAGACGAATTTGGCATTTTGAGTGATAACATCAACCAAATGGCGTCGCAGCTTCAAGCTTTAGTAAAACAACAAGCACTAGACACTGAAAAGGCAAAGTTACTGACAGATATTACCCTGCGTACTCGTAGAAGTCTGAAGGTTGAGGACATCTACAAAACAGCTGTGAAGGAAGTTCGTCAGGCAATGAGAACAGACAGGGTTCTCATTTATAAATTCAATTCAGAAACCTTAGATGGAGATGTCGTCGCTGAATCAGTCACAGCTGGATTACCAAGAATGCTGGGAGTTCAAATCGACGATCCCTGTTTTCGAGAACGTCATGCAGAAACTTATAAGGATGGTCGAGTGCGAGTCATATCCAACATTTATCAAGATGCCAATCTGAAGAATGCAGATTGTTACATCAAAATGTTGGAGAAATTTGCCGTGAAGGCAAATTTGGTAGCACCAATTATTCTCGAAGAGCAACTGGTAGGCTTGATCATTGCTCATCATTGCGACAGTCCCCGGAATTGGCAACAACCGGAGATAGATTTGTTTAGACAGCTTGCGACTCAAGTCGGTTATGCTCTAGAGCAAGCACAGCTTCTTGAAGAGGTAGAAAAAGCAAAGGCTATTGCAGAAAGCGTATCGGAAGACGAACGCCAACAAAAAGAAACTCTGCAAATGCAACTTTTGGAACTTCTTTCTGAAGTAGAAGGTGCAGCTAGTGGTGACTTAACAGTGCGTGCTGAAGTTACAGCAGGAGAGATTGGCACAGTTGCTGACTTTTTCAACTCTATCGTTGAAAATTTGCGCGTGATTGTCACTCAAGTTCAAGAAACCGCTACCCAGGTCAATGAAGCAATTGGGACAAACTCTGGAGCAATCCGTGAACTGGCAGAGGAAGCACTGACTCAAGCGTCAGAAATTAACCGTACACTAGATGCGGTTGATAACATGACCCAATCGATTCAACATGTCGCAAAAAGCGCCCAGCAAGCAGCAGAAGTTGCCAATAGCGCCGCCCAAACTGCTAAAAAGAGTGGCATTGCAATGGATATGACAGTGCAAAACATCTTGTATTTGCGCGAAACAGTCGGCGAAACCACCAAGAAAGTCAAGCGCCTGGGAGAATCAACCCAACAAATCTCCCGTGTGGTGGCATTAATTAATCAGATTTCCATGCAAACCAACTTGCTCGCCATTAATGCTGGAATTGAAGCAGCACGTGCAGGTGAGGAAGGTCAAGGTTTTGCCGTTGTCGCGGAGGAAGTTGGGGAATTGGCAGCCCGCAGTGCAGCAGCGACCACAGAAATTGAACAAATTGTTGAGAACATCCAGCGTGAAACAACTGAAGTTGTGCAAGCGATGGAACTGGGGACGACTCAGGTTGTGGAAGGAACACGAATTGTCGAAGACGCCAAGCAAAATCTGAGCCAGATTTTGGAAATTTCACGACAAATAGACTTGTTGGTGCAGTCGATTTCTATGGCGACAACATCACAGGCACAAACATCGCATACAGTTAGCCAATTGATGAAAGATATAGCTGCTTGCTCACACCGCACAAGCGATTCTTCTATGAAGGTTTCCCAATCTTTGCAGCAAACTATGAAGATTTCTCGGCAATTGCAAGCAACTGTTGGTACCTTCAAGGTGAATTAGTCATTGATCTTTTATTCTACCCTATGGGAAGACGCCTGCAGGGCGTCTATGTCATTTATATATGACTAATGACTAATGACTAATGACTAATGACTCATGACTCATGACTAATAGCAAAGACTATGTCACAAGACAAAGAATTAGAAATCCAGATGCAATTTCTGGAGGAAGCGACTGATTACCTAAATACCCTAGAAGGGGTATTACTGGAATTCAATAACAACAATCGTATCTCTCAAGAAAAAATTAATGCCGCACTTCGAGCTGCCCACTCAATCAAAGGTGGCGCAGGCATGATGGGATTTCGCCCCCTAAGTGATTTGGCTCACCGTTTGGAAGATTCCTTTAAAGTTTTAAAAACTAGAAAAAACTCTTTAGAAATCGACACGGAGTTACAAAGTTTATTGCTGTCTGGAATAGACTGGCTACGTCAGATAGTGGAATTGTTATCACAAGGCAATGCTATAGATGAGCAGTGGTTATCGACTTTCTGTTATCCAGTGTTTGAAGAACTGCACGTACGTTTGGGTGATCCAACCCCCGAGGATGCAGCAACTATGCTGTCTCCAGAGGATGGGCAAGACATCATCCCCTTACTGTTTGAAACAGAGGTAGAAGGGTGTTTACAACGCCTGGAATCGGTATTGGCAGATAGCGCACAGCCCTGTTTGAAAGAAGAAGTTGCGATTATGGCAGCTGAGTTGGGTGGTTTGGGTGAAATGTTGCAATTATCAGCCTTTACTCAACTTTGCGAATCCGTGGCAAACCACTTGGAAGCTGCTGCTCCCTCTGAGATTGAAACAATCGCCTGTGCAGCCTTGGAAGCATGGCGGCGATCGCAAGCGTTGGTCATCACAAATCAACTAGATGGGTTACCAACAGAAATTCAGCTAGAAGATTTGGCGGTTGAAGATACAGCATATACTCAAACAGAACTGCGAAAAGTAGAAGTCACACCCACGCTAGACCCAGAGACAGAAGTTGCCCAAACAGACATTCTGCAATCAGAAGAAACAGAAGAAACAGAAGAAACTTGGCTGGATCGTGAAATCATTGCAGCTGATTTTGAAGCTTTAGAAGCAGCTTTTGCTGATGAGAGTAACGCTCCAGTTGAAGTGCCATCAAATACAGTCATTCCTCAAGAAATTCCGACAACAAATTACAAATTTGTTGAACAGAAAGCTGAACAAACTGTTGGTAATAACAATAAGAGTGAATCTCAAGAAAATACAGTTCGAGTTCCTAGCAAGCAACTCGAGCAAATTAATGATTTGTTCGGAGAGCTGATTATTCAGCGTAACGGATTGAATTTACAACTTGAGAAGTTACGCAAACTGATTCGCAATTTGAACCAGCGAGTGCAAGTTCTCGGCAGAGAAAATCAGCAATTACGTACAGCTTACGACAGAATAGCAACTCAGAGTGTGTTGTCATCTGGTGTTCCATTGCTGGCATTACCACCGAGTGAAAGAGTGGAAAATGTCATCACATCTGGCAATTATGACGAGACACCAAGCAGGTTTGATTCTTTAGAAATGGATAGCTATAACGAATTAAACTTGCTCTCTCAGGAAGTGATGGAAACTATCGTTCAGGTACAAGAAGTCACCACTGATATTCAACTCGGTCTTGACGATACAGATCTATTTTCCCGCAAACTCACCAAAACATCCAAGCAGTTGCAAAGAAAGCTGACTCAAGTACGGATGCGCCCGCTATCTGACATTGTTGATCGCTTTCCTAGGGCTTTGCGCGACCTGTGTGTAGAGTATGGCAAAAACGTGCAACTGAAAATCGAGGGTGCTGCTATCTTAATTGAACGTAACATCTTGGAGGCTTTAAATGAGCCTTTGATGCATATGTTGCGAAATGCGTTCGACCACGGTATAGAAGACCCAGCAACACGCCGCGCCTCCGGTAAGTCAGAACAAGGATTAATTGAAATTAAAGCCACACATCAAGACAGTCGCACAATCCTTACTGTCAGCGATGATGGACGTGGGATTCCACTAGACAAAATCCGTGCTCGTGCAATAGCTATGGGGTTAGAGCCAAATCTTATAGCGCAAGCTACTGATGAAGAATTGCTATCGCTCATTTTTGAGCCAGGATTTACCACATCTGATCAAGTGACGGCTCTGTCCGGTCGCGGTGTTGGTATGGATGTGGTTCGCAGCAACCTGAAACAAGTGCGGGGAGATGTCAAAGTTGATACCATATCAGGGAAGGGGACGACTTATACAATATCAGTGCCGTTTACACTTTCAGTCGCAAGAGTCTTACTGATAGAAAGCAATCGAATGCTTTTAGCATTTCCTACAGATGTGGTTTCAGAAATATTCTTGCTTGATCACGAGCAAGTGTTCCCAATGGCGACCAGCGAAGTCCTTAATTGGCAAGGAAGCATGCTACCGTTGGTTCGTCTCAGTCGGCATTTAGAGTTTAATTGCCCCCGCTATGATAACCCAAACTTGGAAACTCCCCCTGCAATTAATGCCGCTAGCATACTCATCGTTAACCAAGGCAATCAATTAGTAGCGGTGCAAGTCGATCGTTGTTGGGGTGAGCAAGAAGTTGCTATCCGTCGAGTTGAAGGAAACATACCTTTACCTAATGGCTTCACCAACTGTACCATTCTGGGTGATGGTCGGGTAGTCCCACTGGTAAATGCCAACGAGTTACTCTATTGGATTGTTACCAACGAGCGCACACCTAGAACCAATCAATTACCATCGGCAAAGCTAAAGACCGTTTTCCTAACGCCAGCTATCGACAAATCAGTACTGCCAATTAATCAAAAAGGTACGGTTTTAATTGTAGATGACTCAATTAATGTCCGGCGCTTCTTAGCCCTCACTCTAGAGAAAGGAGGGTATCAAGTAGAACAAGCTAAAGATGGTCAAGATGCGCTAGAAAAACTTCAGAGTGGTTTAAGAGTTCAGGCTGTCATTTGTGATATTGAAATGCCTCGTGTTGATGGTTATGGCTTTTTAGGTCGTATTAAATCAAACACTGATTTTAAAGACATACCAGTCGCTATGCTAACCTCTCGCAGTAGCGATAAACATCGTCAACTGGCAATACAATTAGGTGCTAGAGCCTACTTCTCCAAACCTTACAATGAGCAAGAATTACTAAGAACTCTGGATGACATCATTTTTCCTCTGACAGGAGCCTCTAACTAAAAGGATCATGCTGAAAGTTATGAGTTATAAGCTATTGATTCAAGACTTAAAACTCATAAATTCTATTATGAACATTTGTTAAATCATTTGAAGGTATACTAAACCCGGTTTAAAAATCCCCTTTTTCTATAATCTGTCTACGCGGACTATAGAAAAAGGGGTTAAAAATGTGGATTTGGTAAATAGGTCAATCTTAAAAAAGCTTAAATTCGCTCATTCAAAATGAATTTTGAATGAGCGAATTTGAATGAGCCAACTTTCCCGTAAGAGGTATAGAGATTGATAATTTTGAATGAATCCCCCCCCTTTGGGGGATTGACATTTATGTGTATTTATTAAATCTAAAAGACCTTGCCAAGTCAATAATTTATTAAGTGCATTCACTTATGCAGAATATAGACCTCAGATGTTTTTCAGTATATTTACTAATGTCAGAATATTAGGCTTACAGG
>JAAUSC010000394.1 GCA_012031965.1 Scytonema sp. RU_4_4
CGCCACGGCTATAGCCGAACGGCAACGCTACGCTAACAACAACGGGACTACGACTAATTAACGAGTAAGGGCTGTTTCCAGCCCAGAGGGCTGGAAACAAGGTTGGATATTTTTTTCGCATGTTCGTACCTTAGCAGGAACGTCCCACCGCGCGATAGCGAGGTGGGAAGCCTACACCATAATCAGTGTATTCAAAGCTAAAAGCTTGGGCACAACGTCGTCACCCGTACTGCGATTGGCAACTTGCAGCTTATCCCCTTGGCTTGTTTCTAAAATTACCTCCACACCCTTATCGGTGGGATTGGCTTTTACTCCCGTAATCGCTACCACTTCCCCTGTTGTCGCAGGTGGGTTGGTTGGTGTTGGTTGTTGCACCAATATTTGGGCGCTGGTTGTGGGAAACTCGATATCGCCCAGTTGAGGAATATTTGTACTAATATTTGGATGATTTAAGTTTTCCTCAGCCAGTCCTGGTTCAGTTGCGACAGTGTCTAAAAAACCCGATAAACTAATCACCAGCCACAAACGCATACCAAAAGACAACTGCCAAAGCTTCATCATAGCTCCTCAAAATAACACTTCTCACACTATTTGGAGTTGCGAGCGCACGCAATCGATACCGAGACTATTGCAAATAATTCTGATTCAATGAGTAAAATTGAGTATATAAAAATGCCAACAACCCCCTCTACTCTAAAAAGGTACTTATGTCATACGGTTCTGATGAGCAGAAAATTCAAAAAACTTATTGGCTGTAAGCCTGATTTTTAAGCCTTTTGCGTTTACTCTTTATCCTTTCACCGAACTGTATTGGATACTCGTCTACTCCAAAAGGGCAAATTACAGTAAGTAATGCGTTCGTGTAGCGTCTCGAAGAGAAGCATAGTCGAGTCAGTTAAAATAGAGGTGGTATGGGAGTGAAGCACAGAGTAATGTTGTGAATTCATTGTCAGAGGAGGAAATTTATCAAGAAATTGGCAAAATTGTTGAACCATTCCAGCGTCTTGAGTGTTTTGAGTGTGCTCAAGCTGTATTAAGCTGGCTGAAACAAAATCGAGTGCAAGGAACATTACTGAAGCTTAGAACTAAATACCGAGACGAGTTTATTATGAGTAGCCGATGGGAGCGATCGGGAAGCACAGAGAGTATATCAACCAATGGGGTTCATTGTGGTGTTGAGGTGCGCGATAAGGTCTTTGATAATCTTTCATCTGAAGGATTGACAAGAGAAGCATGGATAAATGATTTTGCCTGTCGTCGAGGTGTCTTTGTTGTTGAAGAGTTAGAGAGGGTTTGAATATTAGGAGCGATCAAAATGAGTCCTTTGTTTGAAATGCTTAAGAAAATTAAGGCAAGACCAGGATTGTATATTGGCAGAGCTTCAGTCAGCGATTTATTTATGTTTATCATTGGCTATAGAACAGCGAGAGAGGAACTAAGTATTGAGCCAACGGAAACAGAACTTGATTTTTATGGAGAGTTTCAGCCTTGGCTTCAGAAACGGTTGAAGATGACAACGTCTAATTCTTGGGCAAGAATGATTGAGTTCGGCTGTGGCAATGAGAAGGATGGATTTGAGCGGTTTTTTGAGTTGCTCGATGAGTTTTTACAACGTGAAGATTATGCGATCGCCCCTCCTGAACACTCAGTAGATCTATTAGAAGTGTCATGAAAATCAAGAAGGAATATTTGTATTATTTAAGTTTTCTGATGCCAATCCCGGTTGAGTTGCGACAGTGCCTAAAAAACGCGATAAACTAATCACCAGCCACAAACGCATACCAAAAGACAACTGCCAAAGCTTCATCATAGCTCCTCAAAATAAAACTTCTCACACTATTTGGAGTTGCGAGCGCACGCAATCGATACCGAGACTATTGCAAATAATTCTGATTCAATGAGTAAAATTGAGTATATAAAAAAGATTTAGGTAACTATCTACTGGAAAACTTCTTAAGGAAGGTGCTAGTTCATCTCTATTACGTCCCATACTAGGAAAGTTCGCTAACCTGCGACACTTTTCGTTGATTTTGTTGAGCAGGTGTTCAGCTGCATCATAACTATTTGTATCAGCGATGTAGTCAATAATCCTTTCGATGTCCCTGCTTGCTGTGGGAGTAAATCGACAAATTTGACTCATTGCTTTTCCTGAATACGTCGCTTAGTCAGTTTTTTCCGCAGATGATTAAAAACTGTGTCAGCATCAATTAATTCGCCTCTTTCAGCTTCTTCTAGTCCCACAGCTATTTCATGTTGTAATTCTTCAAAACGCCCCTGATAAATACGTTCGCGCTCTTCTAGTAGCTTTAGTGCAGCAATAATAACTTCGTTAGTTGATGTATATTTTCCGCTCGCAACTTGACTTTGAATAAACATTTCAAGTTCAGGGGTAAGTAAAAGTGTCATATAATGTGACAAAATCATTTTGGCAGTTACTTCTATTTATAGACTATAAATAATTTTGTTGCTAAATACAAAGTTAGTTCTAGTTGTTCGATTTCTAAAGCTTAATTTTACCAGCTAAACATTGACTAGGTGTCATACAGAACCGACGTTTAAAAGCCGCAGCAAAATGTCCGGGGTTAGAATAACCAACTATATTGGCAACTTCAATGACAGTCAGATTTCCTTGTTGCAGTAACTTTTGTGCATGTTCCATCCGTCTATAATGGAGATACCCAAACACCGTTGTGCCAAAAAGCTCTGGAAATCCCCGTTTCAAGGTACGAGGGCTGACTCCCACCATTGCAGCTAATTCTAATAATGAGGGAGGATTTTCCAAACGAGACAGAAGAATTTCTCTGGCGTGATGCAGTCGATCAATGGTTTTTGGTTTAAAACCTGGTGTGGTTGATTTATAATTGCGATCGCCTGCGATAATTGGAGCTAGCTGTAATGCCATCCATTCCAACACCTTCCCTTGCAGATATACCTGCTTGGTGATACCAGAAAAGGGACAATTGATAATTTGTTGGGCGACTCCCTGGAGTGCTGGAGTCATTTTGAGATAAATTCTCTCTTGCCAATCATTATCCCGTGTCAGCATTTTCAACTGTGGAAGTAATTCTCCATCTTCTCCAGTGAAAAAATTTGCCAACATCGACGGTTGTTCCATATAGATGTGGACACTGAAAATCTGGTCAAATTTGTCAATTCTATCTATCTTTCCGAGCTTGAATCCCACCACCGGAAATTTTTGTGCAACCATTTCCCAATGTTCCAT
>JAAUSC010000176.1 GCA_012031965.1 Scytonema sp. RU_4_4
AAAGACCAGACTACTGAGCTACAACTGTCTCCTAACAACCCTATTCTCTGTGTACAAGACTTAGGTCGAAAAGTTGAGGAACACTGGATCTGGAGTCACCTAAATTTCCAAGTATTTTCAGGGGAACAAATCGCAGTGGTTGGGGCTTCTGGTTCTGGTAAAAGCTTGCTCCTGCGAGCATTAGCTGGTCTCGATCCAGTGCAAGCAGGGCAAATTATTTTTCAGGGACACTCAGTTAACTCCTATTTTATGCCCAGCTATCGTTCCCAAATCATCTACTTGCACCAGCGACCAGCCCTTTGGGAAGGAACTTTTGTTACGTAAGCTTAGCTAGCTGGATTTTTGATTCCCTGTTTCAAGTGACGATTGCATCCATCGTATTTGCAATACTATAGGTTACTTTTAGTTTTCTGCAAAATATTTCTACTAAAGAGTATTAGTAACATCATGCCCGTGGGATTGCCTGTAGCAGCCATAGTGCATAGTTTGAAGATTATCTTTACCCTTGCACTTTTCATTATTCCTGTTCCTGCAATTGCAGAAAAAGGGAATTCTAATACAAGCAAAGAATTAGAACCTCTTCAAACACACATAAGCCAACGCGATCTCAAAATAATTGAACAGTTAGTTGCGATCGCCCAACACAACTCCGCCCAAGTTCAGGAGACAAAAGCTGCAATGGGATTGAGGGCTTTTGCGGATATTGTGACTATAGAAATATCGCCGTCTCAAACTACAACAAATTATACATCACCCGATGCCTCACCTGAGAACGAGCGCAGTCTTTCCTTCACTATCACAGTAGATCCAATTAAATTCTTGGGCTCCTTTAGACAATTGCCCGTCATGCAGGCTCGTTGGAATGAAGCCAGGGTTCAAAAACGAGTAGCTGTCGTGCAATACTACCTTGCCTATCTCCAAGCCCGTCAAGCCACTCTAATTGCCTCTTATCAAATGCAAAAGTTCACGATAAGTTCGCCCATTGCCAGTCTCCATTCCCAAGCCAACTCTTCTAGCAACGTCAATAATCTTACTAATCCTGAATATGTTGCAGCTGCAACCCAAATGCTAAAAACTAGCGCACAAGAACGAATCGCATTGGAAGAACTGGCCTCCTGCGTTGGCTTATCTCCCCAAGCAATAATTGCCCTTTTGACGTACTCCCCGCGCTGAAGCGACGGGGATTCTCATTCATATGTTACGAGGCGGGCTGGAGCGCGTTTGCGCAGAGCCCCTGGAGGGGCTAGCGTGACGCTCTAGAATGAGATGAAATGGGTGAAAGCACACCCATTTTTTTCTACTTAGAAATTGTCGAATCCATCCATTGAAGTATTATCTATCAATAGGATGTACTAGCTAGAAAATTAACAACGAGAAAAACTAGGTAGAGAGGGAGTAGATAATGATTTACAACTTCCGTATTCGGAGCCAAAAGATTTAGATAGCTGAATATCATCTACACCGAAACAAGCAGATGAACCCAATCCTCCGACAGTCTTCTCTGCATAATTCACACCTGAACAAGAGGATGCACACCCTCCTACGATGTTCTCTTGCTCTGATTGACTCAATTCCACAGAGAGATCACATACTGTCAAATTTTGAATTTTTAGCATTTTCTCTTTCGCTCCTAGTTTGCTTTTCTGTCATGTTTTTGAAGATGTTTGACAAGTGTCGAATTCCATACTGAATGAAGTGTAAACTCTTCAAAAAAAGGTACATTTCACTCGGCTTTTTTATAAGTAGTAATGAATCGAACTTTTCAATCATCCTGTTACTGTTTTAATCTAAAAATTTATAGTTGTCTATTTGAAAAACAGACCAATATGAAACACTTTTGTCCTAATAAAAAACTATTCATGAAAATTTTATAAAACTCTTTTAAGCTCTTTTAAAATGTATTTATTAATCAGTGATTTTACTTAAAAGTCTTGCAGAAAAATCGCTAAAAAAATATGATAATTCTTGCAAAAATTGATTTAGAGTGAGGAGAGAACACAGAACTCAGAAATTAGGAGAAATACTGCGTGCTGCGTTGGTGCATTCTGCGTTCTTCTCTATTGTCAACTAAACGACCATCTTCCATATAAACTCTTTGTTTTTGTCCACCCGAAAGATAATCTAATGACCAATGACTAATGACCAATGACTAATGACCAATGACTAATGACTAATGACTAATGACTATTTAAAACATATCAGCCGGGTCAGCAGCTTGGAGTTTGCGGGTGCGATCGCTCCAGAAATAACACACATAATGATAGTCAACATGAGCACCACGAAGGCTCGTGTTAAAGTCATATATATAGGTAAATTTGTTGCCTTTCTTGTCAAATGATAAAGTCCTAAAGGAACTATTGTTCCTGGAATAAAGCCTAGAAAAGCTAAAATGAGAGCCTCTTCAAAAATGACTCCTAGCAGGTAGAGATTGCGATACCCCATTGCTTTAAAGGTCGCGTATTCCTTCAGGTGTGCATTCACGTCGGTAGAAAGGACTTGATAGACGATAATAATGCCGACTATGAACCCCATTGATACACCCAGACCAAAGATAAAGCCAATAGGGCTTTCTGTCTGCCAATAGTTTTCCTCAAACTGGATAAATTCCCGATGGGTCATAACTTTGACATCATTTGGTAAGTAGGCTCTCAATGCTGTTACCACCTGCTGTGGGTCATAGCCCGGTTCAAGATAAACTAAGCCCAAATTGATACTAGCGGCTTGTCGTCCGGGAAAGAGCCGTAAAAAATTCTGATCGCTGGTAATCAGGTTACCATCAGCCCCAAAGGAAGTCCCCAATTTAAATAAGCCATTAATAGTAATCGTGCGATTTTCTATTTCAGTGGTAACGGTTTTACCTTGTTCAATTTGGGCGATCGCTTTTTGATATTCTCCTTTAGAACCTTTGTCAAATAAGTAATTATCTGGTAGCTTAATCTTATCCAATTGTTGATTGACTTCTGGCAGCCCAAAAGCTGGTTGTTCAGGATTCACCCCAAGCACTTGAATTGACGTTTCACGACGGGTTTGGGGATTTTTCCAGGTGATGAGACTAACATACAATCCCTGTGCTGATTTTACTCCTGATATGGAAGAAGCTTGGTACAGTCGCCGCCGGGAAAATGTAGACAGATTTTGCATATTACGAGCTTTGGGACTGACTAAAACAATGTCTGTCTGCAAAACTCGGTTGAGACGAGTATTGCTGTCATAAAGTGCATTTTGAAAGCCAAGCTGCATGAACATGAGTATGTCAGCAAAGGCAATACCTGACAATGCAACAAGCAGACGGCTTTTCTGATGATTCAGTTGCAGCCAACCCAGAGGTGTTCGCCGCTGTAACTGTTGTATAAATCCAATCACAGTGAAATCACCGCCTTAACTTGCAGATTGGTCAAATGAACAACTTTCTGGCTTGATATCTTATCAAGTCGGATATGTACTTCCACAACTCTGGCGTCAATATTGGTACTAGGATCAGTGTTGACGACACTCTGACGACGCACCTGTAAGCCTATGCGATCCACTTTTCCTTGCAATTCACCAGGTAGAGAATCACTGACTATTCGCACATTCTGTCCTGGATGAACTTTGTTGATATCACTTTGGTAAACTTCTGCAACAGCATACATTTGGCTGGTTTGTCCAATCTCTACAATGCCATCACTCGACACCACTTCCCCTGCACGTGTGTGTATGTCCAACACCTGACCATTTTGTGGTGAATGCACGTAAGCCTGTTCCAAATCTTTCTGAGCCTGATTCACTTGTGCGATCGCATCATCGACTTCTGCTTTTGCAGCTTCCACATCCACTGGACGAACCTCGGCTATTTTCTGGAGTGTGGCTTGAGCCTCGCTGATTTGTTTGCTAAGGGTGGTGTTAATGCGGGTGAGAACAGCTTGAGCCTCGCTGATTTGCCTGCTACTGGTGTCATTAATACGGGTGAGTATTGCTCTGGCTTCTTTGAGTTGCTGTGTTACAGTATCTACACTGAGCCGCTTAGTATCAAATGAAGATTTAGAAATTGCACCTTCAGAGTAGAGTTGCTGATTGCGCTCATATTCAGCTTGAGCGTTGTTGAGTTGGGCTTGCAATTTTTCAATAGTTGCCTGTTGTGCTATCTTATCGCCTTTCCACTGCGCTTTGAGTCGGGCGATCGCCTCCTCTTGCGCTGTCTTCTCACCTAGCCACTGCGCTTTGAGTCGGTCAACCGTGGCTTTTTGTGCTTCAATTTCACCGCGTTTTGCACCTGCTTGAACCTTAGCAAGGTTTGCCTGCTTCACTTTCACTTGTTGCTGTGCTTTGATGACAGCAGCTTGAAGACGGTCTTTGCTGTCAAGAATTGCAATCACCTGACCTGCTTTAACTTCTTGCCCTTCTTTCACCAATAATTGCTCAACTCGATTCTCTTGACTAGATGTGGGCGCAGAAACTTTAATAACCTCTCCCTGTGGCTCTAGCCTTCCCAAAGCAACGACTTTTATGACTTTAGGAATGCCCACTTGAGACTTTTGAGTCACACTAGACTGGTGTGACTTTAATTGCCAAAACCTGTATGTTGTCACCCCTGCAACAACAAATGTTATGACAACTGCCAGTATCGTCAGTGGGCGACGGCTATGCTTGAAGAATGCGGAACCGCTAGCTGTTGCATCGCGCACCATAAGGTGCCTCCTATGGGACAAAATAAACTAGATAGTTTAGTTTCTTGTTTTAAACTAAACTGTACAGTACAATCTTGTCAAGAGAAATTTTCTAGTGCTTAGTTGTATACACTCCGTATTAGGGAAGATTGCTGTGTCCCCACAGGAAACCTTTATTGCACAAGGATTTAAATCAGTACACAGTTATCAGGCGTATGGTGAGTCCAGCACCAACACATTCCACACTCAACTGATAACTGGTAACTGATAATTGAGAACTGTTAAAAGTAGAGAAAGTGAAAAATGAGAAAGACAGAAGCTAATAATCAAGATCGTAAGCTGTCAGACGAAAAAGTAGGTGCCATTTTGGCAGGTGCAATGCAAGAGTTTCTGGAACATGGTTACGCTGCGACAACAATGGATCGGGTGACAGCAGCAGCAGGTGTGTCTAAAACAACAGTCTACAGCCACTTTCAAGACAAGGAAGGACTATTTACTGCCCTGATGCAGCAATTGGTACTGTCCAAGTATTATGTATCGTTTAACCCGCAAAAAGCTCAGCTTATGCAAGGTGAAGCATCTATCATCCTGCGGCAGTTGGCATTCAGTATGCTAAACCACATTATAGGTGACCAACAGGTGTTAGGATTAATGCGCTTGATAGTTAGTGAGTCTGGACGTTTCCCAGAGTTAGCGCGAGCCTTCGTTCTTAACATTGAAAAACCATTCTTGGAGGATTTGTGTCAATTCCTCGAATCTCGAACTGAACTCAACTTACCTGATTCAGAGGTTGCTGCGCGAGTCTTAGTTGGGACGTTAGTACATTTCATCCTGATTTCGGAGATACTACATGGCAAGGATATTTTACCAATGGAGCCGGAGCGCCTGATTAACAACCTGATTGACTTGTTAAGTCTAAATCAGACGACAAAGCATTTACCTGCAGATCAATACTCAGGGACAAGACAGAAATCTTCCAGACGTAACCGTAAGAAGTCCGGTCAGTTTGAGCGAGACTATGACTCTGAGCCAAAACGTTTAAGATCCATCAGACTCACAGATACAGCCTGGGAAAAACTGGCTGAAGTCGCTGCAAAAAATCAATTAACTCGCAGTGAGATGATTGAAATCATTGCTCGCGATGGTGGACTCACTTGAGGACTCGGAACGAGTTTTCTGATTTGGTTTGTATATACATGGCAGTATAAGTTTTAACTTAGCTGAGTATAGTAAAAATTACTATTAAGTAGATAGGTGGAAATAAACACCAGCTACGTTAAGAAATGTAAAAACGCCTCAAACCCTTACTAATGAACGCCAAGTGCTACAAGTCGCTTAACCCGGACGCCAGAACAAGCGTAAGGGAAACAAGGACTGCAGTACTGGCTCCCCAACGCACTGGCTCCTAATGACTAATGACTGTCTTAACGAGTTAACTTTATTTGTACCGACCTACTTACTGACTTGATTTCGATTCTTCACCATCCCCAACTACCGGGACTCCCTTTGAAAGGTCCAATAATATCACTAGTTATCCAACCCCCATAGAAATTTCCTGGTTGCGGCTGCACTTTTTCTCCATTGACGTAGCAAGTCTCCATAAGGTGAACGTAAAAAGCTACGTAGTCTTTCATTGATGCAAAGGCAGGTGTAGGATTGGGATAGAACCATGCAGCATTCTGAACTTCTTTCTCACCCACACGAATTGTGTAGTAACCAGCGCGTCCTTTCCACTCACAAAAGCTAGATTGTGGTGCGACCAAGAGGTATTCCATTTTGATATCCTCAGGTGGTATGTAGTAACTAGGTGGATGGCTAGTTTCTAAAACGCGCTTGGCACGATGAGTATCTGCAATAATGACACCGTTAAAGATGATTTGGATATGTTTGTTAGTGTCCTCAAGACGAGGTGGACGGGGATAGTCCCACACTGATTCTTGTCCGGGTTCTGGTTCCATGCGTTGGGGTCTAAACATTTTTTGCACGACTTAACGGACTTCTTTGAGACTTTCAACTTGCTTAGTAAACAACTCAGTAAATAAACTCATGACTGTCCGTTCTTCGCGCACTTTGATATTGGCGGTAACACCCATACCTGATTGCAAGGACAATTTTCTACCTTGAGCATTGAGAAATTGTTGTGCTAAACGGATTTTTACGGGAAAACGATAATATTGGTGTGTTTGGTCGGGAGGTAATGCATCTGAACCCACCCAAACAACTTCTCCCTTAATATCACCAAACTCGCTGTAAGAAAATGAGTCAACTCTAACATCAACTTTCATTCCTTCCTTTACGAAACCAATATCCTTATTGGTGATAAAAGCTTCAGCGATAAAGTTATCATTTGGTACAATCGTCAGGAGTTTTTGGCTGTTGTTTGCCACAAAACCAGAATTTTTCGCTTGCAAATCAAAAATAATACCGGAAACGGGAGCGCGAACTTCTTGGTATTTAATATTTGTTTGTGCTTGTAATATTTTGCTATTAAGTTCAGCGAGTTGCTTTTCATTATCTAGTAAAATCCTAGAGAATTGACTATCCATTTCGGCAATACGCTGATTGTTCTCAGCTATCTTTTCTTGAACGCTTTTATGAAAAACAGCTACCGTATTTTTTGTCTCTTGTTGTCCTTGTGCAATTTCATATTTTAAGCGTTGCTGTTCCTTAAAAAATTGCGCTACTTGTGCTCTAAGGTTTTGGACTTGTTTTTTCTGCTGTAGATATTGAAGCTGAGCGATCGCTCCTTCTTCTGCTAGAATTTTCATTCTAGTCAAAATCTGCTGCTCAATTGCTAAACTTTCTTTAGCGTCGTTCAGTTGAACTTCATTTTGAGCCAGTTTCTGCTTGCTCTGTTCGACTTTCAATTGCGCCGCAGCAGAGCGAGAATCTAATTCCCTTTTCGCTGTTTCTAGACGTTCTTGTTCCTCAGTATTCAAACCTGCAACAGCACCAGCGTTTTTCAACTCTTTACGCAACAATCCATTTTCTGCAACGAGTGCTGCTCGATTTGTTAAGAGAAAAGCAGCTTCTCTTGACAAGTTACCTCGTAAAAATTCTACTTCAGCCGCAGCACCAGAACTAATCTCCATTAAACGCCGGTAAAGCAGATTTTCTCGCATTAATGAAGCACGAATCTTTTTGAGAGAATTTAATTCACCATTCGTTGTGACAGAATCAAAAACTAACAGTAGATCTCCAGGATTGACTTTCTGTCCATCTTTAACATAAACTGCTTTCACCACTCCATTAACTGGAGCTTGAACATCTTTAACTGTTCCTTCAGGCTTCAATTGACCACCTGTCGCAGGGATAACTTGCTCAATTTTGGCAAAGTATGCCCAACCAATTCCAAAAGAAGCCAACACCATTAATGTCGCCATGATAGTGCGTGACAAAAATGGAGATTGGCGTAGCACAACGGATTGCTCTAACGGCTCAAAGTTGTACCGTTTGAAATCTGTTTGTGATGCTCTAGGAGGCTTAGATTCAGGAATCAGTATTCTTGACTCTGAAGGCTTTCCACCATTTTGAGAGGTTCCGTTACGGTTATGACCATTAAAGTAGTTATCATTGAGTTGAGTCATGGTATTGTTCTGGATACGAGGACAAGAATAAAATTTATAAACATGTTTATAAACTATCAGGACTTACGCAAAAGTTACCCGGTTTCTACCAAAAATCGTCTGTTTTGCAACCAAATACGAACGAATAAACCGGGTTTCTAGCAGATGGTGCGTAAGTCCTAACGATGAATGAAACATATTTTCTAGTTTCATAATTTCTAATTGTGTTCTGATTTTTTACAGTTTGACTTCTTGTTGATTATAGAGGTAGAAATAATGACCTCTCGTAGCCATCAAATGATCATGGTTTCCTTGTTCGATAACTTTACCACTATCCATAACTACAATAATATCTGCATTTCTGATTGTATTGAGACGATGGGTGATAAAAAATACTGTGTTACCCTTGAATGCATGTGCTAAATTTAGACAAACTTGCCGTTCTGTAGGGTAATCTAAAGCGCTTGTTGCTTCGTCTAAAACTAGTAATTTTGGTCTTTGTAAGACAGAACGCGCAATAGCTATTCTTTGTCTTTGTCCGCCAGAAAGTCCAGCACCCCTTTCACCGACTCGCGTATTGTAACCATTAGGCAAGCTCATAATAAATTCGTGCGCTACTGCAACTTTTGCAGCTTCAATAATTTCCTCGGTTGAGGCTTCAGGATTCGTCAGAGCAATATTTTCCTGAACCGTTCCATCAAACAACAGTGTCTCTTGAGGAACAACACCAACCTGTCGTCGTAGAGAATAAAGTTCTACCTTGGCGATATCATAACCATCCATTAAAATTCTGCCGCCTTCTGGTTCATAAAGTCGTAGCAGTAGTTTCATCATGGTACTTTTCCCGGAACCACTTTGTCCAACTATTCCAACAAATTTACCTGCAGGAAAATCTATATTGATATTACAAAGTTGCAATGGACCATTGCTTGCAAACCGAAAAGAAACATCTTCATATTTTACTGCTCCCACAATAGGAGGTAAGGTAATATTGTTGCGGTCTTTTTCTGCTTCTTGAGGTGTATCGACAATATCACTTAAACGCTCTAAAGATAAGGCAGTTTCTTGGAAGTTTTGCCAAAGTTGAGCTAATCGTAATATGGGACTAGTCACGTAACCTGAAATAATCCTAAAAGCGATTAATTCTCCCAGAGTCAATTCTTTTTGAAGTACCAAATACGAACCCACCCATAACACCAGTAAGCTGCTGAGTTTGTTGAAAAAGTTACTTGTTGAATTAGCAAGAGTAGAGGTGACTACTGTTTTAAAGCCAGTCGTAACATATCGAGCATAACGCTCTTGCCAAGAAAAACGCGCTCGCAATTCAATGTTTTGCGCTTTCACTGTTTGAATTCCTGACATCACCTCAACCAAATAAGATTGAGTTTCAGCATTGCGTTCGGCTTTGCTTCGTAGTTGTCTGCTCACTGTTGGAGATGCAACCATAGTAATGACAACAAACACTGGAATTGTTATCAAACCAACTAAGGTTAATTGCCAGCTATAAATCAGCATCACGATGATATAAACCATCGAGAAAAGTGCATCTAACCCTACTGTTAAAGCAGTCCCTGTGAGAAACTGACGAATATTCTCTAATTCGTTGATGCGAGTGGAAAGCTCTCCTACTGGTCGGCGTTCAAAATAGCGTAGTGGTAAACGCAGCATATGGTCGATAATTTCCGAACCCAAACCCATATCAATGCGGTTCGTGGTATCTACAAATAAGTAAGTCCGCAAAGTACCAAGCACTGCTTCAAACAGACCGACAACTAATAACAAAACACCCAAAACGTGCAGAGTACTGATACTATTTTGGGAGATGACTTTATCGATAATCATCTGAACGACTAGCGGGTTTGCCAGCGCCGCCAATTGTACGAAGAAGGACGCAACAAAGACTTCCAAAAGGACTCGGCGATAACGCGACAAATAGGGAAGAAACCACTCTACACCAAAGCGTTGACGCGGTGTTGCTGGCGTGCAAGAAAGAAGCAATACTCTAAACTGAGGCGGATAATTGCTTTCTTCGACTTCCAATTGGCTAATAAACTCAGCGGGTTTGAAGCGTAAAATTCCCTTCGATGGGACACCGACAACAATATTGCGCTCACTTGTTTCATAGAGAACAGCATAGCTGTCACCATAACGAATCAAGGCTGGTGTGGGTATACGTGTAACAGAGGCGGTAGGAACATTTACCAACTGTGCTTTTAATCCTGTTAACTCTGCCAAGTAAGCACATAGCTGAAACGATATCACACCTTGGCGGTTCATCTGGTCGGTGAAAATGCGGCGAACGACTTCCCGTCGAAAGGGCATTTCCAAGTGTTTCGCTAACATCTGGAAACAGGCGATCGCCGAATTGAGTTGTCCCTTACCCCCAAAAAAGGGATATTTTCTCGTTTTTTGTCTTCCTTGCGCCTTTGAGGGTTGTGGTGGTGGTATATCTTCGTCAGGTGCGTATGGAATATCTAACTCGGCTGTCTCTGAATCAGTCTCGCCTACTTGATACTGTTGTGTCTGCATATTATCTAGCAGTAACATATCAGACGTGAGCAAACCAATTAAGCGCGCTGGAATGTCCCCCTGTACCTCAACTGTGTCATACAAATCACTCAATTTTAACCGGGAACCAACAGATAAGCCCTTGACCGTTCCACCGCCACTGACAAACCAAATATAATCACTATCTAGTTGGTTGCAAGAGGTTTTTCCTGGTGGTAAGTCATGTACATTTGCGCTAGCCCAAGCGTGTTGAGTGAGTTCTTTGAGGTTGGTACTACCTAAAGGTTCTACTTCCTTTTGGACACTGAGGACATCAAAAACTTCCATTAAATGACAGCGGTTTTTACGAGCCTGTGCAAAAGCTGGGTATGTGGCAAGTAAGCGTAAGTACTCTGCTGCGCTGAATGTTATACAGATAACTTCGCTGGAAGCAATTGTTGTCTCGCAGGGGATTTGCCGTAACAGACTGATTTCGCCCAAAACTGCGCCGGGTTCCAGCAAGTTCAACGTCGTTGGCATTTTTGTACGTGAGTCATATGCCAACAGACGGGCTTTTCCTTCATAAATAATTGTGACTCTCTCACAGACTTGTTCTTTACCAATAATCTTCTGACCTATACGGTAGCGCAAAGGTTGGAGTTGTTGTGATAAAGAGGCGATGACCTCAGGTGGTAACTGGTCAAAACCCTCTAAGGTGGTGAGAAATTCTTGGAAAGCAGAGCTCTTAATAGAGGTCATATGACATAAAGTTGGGGATCAAGAGTTTGGAGTCAAGAATGAAGTTTTTAGTATAAATGAAGACTATTAAGTACTGTTTTCCGAAAAATGCTTATCTCGTTGAAGAATAGTGGCTTATCGTATACCCTCCGGAGGGCACTTTTCCATAAATTATTTTAGAACAAAGTAAGTTAAGATACTTTATAAATGTTAATTTCCACCACTAAATCTATCATCGACGCAATTTCAGACTGTTGTATTTGCCAGCCTTAGCCTTAGTAATCATCAAGGCTTGACTCAACACATCACAGTGCATTAAAGTTTACCCTTTGTCAAGAGTCATACACGCATCAGTTTCTTCACAACTTTTGAATATTGAGTTTTGTGACATAAGCTAAACTCACACTCTTCATATTAATTTGTATGAAAAAGTCCTCATTCTTTATAAAAAAGTTACAATAGATACAGAAATAAAAGCGTTCATCTTAAAAAAGCCACTGAAAAATTGATTTTTCAGTGAGAGAGCTTGGTAAAGACGGAAGTAGGGAGACATCCCCAAGGAACGCGCCTCACTATTATTCAAAACTTTAGACAATTCATTCTTCAAAAAGGTGAAGCAAATGAAACTCACATATCGTGGTGTCAGTTATGAGCACAATCCCCTGACCCTTGAACCCACCACTCATGAAATAAGCGGAAAGTATAGGGGTGCGACATGGAAACACAACTACCCTAGACATATTCCTCAGACTCAACCAACTGCTGAGTTGAAGTATCGCGGCGTGTCTTATTATGTCGGCGATCCACTACAAGTGGAGTTCATCATTCGAGCCAAGCAGCACAGTGATACAGTAAAAACTGCACAAGTTAGGCAACCAGAAGTTGGACAGCCTGAAAAAACAGGTGGTGAGTTAACCAAAACTCATCTCACCAATATCCGTCGTAATTTAGAACGTCGCCTGCTAATAGCCACAGAACAAGGGGATCAAGACCTCATTCGTCTATTAGAAGACGAGGCAAAGCACATTGCATGAAATAACTGTGTACTATTCACTGATTTAACTCATTGTGACGATTGATCCAGATTCCTCTTAGTCCGGCTGCCTTAGCTCCGTGATAATCTTCTGTCACACTATCACCAATGTGCCATGCAGCCTCTGGTGAACAGTTATGTTTTTCCAAAGCGAGGGCAAAGATTTTGCTATCGGGTTTAGCAGCACCTGCTTGAGTGCAAATAGTGATAGACTTGAAAAACTCTCTGAGTTCCAAACTTTGTAAAACTGAGTAAATACGGGAATCGAAATTCGACAGTATTCCCAGTTCAATTCCCATCCGCCGCCAGCTGACTAAAGCTGGCAGAACATCGGGATAGATAAACCACGGATTAGCAGTACCAAAGTGAATGTAGAGTTCACTAAAAAAAGTAGAAAAATCGGAAAATTTATCGAGAACGCCTGCTTGTTTAAAAGTGTTTTGAGCAATGTCAAGCCACCAATCAAACTCGCGTTGAGGAATGTCTTGTTCCTCAGCATCTGGAAATATCGGTGGTGGCGCAGCTTTAAAACTTTGCATGAATGCTTTGTTTAAAGTATCCGATGAAACTTCAACTCTAAACTCCTGCGCTATCTGACTGTAGATTTCTCCTACGCTCCCTTTCACCCCAAAGAGTGTGCCAACAGCATCTAAAAAAATAACTTGCGGTTTTTCCTTCATAAACTATTTATAAACTATTTAGTTACTAGCTATTAGCTATCTACTTATCAGCACTGACCAGAATAGTCCTGTCTGTTGAGTATGTAATTTTTTATTTTCTATTCTGGGCAGTATTTAGCACTCAGAAAAGGATTTACTTCTCATTCAGGATACAACACTCATGAGTGCTGAATACTACTTATAAAGTGTCTCTATAATAGGACGAGCAAGCCAGTTGAAACCAACTTTGAGTTTGTGGTCTAAGGTGGGTAGCCGGTAAAGATAGGCAAGACGACGCGCTACATATGCTAACGAGCCTTCTAGTTTGATACCTAAACCAGTGAGGGTGGCATTATCTATTCCCAATGCCATCATCTCACCTAAGAACTGATAGCGGAAGGGAAGTAAAGGACGATTTGTCAAAGTTGCCCAAATGTTCCAAGCAGCATAATCTGCTTGTTGGAAAGCAGCTTGTGCTGTTGCAGGGACTTGTTTACCTTCAGCATCCAGACAATCTGCTAAATCTCCCAAGGCAAAAATTTCGGGATGGTCATGGACTTGGAGAGTTGATGTGGTGCTAATTTGACCACGTTGGTTTTGTTTAACAGGGAGGTTTCGTACGATAGGTGACACCCGCGTTCCCACTGTCCAAATCACCAAATCCACGGGAATTGTGTCTATTTGATTCTTATACTCCAATGAGATGCTGTCTTGAGCGATTGACTCTACCTTAGTTTCTAAATCGATAAAGACACCCCGTACTTCTAAAGCTTTGCTGGCTGCTTCTCTGTTGAAGTCTGGGGAGGTTCGCAAAATTTGATCAGATAGTTCAATGAGCCGAAATCGTCCTCTTTCCCCAAGTCTATCTGCTAGTTTACAAGCTAACTCTACGCCACTATAACCAGCACCAACAATAGCTACCCTGATTTTCTCTGCATCCGATTCTTCCAAAACTCGCAGGCGTTCTTCCAAACGATATGCATCGGCGATCGCCCGAAACGGATAAGCGTAAGATGTTGCTCCAGGGACAATATCCAAAGGTGTTTCACCACCTAGCGCCAATACCAGTCGATCATAGGAAATTTCTGGTCCATCTTGTAAATGTACCTGTCGCTGATCTATGTCAATTTTCGATACAAAACCTTGATAAAAACGTATACCTGTGTTAATCAAAAGTTCTTGATAGGGTGGGGCAATTTCCCAGGTTTGCAATTCCCCAGTGAGGAGTTCGTAAAGAAGGGGGGAGAAAACAAAGCGATCGCTGTGATCCACCAGAACTATTTCAGGTTTTTGTGAAGATTCCCAAGGAAGCTGGCTCAAGCGTAGAGCAGTGTGAAGACCACCAAAGCCTCCACCAAGGATACAGATTCTAGCAGGTTGTTGAGTCATCGGTCTATGGGAAAGTCAATCCCAGCGGGGTAATTTCTTTCAGTGTACTGATTTCTTGTGGTCTATTGCCATTAACCAGCAATCCCAGTATTTTCCTTCTTGGAGTTCATGTTCGGGCAATATTTTTACCTTGACAAAGCCGCATTTTTCATAGCAACGGATAGCACGAGTGTTCCACACATGTGGATCGATGACAACTTTAACGGCTTGCAGTTGTTCAAAAATATAGTCTACAGCCAATGAAACTACTTTTGTACCAATTCCCTGGTTCCAATATTGAGTTTCTCCTATAAATCAGTCTATCCCATAAACATCTTAAGAAGAACTCAGTAGTCAGAACGGACTGCGGAGCGCTAGCCCCTCCAGGGGCGCGGAGCAAACGCGCTCCAGAATACATCCCCATAAATAAATGATGTTGTTGGTCAATTCGTGATGGGTTTGACCCCTCATTGACTCGTTCCTAGCCTCAGGCTGGGAATGCAGGCTTTGAGGCTCTGCCTCAACCAAGATAGCA
>JAAUSC010000395.1 GCA_012031965.1 Scytonema sp. RU_4_4
AGACTCTCAAGCAAGGTTTAAAAGATTTCATTGAAGAAACTTCCAAATATAAGAAAGATTAGCTTGCTGATTCGCGAAAATCGTTCGCGAACCGTTCTTTCTTTTCCACATCCCGTGAAAAGTCAGGTATTTCTATTCACCCAGAAGAAGAACTATTTCGAGAATTACGGGAACGTCAGCTAACACCTATTGGTCGTGCCAAACTTCGAGAACGCGTTTGTGTTGAGCATTCTTTATCTCATATTAGTCGATGGCAAGGTGAGCAAGCTCGCTACGTTGGTTGTCGCAAAAACTTATTTGATCTTCGTCGTACAGCCGTTGTTCATAATCTTCATGTCCTTGCCAAAATTTTTACTAACTCTACGGAGCTTACCTCTGCTTCTGTCTGATTAATGAATCGGTGTTCTAGATAGTAAGTGGAAGGCTCATCGCTAATTGCCGTTACACCATTTCTCACTCAGACAGCGATCAATTACACCGTTTCACGGAATATTATTCCGTTTAATGAATCTCCCTCTCCACCCCTAATTTCTCCAAATCTTTAAAGTCAGCTTATTTCCGCTTTTAAGTGGAATTGCTAAGTTAGATAAATCACACTCTATGTTTTCCTCTTGATTCCAGTCATATACAAAAAACCAAACTTTCTCGATACGCTCAAGTATGTCTTGGAGAAGGATGATGCTGCGATTGTCGATACCAATATGATGGGAACAAGCCCACACCAATTCAACGAACAGTTCCTTAGTAACAAATATACGAACAAGGCAGTCAAACGTCAGTGCGCCCACCTCATTATTGCGATCGCACACCGTCTGGACTACCACGAACATTTATCGGATAGTCAGTATAGCTATGTAGCAAGGGAGTATCTCAAAGACATGGGATATTTGCCCGCATATGAATCACTCCACGCTACCAGTCAGTTCGTCGCTGTTCGTCATTATGACCGTAACCACGAACATTTGCATATAATTGCCTCTCGCATTCGGTTAGATGGTAGCTTGGTTAATGACTCCTACGACTATTTCAACTCTCAGGTTTCAACTAGACGAATTGCAGCTCAATTGGGATTGGAAGTAACACCAACGACAAATGAAGCCGTCGCTTCTAGGTTAAAACAAGAGTACGGGATAACTGCACTTACAAGTCCCAACCGCTCGAAAAGTATTAGAGCAGTCAACAGTAAGCACAAAACCCTAACCAGTAAGGAAATTATCCGTTCAGCAATAAGGGAGGCTATAATTGATAGTCCCACCATCTCTGCGTTTATCCAACGCCTAGAGGAAAACAACATTGGAGTATTACCAAAGATGCGGGGGAATGAATTACTCGGCTTTACCTATATCCACAATGATGTCAAAATAGCTGGTTATCAGGTATACAAACCTTATAGTTGGAATAAACTTCAGTCTAAATACGGATTGACATTTGACCACCAAAGGGACAGAGGCAAACTCCAACAAGCCAAAACAAATGCAATTAGCCGCATCAACAAGACTATCTCAAGTCAAACAGAATACGATACTGTTGACAAACCTACTAGTGGTAGCACAGGGGACAGGGGTGGCGCTACTGATGATAGCTCCAATTTGGAAGTTGGTACAAATATACTGAAAAACAGTTATACAGATGAGAGGCTAACAATAATGCCAATTTTAGAAAGTAAAGTTTGGCTCCAGTTTCTGCCGCAGCGAAGAAGAAAGTACAGATCCCGCCGCAGCCAGAACAATCCCAAGAACAGCCACTTCCCTTAAAAGAAAAACAGCCCTCTATTGAACTACCGCTACCATTGAATCAAAATGCTTCTTCATCAGTTGAAACTGAAGTAGAAAAACAACTACCGCCGCAGCAGAAGGAATTGGTACAGCCAACTCCAGAAAGAAAACTTTTTGGGATTGAACTACAAAAAGAAGAAGAACAATCTCGCGCAAAGAAAAAAAATACAGCAGCACTAGCTTGCAACGACACTGGTATACCTTCCTCCACAGAGGAATATCGACCGTCTGTTAGTCTAGATCAAACATATCCGCTTCAACAAAGCCACTATGCGATTACAGACTCAGTGAAAGAGAATTATTCCACCGCACGACTTCCCCAAGAGGAAGCACTAGGAAGCACCCCAGAAGAAACTTTACAACACCAGCCAGAAGTCAGCACACCGACTCAAGCCGATGGCTTCCTTACACCCAATACCCTGCCTCTTACTCTTGAACATCTACCTTCAGTCATCATTAACTACATGCTTGTTACCAATAGTCCTCGTATCAAAGGACGGGAGTTGAGTGCAAGCCTAGATGAAAACATCCTGAGTGTTTACCGTCACCAAGATGATACCCCTATAATGCAAACCCGCTACGTGGAAGGGAATTGGTATGAAGAAAAACCCACTCGACTCAACGAAAACGAAATCGAACAAATCGAAAGCTTGCGGACTTTTACTCAGCAAGTGCTAATCAAAAAATCACAATCTGAAGGGGGAATTGATATCATGTTAGGTTAAAGACTTATCATTAAGGGTGCAAGGGGAGAAGGGTTTTAAGGTTTTTGCACAAATTCTCTGAATCATAACTGATCAACCGGACTTGATATGAGCAGTAAAATGCTCAACTGGTGGCAAACTCCGTAAATTGGCGCATATAAGGAGAGTGAAACGCCAAAACGATATCTTCTTTTGGTACACCCAATTCTAGCAGTTGTGTAGCAATTCCTACTTCTGTCCCATCATGCTGAATCCAAATTTTACCGTCTTTGATATCGAGATGTAGACTGCATCCATGTGTCCGACGATTACCACGCCAGCCTGTATGTAGCAAAAGGTAATGGTCGCGCTCGGTATCCAAAATTGCTTGTATCTCGATTTCTTCTAAAGGCGATCGCTCTGTGCCCGTTCTAAAATTAACTGTTGGATAATTTGACGATATTTCTCTACAGCCATTGGATAATAACCTCCTGTTTCTCATCTTGACACTCCCCGCAGGTATTGCCGAGGGGATTCTTGGTTCGTTGACTCGCCGTTAGACAACAAGTTTGCACCAATCGCCCAAGAGGGCAAATCTCCCACGCCAGGTGCTACAACGGGGGGAACCCCAACGCCCTTCGGGTTCGCCAGTCGCCTACGGAGGGAGACCCTCCTGCAGCGCTGGTCTCACCAGATACCTACGGAGGGAAACCCTCCTGCAGTACTGGCTCC
>JAAUSC010000177.1 GCA_012031965.1 Scytonema sp. RU_4_4
AAGAAGACCTCACCCCGCCCTCCGGGCACCCCTCTCCTTATTAAGGAGGAGGGGATGGGGGTGAGGTTCTTCGTTTTTTATAAGTGTTCATCCGAACATGATATAACTAACTATACTTTAACTACAATCGCCTTCAAACGCAATTGAGAGCTAGCTATGGTGTTGATAGCAGCTAAATATGCTTGTAATAAAAAGAATAAGTGATGAAATCAAGGAAATACTTAAAAATTAGGTAAAGAAGCAGCCCAGAGAAAAAATTTGTTTCCACAAACGTATTACGATAAGCTTCTGTCTAAAAATTAATTTTTAGATGAAATAGTGATTTAAAGTACCTATTAAGACAGAGCTTATACGGTTAAGTGGATTCGGTATTCGCCCAAAATCACAAGATTGGCAGGCTAATGAAACCCTCACAAAGCTCACTTTTCAAACAAAATTTACTCGTTCTAATCGCGACACCACTGAAAGTCGCTCATATAGCTGCTTTACGACCCAGGCAATGGACAAAAAATCTTGTCGTCTTTGCAGCACCATTGTTTGCCTTTAGCATCAATCTGCAATCATTTTTAGGCAGTTTGTTGGCTTTTATACTGTTTTGTTGTGCGTCTAGCAGTTTTTACTTATTAAACGACATTGCGGATGTGGAATCTGACCGTCAGCATCCTGTCAAATGTCAGCGTCCGATCGCTGCTGGATTAGTTAGCATCCCTGTAGCATTGGGGATGGCATTAGTTTTGTTAAGTAGCGCTTTGATTATTGGTTGGTTGCGATCGCCCTTTGGGTGGCTCCCTTTGGGAGCATCGCCTGCGCTAGGTGCAACAATCACACTTTACGCCATTTTGCAAGTTGCCTATAATTTGCGACTCAAGCGGATGGTGATTTTGGATATTGGGGCGATCGCCGCTGGTTTTGTTCTGCGAGCCTATGCAGGTTTTGCAGCGACAGGAGCCCCGTTGTCTTACTGGTTTTTGCTCTGTACAGCCATGCTGGCTCTGTTTTTGGCTGTGGAGAAGCGTAAAGCAGAACTACGTTTGTCACAATTGACAGGTGGAAAAACTCGTTCTATTTTGAAACGCTACTCCCTACCACTCCTATCGCGAATGGAAAATGTTGTCACCACTGGTGCTGTGATGACTTATGCTCTTTGGAGTTTTGGACCTCAAGTCCGTGGTGCTTCAACACCTTATATGCTGCTAACACTACCATTTGTTTTGTATGGCATTTTCCGCTACCAGTTCCTGAGTGATCCCGAAGAAATTGCGCGTAGAAGTGACAACAAACTTGAAGCAGGGGGACGAAGTGAACGACCAGAAGAAGTTTTACTCACAGACCCGTCGATTTTACTCACAGTTTTAGGGTGGGTTTTAACAGTGTTTGGGATTCTCTGGCTAAAACATAGGGGAATCATCCAATAACTCTTTCGGATATTTGTCGCTCTTGGTCGTTAGGTCTTTTATGTTAAACCCAACAAAATCGTTACTGAATCGTTTCTTCTTTATTCCCTCCTTTCTTCGCACCTTAATACAGATAGTAAAACAGATAGTAAAAAACAATTTTGTCAAGACTCACATCACATACACTTTTCCTTCTCAACTCAATAGACTGGCTGAGCTAGAGATTGATTTACTGAAAAATGCTGGAATTGAAGGTGTCATTCTCGATTTAGACAACACAATTGTTTCTGAAGATGATCGCTACACATCTCCGGGTGCTGAAGCTTGGATAGAACAAGCAAAATTACAGGGGTTGAAATTTTTTCTTCTCTCCAATGGTAAGCGTGAATATCGGGCAAAAGCTTGGTCAAATCGTTTAGATATTCCAATTATCAATCCAGCCAGAAAGCCGTTTCCTTTTGCATTTCATCAAGCTTTAAAATCTATGCAACTTGAACCCAAACAAGTTGTTGTTATTGGTGATAGTCGTCATACAGACATTTTAGGAGCATGGCTTGTGGGTTGTCCTAGCATCCAAGTTGCAACACTTCCCCATCCCTTTGGGTGGTGGGAGAAATTTTTTGGAAAACGAGTACAAACTCCATATCCCTCTGGACACGAACTTTGGGATAATGATTTCTTCTATGAATCAATAAAGGCTATAGATTAACAAGAAATTTTTCTTAATTCAAAATGTTCAAGGGTTATGCAGTTATCTTATTTTAAATCTAGCTTTCCAATTAAAATTTCTGCTATTTATAGCCAAGCCCGCAAACATTGGCTAGATATTCTACTCATAGGAATCCTAGCAGTTGGAGTGGCGTTTGCATCATACCAAGGCGCAAAGCTTGTCAATCCCATTCATTTACAGATTTACAACATGTGGTTCGATGCTGATAGCCCGCGTGTTTTTGACAATATGACCGACCGTCGTAGTGACCATTATCGGGTTAAGGTTCATCCATTATTTTCATTGATAGCGTTTCCAGCAACTTTTTTACTCATCAATATATTAAGCATTGAACCGATAATAGCGGTAAGGCTTGTCATCGCTGCTGTTGCTGCTCTTTGGATTGTTGCGCTATTCGTTTTATTAAGACTTATTGGTTGTTACCGCTTGGATGCAGTGCTGTTTAGCTTAGTGGCGGCGACGAGCGCGTCGGCGGTCTTTTTCTTTGTCATACCAGAAACCCATTCCTTTGGAGCGCTCTCGTTTATGGTGGCGCTATGTTTTGTCGCCATAACGCAACATCAAAAGCTATCACAATGGTGGTTTGTGGGTATCAGCACTCTGACGCTCAGCTTCACAACAACCAACTGGATGACAGGAATCCTCGCGACACTAGTGAATCACCGCTGGAAGCGAGCATTGCAGATTACAGTCAATACATTTTCCTTGGTGGTTGTCCTCTGGACAGTGCAAAAGATTATCTTTTATAGCGCGGTCTTTTTTTTAGGCGATCGCGAGGAAAAAAAGTACTTCTTAATGCCAGAATCTGGTGGACCGCTGCAATGCATCAAGTCTTTTGTCTTTCACTCGATGGTCATGCCCGCTATTGGGCTCGCTAAAAATCCTGATAAACCAGACTTCCCACTGATGATTACTCAACAATCACTTCCAGGTTCAGGAAGTCTGTGGGGTGCTGTCGCAGTTTTTTTATGGGCTGGACTATTAGCTCTTGGTTTATGGGCGTTGTTTTCTCTCAAGCAGCATCTCAAACTACGCATTGTTTTAGGACTGACACTTCTTGGACAGCTAGCGCTCCATTCGGTGGTGTACACAGAGACATTCTTGTACTCGTTACATTTTGGACCATTGTTAGTCGTGTTGGCAGCATTAAGTACGCTGCTGAAGCCTGCTCGCCTCATAGCTTTAGTGTTAGCAGGCACACTGGTTCTCACTGCAGGAGTCAACAATGTTTTGCAATTTAATAAGGCAACAGCATTACTGACTAGCTTTACCTCAGAGCGATTTCAAGTCATAGGCGAGATGGAAAAGCGTCCAAATGACCCATGGCCCCGTGGGAAAGGTCATGTCGTGCTAGCAACACCAGGTACCCTCAGAGTTGATAAAGCTTACCATGAGCCTGGGGGAAGCTTCAGTCCATCAGTGGGTAGCTTTGGTATCTCATTGTGGGTCACTGATCAATCAGGAAATATTAAGACAACAAGTGATACTATCCCCCTCAGGGAAATTCAGCAAAAGCTCATTGGAACTGAGCGCCAGTACTTACCAGCAATCCTCACGGATACGAGCTACTATCGTGCATTATGGTCTTCGGGAGGACTGGAGCGTTGGCGACTCAATCTCCAGCCGAAAAAAGACAACAAAAATACCAAAACGATGGTGGTTATACGTAGTGTTGGTCCAGCGGGAGCACCGATTCGTTCCATGAACTGGAATGGCAAACGGCTGTTAATCAATGACCGCTGGTCCATGACACTCAATCCAGCACCTTTGAAGGTGTCTTTGGGTGAGGAGGGGCGACGAGATTGGAAGACGCAAGCTGCGCCTATCACTCAATGGAAAGGTTCCAATGGCTGGGGCTATGCTCGGTTAGAACTAGCCGATGATGCACAAACAAATTTAGTCATCGAGGACTCTAACATTGCACCAGCAATTCCCCTCAATCTGCCCAAAGCACCGTCTACTCCTGAACTAAATCTTCCTGATGAAGAATTTAAAACCTCCGTTCACGCCCAAGTTGCTCATATAATGATGAGCCTTGTGAACCGAGAAACCCGCCCTGGCGAACCTACAAACTATCCCTTAACTTGGCTGCGTGATGGTTCCTATGTGATTGTTTCTCTGGCTCGTGCTGGGGAGTTAGAGGTCGCAAAGCAGCTATCGACCTACTTTGCCGAAAAAGACTTCTTCGGTGGTTTTGGTCCTGAAGCTGATGCACCTGGCTTGGCAATTCGGGCGTTGACAGAGGTAGCAAATCAACTCAAGCAACCAGAGTACGACCGTTGGCTCTGGTCCCATGTCCGCCGTAAAGCCGAAATCATCCTAGAAATGCTTTCCACAAAGAAACCAATTTATCGTCCAATCACTGGTCAAGTTGTACCAGAACATCTGAAAGACCCAACTCTGGGTCTTGTTGCAGAGCCAGCTAAAAATGGTTTGATTGTCGGTCGAATGGATTGGCAACGACCTATACTGTATGTCAATGCCGTCAGCTATCGCGGACTCCTTGATGCTGCATCACTAGCAGACCGAGTGAATCAACCTGCTGACGCTGAACGTTGGCGAAAAGCCGCAGCAAAGTTAAAGCAGGCTTGGAAAGATGGTTTCAAACCACCAGAGTCAGACAACGAACGTACCTACATGAGCAGCCTTTGGCCGACATGGATTGCTACGGATTTTCGAGATCCCTTGCTCCAAGGTCTGCAGAAACGGTGGAAGCAGTTACGGGATGCCCAAGGTGGTTTTCGCCACACTCGGCTATGGACATATTTCGATATTGCTGAAGCACATCAATGGCTGTTTCTCAACCACCAAGAGCACACGTGGAAAACCTTACGCTGGTTTTGGAACAATCAAGCATCCCCTGGGTTGTACACTTGGTGGGAGGGCAATGGCGAAGAAAATACTTTTGAACTTTGGGAAAATGTACGCGGATGGGTGAAGCCGCCCCACATCACGCCCAATTACTGGGCTGCTGCTGAGATGTTGTTACTGCAATTGGATATGCTCGCCTACACCGACCTGTCGGCAAAACAGCCAACAATCGTCATCGGTGCAGGAATTCCTGCTGAATGGCTCAATAAGCCGATGAGCGTTAAGGGATTGGCAATGGCGAACGGCAAATTGGATTGGAACTGGAACGGTAAGCAAATGGATGTGAAGATTCGTGGTGAGAAAGTTAATGTGCGACTTGGAGGGGCGTTTCCCTCAAGCACACCACTCAAGGTCGAGTACTTGAAGCAGTCATAGCAATATTGGGAAGTAGGGTGATTAACTAATAAATACTCCTTCCCGCTACAAGATTACCTACTCTTTTTCTTGGCGTCCTTGGCGTCTTGGCGGTTCGTTAAATAAGTATTTTTCAGGTGGGATAGGAGTAATAACTAATAACTAATGACCAATGACTAATAACCATTTTACAAACACAGTTTCTGCAATATGCTACTCAATCATTCAACACAATGTCCCACAACTCGACCCAGCGGTTGATTTTCCGCACAACAAGGTCGTCAACTTTGTGCTTGAGCAGCATAGTCGTATGCCAGACTTCTTGCGATTTCCCATTGTCTGCCTTACCCTCATCTTTGACTTGGCAGGAATGATACAAGGAGGTTCTCTTTTTCACCGTCAGCCTCCTATACAACGGTGGCGTCAGATTGAATCCTGGAAAAATTCTCCTATTGGCACTTGCTGTGACTTAATTCGTTTTTATGAAAGTCTAGTTGTCTTTGACTGGCACTCAAGCTGCAAACCCTATGTCCAAATCTCTAACCTACAAAGTTATCACCAATCCGCCGGAGCAACTCAGGTGTGAGATTGCGGTCGTCGGCTCAGGTCCTGGAGGAGCAATCATAGCTTGCTTACTAGCTGAAGCAGGTCGTGATGTTCTCTTGATTGAGGAAGGACCGTTTCTCCCTCTTGAGTCCTGCATTCCTTTTTCCAAAGACGAAATGGTACAGAAGTATCGTAACGGTGGATTGACTGTAGCAATGGGTTCCCCCAAAGTCCAGTACGTTGAGGGGCGATGTGTTGGCGGCGGTAGCGAAATCAATAGCGGTCTGTACTATCGCACTCCGGCAGAAATTTTAGAAAAATGGCGGCGGGAATTTCAAGTAGAGGCTCTGGATGAAGCAGATTTGCTGCCTCATTTTGAAACTTGCGAGCAAGATGTCACGGTTTGTTATCTTCCAGGAAAAGCGCCAGATGCTTCCATCAAGCTGCATGAAGGTGCGATCGCTCTTGGATGGAAATCTCAAGAGGTGCCCCGTTGGTTCCAATATGAGGAACAAGTAGACAAAATGGCTGTCCCCAAAGGAACCAGACAGTCAATGACAAAAACCTTTATTCCTCGCGCTTTGAAAGCGGGTTGCCAAATACTTGCGAATACAAGGGTGCAGTTGATTCGCTTCCAGGGAAATAAATGGTTCGTCAAAAGTGACCATGCTGCTGTTGCTTCTCCTCGCTCTGGCGTACAAATTGAAGCAGACTACTTGTTTATTTGTGGTGGCGCAGTTCAAACGCCTGCTCTACTCCGTCGCAGTGGTATCACGAACAACACTGGTAACTCACTGCAGATGCATCCTACCATCAAGCTCACTGCTCACTTCCCTGAAAATGTGAGTTCTGCAGATATGGGGGTTCCCGTTCATCAAGTCAAAGAGTTTGCACCAAGATTTAGTTTTGGCTGTTCGATTAGTTCACCTGCGTATCTAGCTTTGGCAATGAATGACCATCCTGCTTATCGTCATGAGGTTGACGACAATTGGCAAAAGATGGCTATCTACTACGCGATGATGACCCCCTCTGGTCGTGGAACAGTCCGCTGTTTACCAAAGTTTCGCGATCCGCTCGTGCGTTACGGCTTGAGTGATGGTGATTTGCAAACGCTGTTGGAGGGGTTGCAGAAACTGTCAATGCTGTTGTTTGAGGCAGGAGCTACCACACTTTATCCCAGCATCACGCAAGGACCAAGGCTGACCAAGCAAACGAAAATCAGTAATTTACCGGATATCTTACCGCGAAAACTTACCAACTTGATGACGATTCATCTTTTTTCTTCTTGTCCAATGGGTGAAAATAAGGAGGTTTGTGCGGTGGATTCTTTTGGTAAGGTACACGGATTTCAAAATCTTTATATTGCGGATGCTAGCCTGTTGTGTACTGCACCAGGTGTGAATCCACAGGGGTCAATTATGGCGATCGCACGACGAAATGCCTTGCATTTTTTAGGCAAGCTATAGCACTGAGGAGGATCCAGTATGGATTTTGGCACGAATTTGGTATTAGTCACTGGGGCGCTTGGTTGGCTGGGTATTAGCCTAGTCAATGCTCTAGTCAATGGCTTAGAGGATTGCGACGCCCTGAGTCAGCCTCAAAAGAATTTACGGATTCGCTGTTTAATTTTGCCGGCGCAGGATGATTCTATCCTGAGGAGGATGTCAGAGCGCATAGAAGTCTTCATAGGAGATTTGCGAAATCCTCAAGATTGCGATCGCTTGTGCGAGGGAGCCGAGGGAGCCATCCTTTTTCATACAGCAGGTATCATTCACCCTAAAACAGTGACTGAGTTCTATCAGGTTAACCTCGATGGAACCAAAAATCTTTTAAATGCTGCTATTCAGTATGGGGTGAAACGAGCTGTTATTGTTTCGTCAAATTCTCCTTGTGGTTGCAATCCCCATCCCGATCACTTATTTGATGAAAATTCGCCCTATAACCCCTACATGAATTATGGGCGCTCCAAAATGCTGATGGAATTGGCAGTAAAGGAGTATTATCAAGCAGGCAAAATTGAGACTGTGATGATTCGTGCGCCTTGGTTCTATGGACCGAATCAACCGCCTCGGCAAACCCTGTTCTTTCAAATGATTCGAGATGGAAAAGCCCCAATTGTGGGAACAGGAGAGAATCCGCGCTCAATGGCTTATATTGATAACCTCTGTCAAGGTCTTATCCTTGCTGGCTTAGTCGAAAGAGCAAAAGGAGAGATTTACTGGATTGCAGATAAACGCCCTTACTCAATGAATGAAGTCATTAATACTGTCAAGTTTTTATTAGAATCAGAATTTCACCAAAAATGTGCTAAAAGTAATTTCAAGTTACCAGGTTTTGTCAGCGAAATTGCTTTATTTGTTGATGCTTCATTACAGGCAATTGGAACTTACAATCAGAAAATTCATGTTCTATCAGAGATGAATAAAACTATTGCTTGTTCTATTGCAAAGGCACAACAAGAAATCGGTTATAACCCTAAATTTAGTTTGGAAGAAGGAATGCGAAGAAGTTTGAAGTGGTTATCTCAGCAACCAGAATATAGCAAGAATATATTTTCCTGAAATGGAGATACGAAGATTTCATGATTGCTCACGTTGTTGTACCTGAAGGTCTGGCTATTGCGACAGACAAGGAAAGCGGACAATGCTTGTTATCTGATTATTATGAGGCGGTATTAACTCAGGTCATTCATTCTGTACCGCTGAATGGACAAGTTTTTTTAGCACCAGGAAATCGGTTCGACTATCCTGCATCAGAGGAGCAATATGCAGCAGAGTATCTCATGAGCAAACGACCAGATTTGAATATCTTCGTCCCGTCAGATATCAGTCACCCGACCTACCTTGATACTTTTGATAATGCCATAATCTTACGTACCTGGTTGCAAAAACAGGGGCGATGGCCTTTAGAAAAGGTCAATTTATATTGTAACGCTCCTCATTATCTCCGTAGTGCTGTCCTGTTTCGACTATGTGGTTTTCAGGTACAGTCAGTTATCGGATGTCGTCCAAAGAGTGTACACCGTAAAATGGTTCCTCGTCTGTGGTTTTATGATTATCCAATTATTCAAAGCCTTTATGAATTCACTGCCTTAGTCTATGATTTTGGCAGGTGGTTAGTATGGAAAATTTCCACAAAAAAACTGCTATTAACCAACAAAAAAATGGACTATTAAACCAGTCAACAGTCAACAGTCAACAGTCAACAGTGATAACTGATAACTGATAACTGATAACTGATAACTGTTAATAGACTATCAACCTACATCTCTCTCAAAACTCATTGAACTTATGAAACATTTAGTGACTGGTGGATCTGGATATTTAGGCAATTTAATTGCTAGACGCCTTTATGAACGTGGTGAATCGGTGACAGTTCTCGACATCTGGGAAGATCCAACCAGACCAAAAGGAATTGAATTTGTGAATTGCGATATCTGCGATCGCGCTGGTGTCGCAGCAGCAATGAAAGGCATAGATATCGTACATCACAATGCGGCTTTAAATCCGCTGACGAAAGCTGGTAAGAAATTTTGGCAAGTGAATGTTGAAGGTAGTCGGATTGTCGCTGAAGAAGCAGTCAAGGCTGACGTGAAGAGTTTTATACACACAAGTTCTAGTGCTCTTTTTGGTGGTGTCAAAACAAGCCCAATTACCCAAGACACGCCACCAAAACCGATTGAAATTTACGGAAGAGCTAAACTCGCTGGTGAATTAGTCGTAGATGAAATTTGCGAAAAAGCTGGTTTACCGATAATTACACTCCGCCCACGAGCTATTTTGGGAGAAGGTAGACTCGGTATTTTTCAAATTTTGTTTGAGTGGATTGAAGAGGGAAGAAACGTTTACGTTATTGGCGATGGTCATAACGTATTTCAGTTTATTCATCCCCTGGATTTGATGGATGCTTATATGTTAGCACTCGACTTAGGCAAGCCTGGTACTTATAATGTCGGAACAGATGGTTATAATACATTGCGTCAAGCACTAGAACATCTGATTGCATATGCTGGAAGTGACTCTAAAGTTATAGGTCTTCCTGTGGGACCGTCAATTGGGACATTAAGATTTTTAGACTGGTTTGGCTTGAGTCCTTTAGCACCCTTCCATTATCTGACTTATCATAAGGAGATATATTTTGACGTTGACCCTTTATTAAAGTTAGGTTGGAAGCCGAAATATTCCAATAATCAAATGTTGCGTGAAAGCTACGACTGGTTCCAAACGAACAAACAAAAACTGGCTAACGTGGAAAATGCAAATTCAGTCCATCGTCGTCCAGTGAAAGAAAAACTATTGTGGATACTGAGGCAAATTTCATAAGTTAGGTATTGTTAAATGAATTCTTCTTGGGGAGCTTGGACTTTCGTCTTTGTTGCTGCTGTTAATACTTGTATTGGCAATTTACTCTTAAAGCAATCGCGCCTAAAATCCACTGATTCTGGCTTATTATCATTGCTTTTATCTCCTTGGTTCCTTGGTGGGCTGGTATTCTACGGAATCAACGTGGTGCTATTTGCTAAAGCGTTAGAAAAGTTGCCAGTCTCAACCGCTTACCCAGTTTTTGCTGGTATAGGATTTACTCTGATTGCGATTTCTGGTAGTTGGTTATTTAGAGAAAATTTTAGCCAGAATCATTGGATTGGATTAGGCATGATTATGGCCGGAATTATTATCATGTCACGCTCGTGAGTAGCTAGAACACCGATTCATTAATGCCAAAAACCCGGTTTTTGTTGTCGGACAAGGAACACATACTTAGTTGACTACATCCTGAAATAAACTCAGAAAAAAGAAATTTTAATCCATGTTTAGTGTGGAAAGTTTAGTGTAGAGACGTAGCATACTACGTCTCTACAAAGTTTATGACTAGTGTCCGATGAAGTGCAGAACATCACGCAGGACACTGTAGCCAGCCAAATCCCAAAGTAAGTAGGCAAGAAAACCAATCATTGCTAAGCGACCGTTCCACAGTTCAGCTTGGGGGTTCAAACCAAAAATAAAGGCATTGCGGTCTACACCGTTGTAAGCTTGAGCAACTGATGGTAAATCAGTAGAAGGACGAGTTTCAGGTGTTTGCATTGTTTTTCTCCAAAATTTAGTTGATGATATCTGATTGAAAATTAATAACTAGTAACCAATGAAGTGCAGAACATCACGCAGGACACTGTAACCCGCCAAATCCCAAAGTAAGTAGGCAAGAAAACCAATCATTGCTAAGCGACCGTTCCACAGTTCAGCTTGGGGGTTCAAACCAAAAATAAAGGCATTGCGGTCTTTGCCGTTGTATTCTGTAGCAATTGGTGGTAAATCAGTGCTAGGACGAGTTTCCATTTTTTCCCTCGTTCAAGTTCAGTTTGTTTCTTGACTTCAATGTAGCTATCTACAACTCTGCTGCTTTCTGTCAATGGGTACAAATCATCTGCACCTCTTGTGGACGATTATCAGAACGATTTTTTCTTGGATAAATCCACCTAGAGAGGATGCAAAGAAATGTATTTGTAAATAAATGTAACAAGACTAACAATAAGCTAGATTTTACCTCATCAAACGTGAGCTTCCAACGAAGGGGGTGTAGGGGTGTAAGGGTGTAAGGGAAAAAGATGTTTCTTTCATATGTTGCGGGAGCGAAAAACGTGCCCGTGGGAGGCTCATAGGGAGATCCAAATAAAAAAATACCCAACCTATTGCCTTCGGCAACGCTGCGCTAACAATAACTAGTTGGTGTACGAGTTGGCGCGTGGAGGTCGTCAAGCGCCCAGAGGGCGCAGGACTTGCGTTGGGTCTTTTTTTTCTTGTAAGTGCCATATCTTGCACCATTCTCAACAAGACTTAAAAAACTGGGTTTCTCAACGGAAAGTGAAGCTTTTTAAGTGGTGTCATTCTCAAGAAACCCGGTTTTTGACCCTGGTGCAAGATGTCAGCTATCCAACGGTAGCAGGAGCTTTTCCTAACTTACCGTCTTCCATGTAGACAATGCGATCGGCTATATCCAAGATGCGATTATCATGAGTTACTAACAAGATGGTACAAGCTTGCTCTTTCGCTAGATTGTGCATCAGATTCACCACATCTCGACCCGACTTACTATCAAGGGCGGCGGTGGGTTCGTCTGCAAGAACCATTTTGGGGTGACTCACCAGCGCACGGGCTATAGCAACCCGTTGTTTTTGCCCCCCTGACAAATCATCTGGGTAGTAATTGAGACGATTCCCTAATCCTACCAACTCCAGCATCTCGGCTGAGCGTCTTTGCATTTGTGCTGGAGTTATACCCTTGTGCAGTTCCAAACCCATCCTGACGTTTTGCTGTGCGCTTAAGCTACCATGAAGGTTGTGTGCTTGGAAAATATAGCCGTTATTGCGTCGCGTTAGTGTGAGTTGTTCTGCACTCGCACCACAGAGTTCTCGTCCTAACACTCGCAAACTACCATCCTGCGCAGAACGCAACCCACCCACCAAGGTCAAAAGTGTCGTTTTTCCAGAACCAGAGGGACCGGTCATAATGATAATTTCACCGGCGTTAATCTCTAAGTTGATGTCATATAGCACTTGTTTGCGGAGTTGACCTTTACCAAAGTAGTGGTTGAGATTTTGAATAGAGATCACAGGCTCATTCATCATTATCATGAGTAGAAACTTTTGAATGCGTGAATGCGTGAATTTAAAACATATCAGCTGGATCGGCAGATTGGACTTTACGAGTGGCGATCGCCCAGAAATCATACACATGATCATGGTCAGTATCTGTACTTGAATGGCTCGTGCTATTGTCATCAACAGTGGTAAATTGGTGGCATTCCGGGTAAGAGCATACAGTCCCACAGATACAGTTATGCCAGGTATAAAACCTAATACTGCCAGAATAATTGCTTCTTCAAACACGACTCCTAACAAGTAGGCGTTTCGATAACCCATTGCTTTGAAGGTGGCGTATTCTTTCATATGTGCATTCACATCGGTGGAAAGGACTTGATATACGATAATCACTCCCACCATGAAGCCCATTGCTACACCTAGGCTAAAGATAAAGCCGATTGCAGTATTTGTTTGCCAGTAGTTTTTCTCAAATTGAACAAATTCCTCTTTTGTGAGGACTTTGACATCATGATTACTTCCTAGATGAGATTTTAAAAGATTTGACACTTGCTGTCGATCATAACCTGGTTGTAGCTGAATCAAACCCAGATTTACACTGCTTGCGTCTTGTCTGGGAAAAAGTCGCAAAAAGTTTTGGTCGCTAGTTATCAAACTACCATCAGCAATAAAGGAAGCCCCGACTTTAAATAAGCCACTAATAGTGAGTGTCCGCCGTTCTATTTCGGTGGTGACAGATTTTCCTTGATCGATTTGGGCTATTGCTTGGGTATATTCTCCTCTTGAACCACGATCAAATAAAACTGTATCGGGTAATTTGAGAACATTTAATTGACGGTTAACGTCCGGTAAGTCAAAAGCTGGCTTTTGGGGATTAATTCCCATCACGAGTACCCCGGTCTTGTGACTCGTTTGGGGATTTTTCCAATCAATAAAGCCAAGATACATTCCCTCCGCTGACTTCACTCCTGGTATATCCATCGCCTGGAACAGTCGCCGCCGAGGAAATGTAGACAAATATGCCAGGTTACGTCCTTGGGGACTGACTAAAAAAATGTCTGCTTGCATACTGCGATGCAGTCTAGTGTTACTGTCAAACAGGGCAGCTTGAAAACCCAGTTGCATGAACATGAGAACATCGGCAAACGCAATTCCTGCTAACGCCACTAAAAAGCGACCTTTTTGGTGAGTCAGTTGCAGCCATCCTAGTGGTGTTCGCCCCCTCAATTGCTGGATTTGCTGGGTGATAAGTCCAATCACAGTGAAATCACCGCCTTGACTTGCAAATTAGAGAATTTAGCTGCTTTCTGGCTAGATGGCTGATCCAGTTTTACATGCACTTCCACGATTCTAGAGTCAATATTGCTTGTGGGGTCGCTGTTGATAACATTTTGCCGTTCTACTTTCGAGTCAAGGCGATCCACACTCCCCAACAATTCACCAGCGATGGAATCACTGAGTAGCCGCACTTGTTGCCCCAAACGCACTTTGTTGATATCACTTTGGTAGACTTCTACAACTGCATACATTTGACTGTTTTGTCCCATCTCGACAATACCGTCATTGGACACTATCTCTCCAGGACGGGTATGAATTTTGAAGATTTCACCTTCTTGGGGCGATCGCACAAAAGCTTGTCTTAAATTTGCTTCTGCTTTTTTGACAGCTGCTATGGTACGATTGACTTCTGCTTGTGCGGCTGCAACATCCACAAAGCGGACTTCCGCAATTTTATCTAAGGTTGCTTTACCTTCGTTAAGTTGTTGAAAGCGAGATGTCTGAATGCGCTTGAGGTTAGCTCTTGCTTCTACGAGTTGTTGGTCTTTGGATGCTTGAATGCGTCTGAGGTTTGCTTTTGCTTCGGCTTGTTGCTGTTGCGCGGTAGCAAGAGTTAAGCGCTTGCTATCCAACACCGATTCAGCGATCGCCCCTTGTTGATACAGTCTTTGATAGCGTTGGTATTCCGCCTGAGCATTGTCTACCTGTGCTTGAAATTGAGCAACGGTTGCTTGTTGTGCTTCTGTTTCAGTGTTTTTTCTGCCTCTAAGCGAGCAATGGTTGCTTGTTGTGCTTGAATTTCCGTGTCTTGTTCTACTTGGATGCGGTCAATAGCTGCTTTTTGCGCTTCAATTTCACCCTTTTTGGCACCCGCTTTTATCTTGTTAACATTTGCTTGGGCGACTCGTACCTGCTCCTGTGCTTCTGCTAGTGCTGCACTTAGGCGATCGCGACTATCCAAAATCGCAACCAGCTGTCCTTGCTTCACCTGAGTTCCTTCCCTGACGAGCAGTTCCTCAACCCGACTTCCTTCTGCTGATGTTGGTGCAGAAAGTTTAATGATTTCTCCCTTTGGCTCTAATCGTCCTAGGGCTGTCACTGTTGTTACTTTTACTACTGGCGCAGCCTGCTCTTTTTTGACCCAACATTACTAGTATTATTTTGTACCGTATAAATACCAATTCCACTCGATATTATAGTTGTCAGTATCACGAGAAGAA
>JAAUSC010000396.1 GCA_012031965.1 Scytonema sp. RU_4_4
GGTCGATGATACACATCTCCCAAAGCTTGCAGAATTGCCTGTGCATAAGCCCATTCCTGTTGCTGTTCGGCAAGGCGCAGGTTTTGCAACAGGTTTGGTTCTTCCACTCGCAGCACAAAGGTTGCCAGTTTGGCGTTGCTGATGAGTTTTTCACGGTATTTATCCGCCAGATAAGCGTAGAAAATCAGCAACTTTTTTTCGAGTTCGTTAATCACCTCCTCATCTGTCATGGTGAGTGAAGTTGTATCTGTCATTGCGAGCGAAGCGAAGCAATCGCCAGATTGTTCGGTATCATGAGATTGCTTCGTTCCACTGCGTTCCACTCGCAATGACACCATTGTGTTTAACTGCTGGCGCAAATACCAAGGTAATGCAGGGTGAATCTTGTAGATAGTCTCACTTAACAAATATTCCACAATACCTGCGGCGGCGGCTTGATTAAGAATCTTCAACCAATCAGCTTTCTGCAAGTTCTCCCCAAACACCGCCCGATAAGCTTGCCCATACTCTTTATCAGGACTTTCTGAGAACTGATACAGCCAATGTGCATCAACCCGTTCCGAAAACAACGCCAAAAACGGTAAATGTCGTCGCGCCTGTTCTGACAACTTGGCAAACGAATAATCCAACGACACCGTTAGCGACTTATCCCTACCTTCCTCCTCTACTCCCTTAAAAGTATCCAACCCCCGCCGCAACGCTTCAATCAACTGCGCTGGTGTCTGCGTCTTCAGGTGCGGTAACACCACCCGCAACGACAACGGATGTCCGCCCAACAGTTTCAACAATTCTAAATACTCTTTGGGTAACTTCGCTCTGTCTACTCCCGCCGTTTGCAAAATCTTCGCCGCTAACTCCTCTACATCCTGTTCCCACAAACCACCCAAATTCAGCAGCGTGTAACCACAATCTAGCCAAGTCTCCTCCCGGCGACTGGTAATCAACACCCAAGTTTTCCCAGCCCGCAATTCTTTAAGAAACTGCTTGAGTTCGTTTCTCTCCTCCCCATTCAATAATGGTTCATTTCCTGTGGGAAAACCGTTGACTGGTTCAAAGTTATCCCAAATCAATAAACAAGGCTGAGTTTGGAGATATTTCAACACCGCCAACCGTTGTTTATCTGTGGAAAGCGGAGAAAACTTATCTCCCCAAACTTCCCTACCCACTTGGTTGACTACATTACTCAACGTCGCCCCATGTTCAAAGGACACAAAAAATATCTTGCCAGCACGTCCCTGAGTTTCTTCTAACCACCGTGCAAACCCACAGGCTAACTCAGTTTTGCCTACGCCGCCCATGCCTTGCAACAATACTATATTGTTTTGGCGAAATCCCCGCTCTAACCGCAAAATATCGTAATCTCGCCCGATAAAACCGTAAGCACCTTCTTCTGGAAACCCATGTAGAGAGGTTACATGTGATGTCTCTACAAGTAAATCGTCAATGTCGGGAACATCTATATTATTTTTGGGAAGAAACGGCGTGTAAGGTTCCTGCTGATACAACACGGGAACCAACCAATCTCGCAAAGGTTTATCGCCCTTGGGACTTGGACGCTGCGGCTGATTTAAAACTGCTTTACGCCCTGCTGCTACTGCGTTAGAGAGACTCGCACCCGCTACGAACTCGCCATATAACCGTCCCATGAAATGTTTTGCTGCTTCTGCTTGCACGTTGTAAGCCATTGCTACCACACCTTTTGCCCCCAAGGATACCAAGCGGGTAGCCACGGAGGAAAATTTTGCCTCTCCTTCCTGTGCTGATTTGCAAGCGTTCAACACAAAAATCGGCACACCGCAATCTGCTAAATTCTGGGCAATTTGCGCTGCTGTGACAATTTGCGGTGAACCATCAAGAGCCTCAAATACTAACACTCCTTGTCCCAACCCACCCAAGGTATGGTGAAATCCCTGGCTATTGGCGTCAAAATCGCCATGTCCGTCAAAATGGACAATATGATAAAAACCTTTGTTCCTATTTAGTTCCCGCTCAAACTCCTCAAAGCTAGGCGGACGCAAGACTTTAATATTGACTTTTTGGCGAATTTGTGATACGGAATCCAGCAGGGGACGAGCAATGGTTTTCAGAGCAATATCTTTTTCCCCATAGGGACGAGCAATCACGAGCAAGATATTGAGTTTATCTTGGGGGAGTGGTGACATTTCTGCTCGTACAGCATATTCACTCAGACTGCGAGACATGCCAGCTAGAGTTGGGGCGAGAAATTGGCGATCGCTTGTTGAGTACAGCAACTCCCAAGGCAAGTTTAGCACTGTGGGGTCATCGGAAGTAATCACCAGTTCGCAGTTATGCAATCCATCATAGGTAGCCGCTTGAAAAAATTCCCGCGCCTTCTCGCTACTACGAAATACTAATTCAAATAACTGTTCTCCCCAAGTCTGCAACCTTTGCTCTATCTTTGCGGCTTTGTCTGGCGCAAGTCCATAGGGAAAGCGCAAATACTTTTCCAGATACCAGCGTAAATCAGTAAGCGCTTGCTGATCAAAGGGATGCTCAAATGTAACTGTATCAGCAAAACGGGGTGAGGCTTGCCCTCGTTGCCAAGATAGTTGAATTGTCTCGCCTTGATGAGCAATCCGCAAGCAATTTTTCGCCATAGCTGCTGGGGAAGAAGTTGATTCTATGCTAGCTGAAATAGTAATTACGTAGCAAATTGCTAATTAAGATACCTCGGTTTTCCATCAAGTTGCTATGGCAATCTTAACTCTAAGGATTTGTAAGGTAAGAATCCGGAGAATATGCAAATAAGGATGAAATATGTACATGGTATAATTTATACCCACAAAAATGCCCACAAAAAATGCTCCCCATAAAAAATGCTCACAAGGACGTCTAAACATAACACTCAAGCAGAATGCCCTGAAATCATTTAGATTGTAAGATAGTGAGCTTTTGCAGCAGCAGCCCCGCGCTCTACCTAAAAGGTGAGCGTCGGGAGTATGTTACTCAAACAAGAGATAGCAGAAATATACGTCATCGTTTAACCTTAAAAATATACTCAAGCTGCAAATGGATTCCCAGTATGCTTTGCTGCCTGAATCCCGATTGTCCGAATCCTGTAAATCCAGATGGTAATCAACAATGTCAAAGTTGTGATACACCATTGATTCCTCTGTTGAGGGGTCGTTATCGTGTTATCAAGGTAT
>JAAUSC010000022.1 GCA_012031965.1 Scytonema sp. RU_4_4
AGTAACCATAAAAGCCCAGAACCACGCTTTCAAACAGGCTTGAAAGCACTATTGAGACTTCGGCTTTAACTGTCAGGGTACTTCTCATTATACAAGTTTCTCTACATCAGTAACGGGTGGTGCGCCGCCGGTGGGGCGCTTTCAAGAAACACTGTGCGTAAAACCTGTCGGTTGAGAAAAGTCGATCCTTGGTATTACATTGCCCAAGTAATTGCTCTGGGCCGCAAAGGAATATTACCTCCTCTCATTCCCGTTGCTCTTTAAGTTGCTGCGCTATGGGGGGGAGTGAAAAGTTACACGCTGTAAGCATCCCAGATTATTCTCTTCCAAAAGTGATAAAAGAGGGTTAAGCATATTCCCCTCCGTTTTTCACACCTGGAGGGGATTTTATTGTACAAAGTGATCGCTTGAATTAATAACTAGCAACTTGGGTTATTAGAGTTGTTAATCACACTCATTGGGAGAGAGTTGAATGATTACCTTACCTGGAGCTGCCATCTTAAGCAAAATCTATGAAAGTTCGGCAACTCTAGTGTATCGGGGGATTAGAGAGCAAGATAACTGTGCAGTTGTCGCTAAAGTCCTCAAGCAAGATTATCCTTCTGTTGGGGAATTAACTCGCTACAGACAGGAATATGAAATTACCCATTCCCTCAACATCGATGGCGTAGTTAAGGCATACAGCCAGCAGGACTATCAGCGCACGCTCGTCATCCTTTTAGAAGACTTTGGCGGCGAGTCTTTAGAACGCTTGCAGCAGCAATCCGACTTTTACCCCATGCCCTTATCGAATTTTCTTTCGCTGGCGATCACCATTACTGACATTCTAGGCAAAATCCATGCCGCTAATGTAATTCATAAAGATATCAATCCTAGCAACATCGTCCTGAATCCAAATACTGGCGTTGTCAAAATGATTGATTTTGGGATTGCCACTCGATTCAGCCGCACCAATCCAACATTTAAAAGTCTTCATCTTTTAGAAGGAACCCTTGCCTACTTATCTCCAGAGCAAACCGGACGCATGAACCGGATGCTCGACTACCGCACCGATTTTTACTCGCTGGGTACAACATTCTACGAACTTTTGACCGGACAGTTGCCGTTTCCCACCAGCGACATCCTAGAACTAGTTCATTGCCATATTGCCAAACAGCCCCTTCCACCGCACGAAATCAATTCAAATATTCCCAAACCTGTTTCCGAGATAATTTTGAAACTGATGGCGAAAAATGCCGAGGATCGCTATCAGAGTGCCTGGGGCATCAAAGCGGATTTAGAATGCTGCGCGGGGCAATTAGCAGAAATTGATCGAATTGATCGCATCCAATTAGGTCTTCAAGATATTTCCCAGCAATTTCAAATTCCCCAAAAACTGTACGGACGAGAAGCAGAAATTGGCGCATTATTAGCGGCATTTGACAGAGTAGCCGCAAGGGGAGAGCGAGAAAATGCTCAATTCAACGTCGAAATGATGTTGGTTTCTGGTTACGCTGGAATTGGCAAATCAGCATTAGTGCAAGAACTCTATAAACCCATCACGGCAAAGCACGGCTATTTTATTTCTGGTAAGTTTGACCAATTTGGGCGTAATATTCCCTACAGCGCGATTGTCGATGCCCTGCAAAAATTGGTACTGCAACTACTGGCGGAACCAGACGAGCAAGTGCAACAGTGGCGATCGCGTTTGCTTACGGCATTGGGAAACAACGGACAGATCATCATTGATGTTATCCCTGAAGTTGAGTTAATTATTGGCAAGCAGCCACCCGTACCCTCTGTTGGAGCAACCCAAGCTCAAAATCGCTTCAATCGAATCTTTCAAAATTTTGTGCGGGTGTTTTTGTTCAAAAGAACACCCCCTGGCAATTTTCTTAGACGATTTACAGTGGATCGACTCAGCCACACTGAAGTTAATCGAGCTAATATTACTCGACGAGCAAACCCAGTATCTATTTTTGATTGGAGCCTACCGAGATAATGAAGTGACTCCAACGCATCCATTGGTATTGACACTAGAGAAACTCAGAAAACAAGGAGTAGTGCTTCAGGAGATTACTTTAGCACCCTTAACGCTAGAACCGTTAAGTCAATTGATTGCCGAGACGCTACATCGCAATATTGACACCGTGCGTTCCCTAGCCCAAATGGTAAATTTATCAATCTGCTACGGCAATGCTATCTGGTCACTACTGGGTTATGTTGGCTACGGGCTTACTCTATGTGGAGTTTTTCGAGACATTGAACGAGGTTATAAATTTGGTCAATTGGCTCTGGGCTTGGCAGAACGATTGAATACTAAAAGCGGTAATGAAAGCATCTCAGGCGATTTCTCGTGAAATTGAACTAGAGCAGTTGCTTCGTTCCTTAGTGCAGGTTCTAATTCAGAATGCTGGCGCTCAAACCGGATTTCTAATTTTGGAAAACGCAGGAGAATGGGTAATTGAAGCAACTGGTCAACTAAATGATAGTGATGATGAGAATGTCTACACTACACAAGTGCTGCAATCCGTTCCGATTATAAATCGCCTGCCTGAATCAATTATTAATTATGTAATTCGGACTCATGAAACTATTATCTTAAATGATGCGACTCGCGAAGGTATTTTATTCATGAACCATACATTCAACAGCACCAAACCAAATCTATTTTCTGTTTACCACTGCTCAATCAGACTAAGCTGGTTGGCGTGTTGTATTTAGAAAATCAATTAGCAGTTGGAGCATTTACACCAGAGCGAGCGCAAGTTTTGCATTTATTATCGACTCAGCAGCTATTGCGATCGAAAATGCTAAACTCTACTCAAAGCTGCACGCTAGCAAAAGCAAGATGACTCAATTTCTTGAAGCTATCCCAGTGGGAATTGGAGTGGTAGATGCGGCGAGTCGTCTATCCTACTTGAATCAACGGGCAATTCAGCTATTGGGTAAAGGAATCGATTCTGAGGTGACACCGGATCGACTTGCAGAGGTTTATCAAATTTATTTAGCGGGAACGGATCGACCCTATCCGACTGAGAAAATGCCGATCGTGCGGGCATTGAGCGGTGAACACACTAGGGCTGACGACATAGAAATTCGCCAAAACAACGCCAAAATTCCAGTCGAGGTGTGGGGAACTCCAGTTTATGACGAACGGGGCAATGTAGTTTATGCGATCGCAGCTTTTCAAGACATTACCGAGCGCAAACAAGCCGAGAAATTACTAGCTGACTATAACCGTACTTTAGAGCAACAGGTCGTAGAACGAACGGCTGCGTTACAAAAAAGTGAAGCGAATTATCGCAACTTGGTGCAAACTGCAAACTCAATCATTCTTCGCTGTGATGCACAAGGGCGGATTCAATACCTGAACGATTATGGGCTGAGATTTTTTGGCTATGAGAAACATCAGATTTTAGGGCGTACCTTACTCGAAACCATCGTTCCAGAAATCGAAACCTCTGGACGCAATCTCAAACAATTCATCCACGATGTATATTACAACGGTCTCGACCCTAACTCTTACCTGCAAATGGAGAATGAAAACCTGTGCCGAGACGGCAGACGGGTTTGGGTTGCCTGGTCGAATCAAGCAATTTTGAATGAACGGGGAGATTTAGTTGAAATTTTATCGGTTGGTAATGACATCACCCAGCGCAAACAAGCAGAAGATGCATTACAGCGCAGTGAAACCAAGTTCCGCAACATCTTTGAAAACTCACAGGTCGGCATCTTCCGCACCCGCTTCTCTGATAGATTAATGCTCGATGCCAATCAACGCCTCGCGAATCTGCTTGGTTTTAATCCGCCTGATGAGATAATCGGCATCGAATGCAGCACAGACTTTTATGCGAATCCAGGCGATCACCAACAAGCCATTGAATTGCTGAAGCGTCAGGGCGAAGTGCAAAACTTTGAAGTGCAGATGCGAAAACGAGACGGCACAGTGTTTTGGGCACTTTACTCCTCTCGTCTAAATGCAGCCGATGGATGCGTGGAAGGGGTTATTGCGGATATTAGCGATCGCAAGCGAGCAGAAGCCGCACTGCGCGAGCGAGAACAAGAGTTACGACTGATCGCCGACGCTCTACCTGTTTGCATCTGTTACGTGGACATAAATCAGCACTATCGGTTTGTCAATCATACCTATGAGGTTTGGTTTAGTTGTAGCCAAGATGAAATTCTGGGCAAGTCTGTCCGCGAAATCCTGGGTGAGGCGGCTTATCAAATTGCTGAACCGCATATTAATCAGACACTGGCAGGGCAGGTTACCACTTATGAGGCAGAAATTCCCTATCCATTTGGCAAAAAATACATTAGTGCGACCTTCATTCCTGATTTTGATTCCAACGCTCAGGTGAAAGGATACTACGGTCTGATTACAGATATTGGCGAACAGCGAAACGCTGCACTGCGTGAACGCAAACGTGCCGAGGAAGCTTCGATTTTGGAAGAACGCAACCGGATGGCACGAGAAATACACGATACGTTAGCGCAAGCCTTTACAGGCATTGTGCTGCATAACGGAACAGCGATAGAGCTAATGACAAAGAAACCACAGACGGCTCAGGCACACATGGAAACGGTGGATGAATTAGCCCGCACTGGACTGACTGAAATTAATGGTTGATTCTGGAGGTTGATTCATAAGTTTCCTTTATGACTCGTCAAAAACAATCAACTCTTTTGAGTTCAAAAGAAAACTGTATCACAGGTTACTATTTCTTGACGCTCGCAAAACTTTTCGGTCTACTGACTTTTAAATATTTTGGACAACGGTTGACCATATTTTACAGATAAACACTCCGCAATCGATACCGCTCTTCGAGTTAGGCGTTTGTCTCTAAAGTCACAACGAGAGTACGGGTTGGTTTCTAATATTTTCATAAAAAGTCATGCCATTCACACCTGGTAAGAACAATACCTGAAATCATCTAATGATTTTTCTCTCGATTTGGTTCGCGAAAGTTATTCGCGAACTGCTCTACCCTAGAGCGAGCGAGTCTATGATTTACACGGTTATGATTCGTTTGATGTTAAAACGACTAGCACAATCTTCAGCGATCGCTTAGTTCAGCTCACTCACTTTACATTTCTTTAGAAACAGCCTCTTAAGATTTCAATGTAATTCTGAATCATTGAGCGAATCTCTTGGCAGCTAAAATACATTTTATCGTATTCCACACTTAGACTTACATTTCCTGACGATGGCTCCATTGACACCGCATAATTTAAAAGAAAGTTGAACTTGTCATGAGATTTTCTAGCATTCACCTTCAAGCCATTGTCAGCCTTGAGATTTTTGGCATTATGGAAATTCACAAAATTTTGGACTTTGGACAAAAAAGAGTAGTTCGCGTATAATCTACGCGAACTACTCACAAGCATAAAAAAAGGACAACCACCAGTCCCCCAAATACATAGTAATATCAACGACAAAGCGTCTTTTGGGAAATACTGATGGTTACGTCTCAATTAAATAACAATCCATTAATAGCGCGATTTCAAGAGTTTCGACAAAAACTTTACAACTTTTTTGGAGCACGTCGTGACAGCATCATGGATTTGCTCGATGCGCTGGCTGGAAATAAAGAAGCTAACTCGATTGCGGAGTTATCATTAAATCCTTTGTTCCGAAGAAATTATAGCGCTCTTTGTAAAGCAATTGAAGAATCATTTGAAACCAGTAGTCTAGTTTCAGAAGATACAGAGGAGCTAGAGCAAAATCAGAAAAAAGATTTACTTAATTGCATCTATCAGGTAATTCCTCAAGCTGAACAACGACCCTTTTACTTATTTGCAATTGATACAACGCCTTACAAACGTCCTTATGCTAGAACTCTAATTGAGCGAGGGTATATTTATCAACCTAACACAATAAAAGGCAACAAACCGATCAACATAGGTCATTCTTACTCTATCGTTTCACTGTTACCAGAGAAAGATTCAAAGCAGACTGCAACTTGGTCGATTCCTTTGTCTGGAGAACGGGTACCAATATCTTCAAATGGTGTCAATGTGGGAAGTGACCGAGCCTAACACGAAAAAAAACTAGAACCGCAAAACTTGCTAGAGAGGGTCAAAGATTCAAGTAAACTAGGGAACACAGAGAATATGTGGTGTGTCAATGGCAAGAAAAAGCCCCCAACCAAAAGCGACATCGTTTGAAGTACTAGAATGCCTGCAACAGAATTGCCCTAGTTGCGGCAAAGTGATGTGGAATGAGTACAACAATCGCAGACTAGTGAGAACCCTTAAAGGAGTGGTACAACTGCTGCTAAAAATCCGCCGTTGTCAGAATACATCTTGTGAACGTTACCGAATTAAATATAGAAAAGCATGTTCGAGGGATACGCCAGATTGAACGTAGTGTTAGTGACTGCGACGAACCTACATCTGAAGTTGTACGTGGGTATTGTTTGGCTGTACGTGGCTCCTTGACAAATGATGGTCGTCCACCGCTAGATGCGTCTGGATTAAAACTACAAGAACGCCTAAGTTTGATTGAAGGCAGCCTAGAACGGGTAGCTAAAAAAGGGGGTTGCCCAAACCTTTGATAAAGCTTAAACAAATTCTGAATAAAGGACTTGAACAAACAGCATCTTTGTTCGCTCCAATTACTGTTGCTTATACCTGGATTCATCAAGCCGCAGAAATTCTTGACAATGAGATTGGTCTTGATGCTATTGAAGTCCAACATTGAACATATGTTTAGATTCGGCAAACAACGTTTGTTAATGGCAGAGTTTCAAACACCAGATGTGAAACACGAAGAAAATTGGGTAAAATTGACACTTTTAGCTTATATTGAGCTATGGACTGGCAAGGAATTAGCTGAGCATCTACCTAAACCTTGGGAGCAATCTTTTAAACAAAATAATGATAAAATCATAACTCCAAGTGGAGTTCAGCGCGACTTCCAAAGAATTATTTCAGAGATTGGTACACCTGCAACTTCACCCAAACTACGAGGAAAATCATCTGGTCGAACTCTAGGTCAACTTCAACAAAAGCGACAACCGCATCCTGTCGTCAAAAAATCGTCAAAATCAACACCTGATAAACAAAAAGCAGCGTAAATTTTCTTAGACTTTAGGGTTTTGACTTTGTTTTACCCAGTATTGAAAAATCACTGGAATAATTTCTGATGCCTAGTTTTTAATTCGCGAGTCATACTCGCGAATTAACTTCTTTTGTCCAAAGTCCAAAAGTTAAGCGCAAAGAGCGCGAATGCGGTGGGCTTGATTTATGATAACAATAGCCGCAATCAGGAACTGTACGTACCCTGTGAAGTCAATGAAATGGATACTAACCATCGCTCTGATTTTGAGCAGTGTCACCTATTATCCAGCAAAGGTAACAGCCCAAACTAAACAACCAGCAACGACCAAGCAGCCTGTACAACCAACCAGAGGTGGGACTTCACCTCCACAAGGTGCTTCTCGACCAGTTTTTGTTTTCCCAAAAACACCCGCACGTTTAAGTCCTGTATCTGGGCGTAGAGTAGGAATGGGTAGCCGGAATAATTGTCCTGCTGTTCCAACTGCACTCACAGCCTTAGTACCGTTGCGAGAGGAGCAAAAGGTTAGCAAACAGACAGACAAATCAATTTCGGGGATTGTAGAGGGACTAACCACCTCTGAACGACCAACGTTTTGGTTTTATGTTTCTTATACTCAAAATTTAGCGAACTCAAGTGCTGAGTTTATCTTACAAGATAATGCGGGAAACGATATTTATAGAAATGCGCTTTCACTCCCTCAAAAGCCTGGTGTCATAGGTGTTTCTCTCTCATCCGATGCATCCTTGCAAGTAGGGAAAACATATCGCTGGTACTTAAAAGTCCGTTGCACTCAGCAACAGACAGCGAATGTTCCTATTTATGTAGAAGGAGATATTCAGAGAGTTAATTTGGATTCTCGTGTCGTGCAGCAGTTACAAGCAGCAGTTGATCCCCGACAAAAGGTTGCAATCTATGCGGCTAATGGTATTTGGTTTGATTCTCTGACTATGCTGGCACAACTGCGCCAGAAGAATCCTAATGATGCATCTGTTGCTCAAGATTGGCAGAGTTTACTGCGATCTGCCAATTTGGATAATGTTGCTACAGCTCCTCTGGTGAATTCACCAAATTGAAGAAAGCTGTACTTCCATTAGGGGGGATGGGGGTGAGGTCTTTTTATTGTAAGTAATTGGGCGAACTTGATATCAAGTCAAAATCTCTACAACCAATTACCAACTAACACATAAGGTGCCCAGTAAAGAGGACGAGTGTATTCCAAACCCTCCAGGAGTTTTAATTGAGCAAAGCGTAAAGCTTCTGCCGTGGTTTTGCCAGCTGTTAACTGACGGTAGAATTCATCAATAAACAAAGCTGTGGAGTTATCACCAATCTGCCATAGGGACGCTAAAGTACTCCGCGCTCCAGCTCGAATGGCAACTCCCGCTAATCCCAATGCAGCACGGTTATCTCCTGCTGCTGTTTCGCAAGCACTCAGAACAAGTAATTCAACTGGCTCTGTTCGTTTTTGCTCTCTACTTTTGAGCAAACTATCTAATTCTCCCACATAAATGCGTTTATCGGCTGCTAAGATGAAAGTGTCTTTTGCTTTAGAGCTAAATTGTCCGTGAGTTGCTAGGTGAACGACTCTAAAAGGTTGGGAGTTGATGGTTTTTCCTAAAGTTGTACTCTTGAAATTGTCATCCAATAATGTCGTTGTTGATATGCCCGATTTCTCAATTAATTTCAGTTCAACCTTAACGTTGGGAAGCGGTGCAAACTTTTCGTTTTTGGGTGGTTGCGAGAGTCCTCCAGCAAGAGCATTTAATCTTTCCTGTGCTAGAGATTTGGGGGTAAACAGTTGCAATCCTGGGCTAATGGCTACAGCGTACTTCTGGACTAAATACTCTTTGCCATCATACAATGCAGATATTGGAATGTTTCGCAGTGACCCATCTGGGATAAAGACTAGAGTATTCACTCCTGCATTTTTGAGTTCACCTTCAACTGGTTTCATTAACCAGTCATATAACTGCTGGGAAACTGCTTGAAATTTTTTACTAGCATCAGGTTCGACTATCGTCTCTCGCATTTGTGTAATGACTTGCTCTACCTCCTGAGTGCTCACCACAGAAGTTTTACGTATCAACGGTTGGTTGGGAAGTTTGAGGATAACTTCTAACTGATTATCTAGAATAATCGGGTAAAAAATGGCAGTATTAGGATTATCACGGTCTACCACTTTGTCCAATACCACAAATTGGTTACTTAAGCAAGCTTCCCGGAAAAAATTATCTAGTTCTGCTAGTTGCAAGGCTTCAATTCGCTTGCGGACTTTATCTAAATCAGGCTTTCCTTGTCCTTTCTGTTGTAAAAGCAGTTCTACTGACTGCCGATAAATAGGTTCTACGCTATCACGAAAATTGAACTGTACCTCTCGGTTGACTGCAACTAAATCGCTGCGGAGAGACTGAAGTGTTGCGACTGCAGTATCGTAAGCAGCTATGGCTCCCTCAATATTTCCCTGTGCTTTGAGCAGGCGTCCCAACTGCCACTCCCAACGATAAGCTATCTCTGAAGCATCGATTTTTTGAGCGATAAACAATGCTTGCTGCGTCAAATTCTGTGCTTCTTGCCATTGATTGTTTTGCTCGTAGACTTCTGCTAAACTGCCAAGTGCATAGGATTGAGCACGCTCGTCACCTATGGTTTTGGCTTGTTGAACGCTGCTTGCTAAAATTTCGGCGATGTTTTTTTTGTCACCAATTTTGCTTATGGTGCGAGCAAAGTTGATACGTGCATAGATACCAGCTTGAGTGGTAGGCAGAGTTGCTAATTGAGATTGGATTGTGGGGATTAATAGAGACGTTGCATCCCGTCGTTCTAAATCTGCTGTATTCTTATTCTCGACAAGCAAGCTGAGTTGATTGATTTGGGCTTGAACTTTGGTGAGTGGGTTTGGCGCAATTAAAGCCGCATTTTCATAATGAGCGATCGCATTTTTTATATTACCTAAAGCTCTGGCAGTATTACCTAGAGAAAATTCTGTCAGACTAATTTCTTGGGGCAGTTGCAGACGTTGAGCAATTTCTAAGCTTTGTTGTAAATTTTTCTGGGATTGTTCTAACTCACCTAATTGTTGCTGGGCATTACCAAGGGAGCGCAAAGCAGTCACTTTTTCAAGTGAGTCAGGTTGGGTTTGTAACTGCTGGGAGACTTCATTCAATATGTCTAAGCTACGGTGGTAAAAACCAGAAACTCGTAGAGCTTGTGCAGAGTTGATACGGCTGCGTGTCACTCTAATATTGTATTGTTTACCTAAGCGCTTCCAGATTTCCTCTGCTTGCTGTGATGTTTTCAAAGATACATCTGGCTGTCCCTGTGAAAGTTGCAGTCCACCTTGAATCTCTAGAGTTTGTGCTAGAACTTCTAGCAATTCTGACTTTGGATTGTTGACATTTAACTTTTGATTTGTGTTGTCCCAGCCTAGTAAATTTAAGCTGGTATTAATAGCTTTTGACGCTTCTTTCCATGAGCCGAGTTGCTCAAACGCTAGAGAGAGGTTCGTTAGTGCTGCAGCTTGTGCGAGGTTATCTTCTTGTCGCTGATAGATGTGGACAGCTTGTTGTAGAACAGTTACAGCTTCAGCAAAGCGTCCTGCTTGATAAAGCGCTTCTCCTTGAGAGACAAGTTGCTGTGGTGTTGTGGTTGAAGGTTTGGTAGTTTGGGTGTGGAATCCGGCAGGTGAATTTGTCTGGGGTTGTCTGGCGAATGTGCTGGGGATAATAGTTAGGGAAAAAGCAAGAGTAAATAGGACTACATTCGTTACCGCAAATCTAATGAGTCGTTTGGTCAGTTGAAGTTTTTGCATATTTCACACCTTACTGAGATACAGGAAAGGTTACAGCATTTTTGTTGCTTTTAGCATGATATCCGTGTCATTATGCTTATATGATCATTTCATTTAAAGACAAAGGCACTGAAGATGTTTTTGATGGCAACGATACAAAAGCAGCTCGAACAACATGTCCTATAAATCTCTGGTCTGTGGCACGAAGAAAACTAGACCAACTCAATGCCGCAGTGTCTTTGGATGATTTGAGCGTATCACCAGGCAATAGGTTAAAAGCATTACAAGATGAGCGGGAAGGTCAACATAGTATTCGCATCAATGACCAATATCGAATCTGCTTTGAGTGGACACCAATCGGTGCGTTAGAAGTTGAGATTGTAGATTACCATGAGGGATAGTGCAACAGATGAGAGTTCCTAAAAATCGTCCTCCCACACACCCAGGAGAAATCTTACTTAGGGATTTCCTAGAACCAATGGGAGTATCGCAACGTGAGCTTGCTGATGCAATTCATGTCCCTTATCAGCGGATTAATGAGATAGTAAATGGGAAGCGTGGGATCACTCCGAGTACCGCGTTACGCCTGGAGAAGTTTTTCGGGAATAGTTCGGAGTTTTGGTTAAACCTTCAACAGAGTTGGGATCTGTACCATGTGCTTTCTCAAGAGAGAGAAGAGCTCGAAATGATAGTAAGGTTCAACTTCTCTGAGGTGCTATAGTCGAGTTATCGGAAGTCTCCTACTGAGAGCGTGTTTATAAATTCGGTAAAAACCTTGATTTGTCATGCTGAGTCCTGAGCGAAGCGAAGGAACTGATAGCGTAGTGAAGCATCTCTCAACTACGGTGCAAAATGTAGATTCTGAGGCTTCGCCGCGCCAAGGCGAACGTTCCGTTTCACTTCACACCCTGCGGGAAGCCGCAAAGCGTCTACAGAATGACAAATTTATTTTATAAACACCCTCTGAGACACAGGACAAGAAGCAGGAGTTTGCCAAGAACTGTGAGGAGTAACTTGGGGAGCTTGCGCCACGAGTTCTATGTTTCCATTGCGATCAACTACCCAAGCAGTCGCTTCCACAATTGGAGTCGCCGCAGCAACTTTGGTCGTATTTGACACTGCTGTTAGCTGTGGCGAAATTGTTGTTTTAGCTGAGTTTGCTGGTTTTGGTCTTAATCTCACCCAGGCTGATAGAGTGCTTGTATCTTGTAATGGTTCAGTGGGACTCATGGGTAGTCCGCCGCGTCCTGTTGACACAAAGGAACTCTGGAATTGCCGACTTCCAGGAGTGCAGGCGGTGGAAATTTGTTGGGAGACATCAACGAGATTAATTGGGAGTTCGATTAAGCCGCTAGTGGGGTCAATATCAAGTACATTAATTTGCACATTACCACTCGATTCGCTATTTACCCCTGTGGCGGTGATGTCGCTATCCGGCGTGAGTGCATCCCGAAACTGAAGACCAAAGATACCTTTAGTATTGATTCTGACATTACCGCCACGAAAGTCAGCAGAATTGGCGCTGATGTTGCTATCTTCAAAGCCAGCCAGGACCGAGGCATTAATATTGATGTTGCCGCCGAAAACGTTTGCTCCTGTGGCGTTGGTTCTGATGTTGCTATTGCCAGTCATGAGCAAATCTTGTGAGTTAATGTTAATTGTCGCTTGTTCGCTATTCGGGTCAACTTTGGGGCTGCGTGTATTGGCGGTGAGTGAGCCATCGTTGTTTAAACGGATAGAGCGGGCATTTAATGTCATGTTGCCTGCCCTTCCTGTTCCGCGACTCTGCACGGTTACGAATGCCCCATCTTGCACTAGCAAGGTATTAGATCGGACCGTAAGATCACCCGCATTCCCTGTTGAGTTTGGCTGTGCAGAAGCAAACAAGCCACTGCCAAACTGACCATTAGCGCTTGTACCAATAATTTGCACATCGTGGGCATCAACGCTTAAAGAACCCCCCTTGCCCGCACCAAATGTACCAGTACCTACCAGTCCCCCATCTCGCACTAGCAAGGTATTAGTTTTGACCGTTATATCACCCGCATCCCCTGTTGAGGAGTCCCCCAGTGCGGAAGAATTTAAGGCACTAGAAGAGTCACCACTGGCGTTTACACCAATGATTTGCACATCTTTAGCATTAACTCTTAAATTTCCTCCTTTACCTGCGCCTGATGTACCAACACTGATCTGTGCTCCATCTCGCACTAGTAAGGTATTGGTTCTGACCGTAATATCGCCCGCATCTCCTGTTGAGTTTGAGCTTGCGGACAAGTTACTCAAAAAGTAATTATAGGCGTCTGTACCAATCACTTGCACATCTTGGGCATCAACGCTCAAATTTCCGCCTTTGCCCGCACCATATGTATCAGTACCTACCCCTGCCCCATCTCGTACTAGCAAGGTATTAGTTTTAATTGTCAAATTACCCGCATCCCCTGTTCCTCTTCCTCTTGAAGATGTAGAAGTAAACAAGCCACTGCTATAAAAACCATCGGCGGTTGTACCAATGGTTTGCACATCTTGGGCATCAATCCTCAAATTTCCCCCCTTACCCGCACCAAATGTACCAGCACCAACCTGTGCCCCATCTCGTACTAGCAAGGTATTAGTTTTGATCGTCAAATTACCCGCATCCCCTGTTGAATATGCAGAAGTAAACAAGCCACTGGCAAATTCATGATTAGCGGTTGTACCAATCAGTTGCACATCTTGGGCATCAACGCTCAAATTTCCGCCTTTGCCCGCACCATATGTAGCAGTACTTACATATGCCCCACCCTCAAAACGCAAGGTGCTAGCACTGATATTGACATCGCCTCCCTGTCCATTTGCTTGTGCTAGTACTTGATTATTAATGGAACTTTCATTGTTAAGCTTTATTGCTTCAGTGGCATGAACCTCAATATTTCCCGCCTGACTATTACCAGAACCCAGTCCACTGTCTATGCCTGCAAACAGGATACTCTTTCCCGTCATCTCTAAATTCCGGGCATTAACCGCAATACTACCACCATCACCAGCAGTTACATTTACTTGCGCGCCATTGCTAAGGAAAACATCGCTTCTTTCTACACCATTGGGAAAACTCAAATTCAGATTATTACCATCCCCATTCAACCCAACTGTTCCCGCACTAGCTAACCCACCTAAGGAGACTCGTCCACCAAAAGCATTTAATATTCCACCATCCATGTTGACATTGCCGCCTACTAGAAGCAAACTCTTTCCATCTGGGACACGTAAACCAAGTGCATCCTCGCCACCAGGAGTAGCTCCTGCTGATGCAGTCGAACTATTTTGAATCGGTGCAGCAGCAATTTGATTGAATAATAAGGCATTCGGATTTACTGTTAACAAAGGTGAAGGTGCTTCTGGATTCGAGGCACTGAAAAATCCCAGATTGCCAAACCCTATGGCATTCGCTGTTGTGCCGACAAACGAACCGCCGATGTTCAAACTGGCATTTTTACCAAAAATAATCCCATTGGGATTGATTAGAAACAGGTTTGCTGTACCCAAGGTACGAATCAACCCATCAATGTTTGAAACGCCTGAGCCAGTGACTCGTGTGAGAATGTTTTGAATATCGAGTGCATTATTGAAGAAAGCTTCCTCGCCACTGGGAACAGAAAACTCTCTAAAGCTGTGGAACAGATTAGCGCCTCTTGTTGTTCCACCTGAGATAATGCTGGTATTACCCTCTAATCTCACATTGGAATTATTTGGCAGAGTGCCATCTGGCGTCATTTGAGCAATCGAGCTATTTGTATATAAGGCTATTGCACTCCCAATCACAATTCCTAGACCTTGCCACCAGTACAAACGTTTAGATACTCCGGACATTACACTCTCCTATAAAAAAGGATATTTAGCGAGTGAATCCTCGATTTACAGGTATAGGTGTCAGCAAAATCAACTTATGCACAAAAAACGATTCTTTCTGGATATTTGTTCGCTAGTTATATAAATGCTGACTATATTATTTACACAAAGTAAATACTACCTTGTTTGATCAAGTTTTGGCGGATTTTGCACACTCCCTTCAAGGAGTGTAGGAAATTCCTGACGGCGTTGAACAAACAACACAACAACACCGCTTATAACCACAACAAAAGCTGACGGAATAAATGGTAACCATACCCCTTGTTTGAAAAGAGCGATGCTCGCAAAAGGAGCCGCCCAAAGCGCGTTCGCGTAGCGTGCCCTTTGGGCATTGGGCAAAGCCCCGCCTTCGGCGATCGCACAAACTCCATATAAAATGATAACTATCGCAAACATGGCGCATCCCTTATTGAGTAGCGAACGACGAACGCGCCAAACAATCAAACCAGACACACTCGACCATCCCCATATCCAGAGAATATCGCACCAGAAAGGCAAAACCCCAAGAATTGGACGTTCGTCTAAAACTGCACTCAAAATTTGGCTGACCATTTGCGCTTGTATAAATATGCCTGGTGTTTCCTGGTAAGGTTGCTGTGCAGCAGAGTAGGGAGTTGACCAAGTATCGCTAATGGTGTTAGCTGTCACTCCTATGAGAACAACTTTATCTTTGAACAAATCAAGGTTAACTTTATTATTTAATACATCTTCAAGAGAAACTCTTTGATAATCTGCATTACGGTAATGAACAAGTATTTGAATTCCGCCTAAATCAACTCCTTGTTGATAGGCACCACTGCGACCTGGTTTTAAGCGTTTAAATACTTTAGAGCCAAACTGTACATCATCTTCATTTAAATCAGGTTTAATATTTTCGTAAAATAAGTAACGAGCAGCTAATTGCAACGAGAGTGAGTAAGGCGTTGTACAGGGAGACGAAGGCTCTTGTGCCATCATCAAAATTTGGCGACGGACGATACCATCTGAATCCTGAATTGCATCGGTAAAACCCTGACGTTCTTCAGGTACTTCTTTCGGAGGTTTAACACCTTGGGAGTCGTGTTTACGATCTCTGCCTTTACAGACAACTACCACATTTTCTTTGCTCAGTTCAGTGGAGAGTTGTATCGGCTTTGACTTATTTGGGGTATCAGCAAAATCTCTATAAATATCTAATCCAATAACTCGCGGTTGAGACTTTTGTAATTTGTTGAGTAGTTTAGCTAACGTACTATCAGAAATCGATTTCAGTCCTTGAGTCGTCTCTTGTCGGGATTGAATATCTTTTTCGGTGATTTCAACAACGAGCAACCTTGGATCTAAATCTTCCTCTGGTTGCAGGAGTAGCATTTGGTCAAAGATTTGCAGTTCGAGTTTTTCAAAAAGCCCCAAGTATCTCAGACCTATTGTTGAAAGAGTCACAATAACACTACTAAGTAGTACAGTCCAAAGTTTACACTTTCGAGTCGAAATTCTGCTTTTCGTCTTTGTGGTCGAAATTGTGCTCTGAGTCGAAACTTCGCCGCGAGTCTCGGTGTCACCCCAACCACCGCACAGTTCTTGCCAAGTCAGCGGCTCAAAAGTAGGATTCTGGCAAATCACTGGTAACCAACTAGCACAAGGGAAGTCATTTTCTAATCCCTGAAGTCTTTCCCGCGCTTCTCGTACAGCCAGATAAAATGGCTTTCCATCCGCAAAGGCGACAAGAAAGTTTTTTAAAAACTCCTGTGCGACGAAATCTGGTACCCCTTCCCGCATCACAATCATTTGGGGAATGTTCAAATCAGCCAAATTTCGTGCCAAACCAATTCCATCACAGGAGTTGAAAATTGCCAGTTTTAAACCGCGTGTAATTGCTGTTTTCAGTGCATTTTTCAACTGGGAAATTGTTAAACTCTCGCTTTGATTAATGTAAATTTTCCCGAACTCTCCATCTGCAATACTAGCGCTATGTCCTGCAAAAAACAGAATATCCCAATCCTGATTCCACAGTTGCTCATCAAGCTCTTTCCGTGTTGGTTCGACAAGAAACGTGGTTTGAGCATCTGTTAAACCTTGCAACAAAGAGCGGTCTTTATCAATATCAATACCAAAACTGTTACCTAGGATTGCTAAAATATTGACTTGAACTGTGGAAGAATTTCGCACTACCTGAACAGATGCATACTCATGACTGCTCAAAGCTAATTCTGCTTTCGGGTAATCCTCAAAAAAATCCCACAGATGCCAAGGTAACTGATGTAGGAAAGCTATATTTGTTTCAATAATAACTCTAATTTCATCATCTCGACTGAGTAGAGTTCTTAACTGCCGTTCAATATTCTGGAAGGATTCAGATTTCAACCAAGCATTGATATGTGCTTGTAACTGATGACACACATCATCGAAGTCATTCACAGAAATATTAGTAATATCTTGTGAATGCACTTTTATACGTTGATTGCTATCCAAACGTTCATGGACAGCTTCGTAGAGTAACTGCCATCTTCTGTAGAGTTTGTTGAGTTCTGGTACTGCTGGCAGACTCCCTGTTATTTTAAAAAATTGATTATCATGCCACAGTTGAGCCGTGACAACAGCAAATCCTTGATTTAAGTCTCCTCCGAACAAGCTGAAGACGACTAGCTTACTCATTTGTTATTTGTTAGTTGTGAGTTGTTACTTAGTTCAACCTTAAAAAACTTAAAATCCCATTTGATGAGATTGCTTCCCTCCACTGCGTTTCGGTCGCAATGACATTTTACGTTTAATTTAGTTGTTCTACTTAAGTAGAAGACGTAAATAATTCACACTATGTCATTGCGAGTGAAACGGAGTGGAACGAAGCAATCACAGGGGTTTGAAGAACTTTACTTTCTGTTACATAGTTAGATTTATTTTCACCGACTTACTTAGTTCTTATTTGTCTAGCAACCATTTGTCATTAACGTTCTGACTAATGACTAATATCAAGTTCTTTTGATTACTTACAATAAAAAGACCTCACCCCCATCCCCTCTCCTTATTAAGGAGAGGGGTGCCCGAAGGGCGGGGTGAGGTTCTTCGTTTTTTATAAGTGTTCATCCGAACATAATATAATGACTAATGACTAAATAACAAAATTCTCTGTTATCCGGCAACTATCAAAAGTAACTTGAATGCTAAAACATTCTCCTACTTCTCCATCAAAGCGTTTCAATTGTATGTAGTTATCTTGTTCTCTTGCTTGCACTTGTTGAATGATTTCCCCTGACTCTAAAAGCAAAGCTAACTTGATATTAACAGGTAAGTAAGATTCTCCACCCGTCGGATGAAGTTGCACGCGAATACTAACTTGTTGGCTAGACTCTGGTATGAAGGCAACTAATAGCACCACTTTTTGAGACTCTATTTCCATTCCCAAGTCAATCAGCTTGGCTCGTTTGATACTACCAACACTTAACGCAGAGCTACTCCTAAAATGAAAAGCTAGACTACTAGAATTGAAAAGCAAAAATGTCTCTATTGCTTCCCAAGCATTATCATATATACCTTCCAGCCAACGACTGAGATTCACTCGCACTTGTGAAGATTGTGACTGCTGCCGTTGTTGGTACAAGCGCTGCCGCCACTGCTCATTCTCTAGTAACGCTCCCCAGGTTGTAAATGGCACCGCTAATCTAGGGAAAGTCACAGAGGAATTGCCTAACCGTTGCACAAGATTTTCTGCTTGCTCGGTGGATAATTGTGGTAATGGAGCTATAGCAGCTTTCATTTCCTCTCCTCCACAAAATTGGTAGCTTAAAGAGAAAGCATTGAGGTCTTTTGTCAAATGCCGTGCATCTATACAATAAGTCCTATCCACTGAGTCATAGTGAGCCAGAGATTTCAGTTCTTCATGGGTTGTGTAACCCCAAATTCGCACCCACTCGCCATCTGGTTTAACTTGCACTGCTAAATAGTAGTCTGCTGCCCAACTGGGAATATCTACCCATTCCTGAGGGACTTCTAACTCGCTATCATCAATTGCCTCACTGGGGATCAACACGACTCGCCTCCCCTCTAATAAAATTGCTGTGCCATTGACAAATTCCCAAAAAGCTGACGTACCAGGGGAACTGTACCAAACATTCGCGCTGGGAAAATCTTCAGTTGAGATCCAATTCAAGAAGGCATAAAGGCAAATTTGATTTATGTAAGCGCACCAACGACTACTAGGCGTGGCATAAACCTGGCTTTGCTGCCAGGATTGCGCCTGAATTGTTGGTGATATTTCTAACAACCATTCTCTTGAATCTGCAAACGCGCAAGTCATTTTTATTACCTTACATAATCATGTTATACTCACCATACTGGTTGCTCAACCATTCTTCCAAAGCAAGACTCATATCTTTAATTTGGTTGGAATTAACAGAAATATTCAAATCCTGGCTCCACTTAACAAGTGCTGCAAGTATTGATTCTCTACCTTTAACCAGTTTGCGAGACACTGTGGACTGACTCATCTGCAACTGTTGCATAATCTGCTGCTGAGTGAGTCCCTGTTGGTAGTAAAGCTTAAGTACTTTTTGGGACTGTACATCAAGGGTATGTAAAGCTTTTAACAATACAGCAGACATCTGAGATATTTGGTTTTGTCGATTTTGGACATCCTCTTCGGCTATCATATTAGCCATTGGTGAGTCAGAGGATGGGTCTGGCAAATCAAACGTTACTGTCGTGTCATCATCTTGCTTGAAGGTATTTAGAGATTTCACAGGTGGAAACAGATAAGCACGCACGTAGAGAGCTGTTTGGGTTAACCACTGTTCAATTGTCTGTGCGTTGCATGCGAGAGTAGGTTGAGTGAGTTGGCTAAGGCGTTGGTGGTTGTAGAGGTTGGCAATCGCTTCCCAAAGTTGACGATTCGGTTCTGGTAACTGACTGGTAGCTCCTGGTTGCTTTTGGATGTATAGTTGTTTGAAACAAGTCCAAGCTAAGCGATATTGAGCAATTGCGCTTTGTGATAATCCAGCTTCACTAAGAGCTTCTAAGAGCAGCTTTTTGCTCACTTTGCGTAACAATGCCCAGTTGGTGCAAAGATCAGCTTCCTTGCGTTGGCGTAAAATATCTCTCAGTCGACTGGGCATTGCCATAATGGCGTAGGCTTTTAAACTAGAGCATTTTTCAGGGTTGAAGTCTTTAAGAATTGTTTCGACTTCAGCGATCGCCATTTGGAAGTAATCAGCTAAACCGTATTGGCTGAGAGTAAATTTATCAACTGTTTTTGAAGCAACCCAGTAACATGGTTCTTGTAAATAAGCTAACAAATGCATTCTGGCAAGGTTATTGAACCCAGAACGCCATTGCTTATACCAGTAAAGCGCCCAAAAGTTTTCTGATTTCAGTGCTGATGACGAACGCTCCAAGTGATTTTGGATACTTCTATACAGTTTGGGATCAGTCAACCATTTGCTGAATCTGCCAGCCTCCAACTGCGCGAATGTCGAAAACATATCCGTAATTTCTTGGCGAGGACGCATAAGCAATTAAAAATATAAATTGATTTGGAACTTACGCAACTGTGACAGGCATAGATGCTTCCACGGCTTGTCCTTTGACATTGCTTACCTGAGCATGCAATCGAATGGTAAGCTGATGTACTTTTAGTTTGCATAATTAGGACGAATAGGATGCCCACCCCACAAGAGTTTTACTTTTAGCTAATATGCAAGTTAAATGTTCGACAGCTTATACACCTGTTGTCCCTTGATGTTTGTAGAAGATACCCATACTCATATTCTCTAGAAACTGGGTAATAGAGTGTTACTTAAACATTTTTTAACAGTCATTTTTTATTATGAGATGCTCCCTGCGTAAGTCTTAACTAAAACATCTTGCGGTTTAGTATTTGCATCGCCGTCCTATATAAACGCAAGTCGGTGCATTGTTAATGCATCAGCTTGCATTGTTAATGCATCAGCTTGCATTGTTAATACATCAGCTTGCATTGTTAATGCATCAGCTTGCATTGTTAATGCATCAGCTTGCATTGTTAATACATCAGCTTACATTGTTTAATACATCAGCTTACATTGTTAATGCATCGAACCTGCAAACATTCACTCACTCTTTCCCTAACCCTAACTCGGAAATTTTCTGTTGTAATGGGCACATTAAATATAGAATTTACCACAGTATACATTGATGCCCACTCAAGATACGACACGTCGTTTACGCCCTCAAACCATTAGTCAAGATATTGACTCATTCTACGGTTTGCAAACTATCAGCACCTACAACACAACTCGTGCTGATGCCTCTGCAACTAATATACAGCAAGCATACCAGGCAATGTTAACGCAACAACAAGCTGAAACTGAGAAACTAACTTTATACCGTGCTGCTGCAGATGCTGCCCGATTAGCAGAATGGGAGTTTCACAATGCTGTATTAGCTATGAAAGAAGTTGTGCGCGGACAATATGGAGCAGACAGCGATCAAGCCCAAGCGGTGGGACTGAAGAAAAAATCTGATCGCAAGCGTCCTATCCGCAAAAAGCCAGTGACAGTTGCAAGTTCATCCACTTAATACCATCTCATTTGTAGGGGCACAGCATACTGTGCCCCTACCAATGGTAGTGACTCTGTTTTTGCAAACAACTAACTTAAGTTGACAATACCACTTCTTTTGGTTGCCGCAACTCTACACTTTCTTCACTGTGCTGTGCAAGTTTTCCAACAATCGCGTCAACGTTTTTCTTAGCATCGCCAAATAGCATCCGGGTGTTGTGCTTATAGAACAGTGGATTCTCAACTCCAGCGTAGCCACTTGCCATACTACGTTTCATTACCACGACAGTGTTAGACTTCCAAACTTCCATGACTGGCATACCTGCAATTGGGCTATTTGGATCTTCCAACGCGCTAGGGTTGACTGTGTCGTTAGCACCAATCACCAGCACAACATCAGTTTTGGAGAAGTCTTCGTTAATCTCATCCATTTCCAGAACAATGTCGTATGGCACTTTGGCTTCCGCCAGAAGGACGTTCATATGTCCGGGCATTCGACCAGCAACTGGATGGATGCCAAAGCGAACCAGTACACCGCGATCGCGCAAAAGTTTCGTAATCTCCGATACGGTATGCTGAGCCTGGGCGACTGCCATTCCGTACCCAGGGACGATGACAACGCTGTTGACGCTGCGCAAAAGTTCGACAATCTCGTCAATTGTCGTCGAGGTAACCTCACCGGTAGGTTGATTGCCGTCTTTAGCGGCTGCTGTGTCTGTCTGGGTACCAAAACCACCGAGGATAACGCTGATGAACGAACGGTTCATTGCCTTGCACATAATGTAGCTGAGGATTGCACCGCTACTGCCCACCAGCGCACCTGTAATGATGAGCAAATCATTTGATAGCATAAAACCAGCGGCAGCTGCTGCCCATCCAGAGTAGCTGTTGAGCATTGAAATCACGACTGGCATATCAGCACCACCGATCGCCATTACCAGATGAATGCCCAAGACTGAAGCGATCGCACTCATAATCAACAACGGTTGCAGTCCACTTGGAACTTCAGTTCCTAGAAACTGGGCACCAAGCCATACACAAGCCCCAATCATAGCTAAATTCAGCAAGTGACGGGCTGGTATAAGTACAGGTTTGCTGCTGATAATGCCCCGCAGTTTTCCAAAAGCAATCACAGAACCTGTGAAAGTCACAGTACCGATGAACACACCCACAAAAATTTCGATTTGGTGGATTGTGGTCTCAACTGGGGTCAAAGATTGCTCTGGCTGCAAGTAATTGGAGATACCCACCAAAACTGCTGCAGCACCAACAAAGCTATGCAGAATAGCCACCAATTCTGGCATTGAGGTCATCGCCACACGAGAGGCTACGATTGCACCGATAACGGCTCCTGGTAAGACGACTGCTCCTAGTGTGCCGTATTCCGTCACGCCTGGACTCAGTGCAGTAGCAACGAAGGCGATGAGCATACCAATGATGCCGTAAACGTTACCTTTGCGAGCCGTTTCCTGATCGGATAAACCTCCCAGGCTGAGAATGAATAAGGCACTAGCCACAATATACGCGACTGTCAGTAGGTTATTCGACATATGTCTGCTTTATTTTTGAAACATCTTGAGCATGCGTTGGGTGACAAGAAAGCCACCGGAAATGTTGATCGTCCCAACTAAGATGGCGATCGCCCCAAGGATGGTAGTGGGTGAACTCGGTACCTCAGAGATTTGGAGCATACCACCAATAATGATGATGCCGCTAATCGCATTGGTGACACTCATCAGTGGTGTGTGCAGAGCTGGTTTCACGTTCCAGATCACCTGCCAACCAACAAAGCAGGCTAAGACAAACACAGTCAAGTGAGACAAAAACGAAGCAGGCGCACCGATACCAATACCAACGAGAGCTAAACCAGCCAGCACCAGCCATAGCAGGTCACCTTTCCCCTTCGATTCCGTAGAACTTGGAGCTGGGGAAGCTTTTTGAGGTTGGGGTGTTTTGGGGTTGGAAGGCAATGAGGCGACAACGGGGGATTTCCCGTTATCTCCTTGTCCCCCCTGCCCCTTCGCCCCTAATCCCCACTCCGTGGGGGCCCCGAGTTCCCCCAGAGGGGACCCCACCCATCCCCTTGTCCTCTTTCTTTGGAGGGGGCCAAGTTATTTCCCCAGCGTGGAGTACTAGGGCACCCCGGACAACTTCATCTTCGAGGTCAACCTTGTAGTCATTAGCCCCACCCATATCGTTGAGGAGATGGCAAAGATTGGTACCATAAAGTTGGCTTGCCTGTTGAGCCATGCGGCTGGGCAGGTCGGTCAGACCGACAATTGTTACCCCTTTATAAGAGTAGACTTCACCTGGGTGAGTACAGGCACAATTACCGCCTTGCTCTGCAGCCATATCGACGATGACTGACCCTTCTTTCATGCTCTCAACCATTTCCTGCGTGATCAGCACAGGTGCTTTTTTACCTGGAATGAGTGCTGTCGTGATGATGATGTCAACCTCTTTAGCCTGGGTGGCGAACAACTCCATCTCAGCCTTGATAAATTCGTCACTCATCACCTTGGCGTAGCCGCCCTCACCCGTGCCGTCCTCTGTGAAATGAAGTTCCAGAAATTCTGCGCCCAAGCTTTGTACTTGCTCCTTAACGACGAGGCGCGTATCAAAAGCACGGACAATTGCACCCAGTCCTCTAGCAGTACCAATGGCTGCTAGTCCAGCTACACCAGCACCAATCACCAGCACCTTCGCAGGCGGTACCTTTCCTGCTGCTGTAATCTGCCCGGTAAAAAAGCGACCAAAGTGGTTGGCAGCTTCAATCACAGCGCGATACCCAGCGAGATTAGCCATTGAACTGAGGGCATCCATCTTTTGTGCCCGGGTGATGCGTGGTACTGCATCCATTGCCAACACTGTGGTTTTGCGTGCTGCCAATTTGTCAAGCAAATCCGGGTTTTGGGCTGGCCAGATGAAGCTAATTAAGGTACCACCTTCCGGGAGTAACTCGACTTCGTGTATCTCCGGCGGACGGACCTTAAGTATGATATCTGCTGACCTCCAGAGGGTCGGAGCATCTGGGACGAGCTGGCAGTTGGCTTGCCTATAGGCATCGTCTGAAAAGTTGGCAGCTTCGCCTGCTCCAGACTCAATCAGGACTTCAAAGCCAAGCTTTTGTAGCACCTTGGCTGTATCTGATGTAGCTGCTACCCGACATTCGCCTGGGTAGATTTCTTTGGGTATACCAATCTTCCTGCATGTTCTCATTTCCATTTGGCAGAGTTCCCAGGCAAACAGAGATAGTGAAGTACCCCATCTTGCCTTCGGCTGAAGATGGGGTTTCCCCAAATTCAACTAGCACAAGGACGGTCTTATTCGTCTTTCGGGTTTCCCGCTTCATCCGCCGATGCCTTTCCATACCCGTGTATAGTTTGGTCTTACTCCGCGTCCACAGGCAGAACCTCGCCTCCCGCAAGGTTATAACTTTACGTACAACACAGTTTGGTGTCTGTCTTACCGCCTATGGGCGTGCCAGTGACCGTGTTCTTTCCCCAAACTCTGCTCTTTGGAGTTCCAAGCGTCTTACCGCTACTTACGGTTATCTGTTCCGAGACAGTTGGGCGGGTCATCGACCAATATTAATATACAACAATGTATTGCACTCAATTGAAAACCGCTATATAGATAATTTGCTTGTCTTCGTACAAATTCTCTGAATCTCATCAATTTGTTAAACACGTTCATCAAATCTTGTCCGAAAACCACCGTATTTCAACCAATATTGCTTTAAGGTATGATGAGGCGTATGTAAACTTGCCTTTGCTCGATAAAGAATGACCTGACGATGATCTCCCATCCAGATTTTGCCAATGGGTTCAATGGATAATAACGCCCCTCCTAGCGCTGTAATACAGTCTGAAAATCGTTCAACAGCACTGTAATCAACTGATTCAAAAACAAAAAAATTTCCGGAACAGATCAGATGTCGGCTCCGGATCCAGCATTGCATCTTTTTTTCAGCTTCCGGTGGCAACATCCCTACTTTTACCCTAGCTTCAGTCTGCTCACCTAATGCGTTCATAAAACTGTTGCTTCAAAGACGATCAAGAGGAAGTTCATGTGCAAAACTTTCACGCTTCTCAAACTGCAACGGTCCAAAGGTAGATCCCCAGACCTGTTGATGGGTATTGACATCCATACCTTTATCAAGGCTAAGCCACGTTGTTGCTGTAACCTCCACATCACTGATCAGATAGGTCAAACAGCCCTTTCGCTCGATCAGGCATTTGTTTCCTGGCTCCACACTACCTCGAAACATTTCGCCTTCTCGTTTGAAAATCATAGAGCAGTGATATCGTCGTTCAATGCAATCAGGTGTAATAGTTCTGAGAATACTTAATTCCCGTGCTGCTCCTGCATAGAGCAATGGATCGTTAAGACCGTAATTTTCAATATAAATTTGTTCTCCCTGGTCAACTAATCGATGCACTCCTTGACGATAGGGACTCCACAAGTCGTAGTCGTAAACTTGTTCTGAGTAAAAACCAATTGCGTTGAAAAATTCAAAGGGTAAGGGACGAAAAAAGATATGGATATGGGCGAATTGCTGAGGGTTCTGGTAGGATTGCGTGTCATTGCTGAAATCACCTGCCATCCACTGAGCTAGCGTTATAAAATCATTGGCTTTTACTGAAGTCATGATCTATCAGTTATTAGTTATTAGTTATTAGTTATTAGTTATTAGTTATCAGTTATCAGTTATTAGTTATCAGTTATAGGAATCCGGTTTGATTTCTGAAATTACTTGTGTGGGGAGGGAACGCTTAACAGGGAACTCTTAACAGGAAAGAAGGCTGTTTGAGGTGTACTGAGTTTTTTTCAAAAATCAAATAGGAGTCCTATATTAGTTATTAGTTATCAGTTGATCACTGTTTACTGTTTACTGAACGACTTGGCGAACGAATTTCTGAAGCAAAGGATGCAGTTACAACTCCACTTCCACCACTCGTTTTGATGAGTGACACCCGAAATCGTAAGTTTGGATTGGCAAACCAGATTTTCTCTTCAGCCGCCGCCCGGTCATATGTCGTGAGTAGCACAAATGTCCCGTCTTCTGTCAGATGATAGTCACCAGCAGCTGCTACAGTTTCAGCGTATCCCTGATCTCTAAGTAATTTGCCCCGATTGGGGACATTAGGATCAGGAACTGGTACAAGGATACTACTCCCTTTGAACTCTGCGTTTTCATCCCAATCCGACTGTCCCTCCCAAGTCATCTGAAAGGGAGATACTATCTGGGTTGTGTCAATTTTGTAGGACTTACAAAGGTCGATAACAGCAGGGTCATCAGGCAAGAGGGCGATGATATCAATGACCGATTGTACAGCTTCAAAGTGGCTAAATGCCAAATGATGGGCACTGCGCTGCGATCGCCAACGTCCAATTGAAAGCTCAACAAACTGCGTAATATCCATCGGTTTCATGCAATGAATTTTCCCTACAACAGAAGAACCACTCACTTTTTGGGTGTTTGTTTACCACCTCGCCGCCGATTCTGAAACGTTCTGTGACTCATGACGATTCTGATTTATCAAGAAGGAAGAACTGACATTCGGGGTGAAAGACAACAGCCAAAAGCCATAATGTTAAATTAGCGAGCAGTTACCAGTAAACAGTTACCAACGATGATCACTGTTCACTGATAAGTGATCACTATTAACTCATGGCTTTTGTCCCTATTATTCTCTAAGCAACTTCAGTAATACTGAGGATTTTACCGCCAGTCTTTTGGATGTTCTGAATCTTCTGTGACATCTGGTTATAGCCTACTTCAAAGGTGACCTTACCCTGACTCATACGGGGATTAAAGCTACCCTTGGAAACAGTAATCCGGAAACGCTTGCCGGTATTGCTGTAAGCTCCAGAGCCAGTCGCTGGGAATTTGATTTTTGTCGGGAGGTTACCCGCTACATCGCTAATCAATTTTGCCTTTTTGCCAGCAGCATCATAGGCAGCAAAACCACGGTCTAAAGCAAAGGTACGATTAAAGGTGACATTTTTCATGCCAGTTTGAGTACGATTGCTGCGTGAGTAAGGAACGACGTTTTCACCAAAACTCTGGATATACTCATCACTGTCAACGTAGGAGCTGATTTCCGCTTCGTAGCCCTGCTGATTGTAAGTTTGCACGTGTTCCGAAATTTCAGCTTGATCAAGCGGAGCACGACCTAACAGATGCTTGAAGTTCAATTCAATGAAACGGTAGGAAGATGAAGTATCAAAAAACAATGAGCGGTAGAGTTCGGATTGGGCAACGGCTCTGACAAATCCTCTCACGGTAATGTCACCATTGCGTAGCAAGGATTCTGCACTGGTAAGGCGTTGGCTTTCCATGATGTGGGCATTGCCCAGCACTTGCCGATAGACTGCTCGAATGATGACCTGTAGTTCTTCTTCTGAGGCATTGGGGCGTAGTTCAACAGACTCTGCATCTGCAATCCAAAGTGCCATGGGAATTCCTCCTAAAATGAGTTTTTATTGTTCAGTTTGATACAGTTGAGCAATCGCTCTGGTGATTTAATCGTCGAAAGGGAAAATTACCTAAAAGCTGATTTGGACAGGTTCAAAGTTAATTTTCAGTACCTACGGCAAATGATTAATGTGAGTCATTTCCAAGGAAACGGCTCAATGAGTCATTGCACAGCGCCATCTAAATTTTAATCCCTTGAGCGATCGCGTTTGAAGACAATTTTTTTTAGCCCGAAGACGCGATCGCTCTCTAGAATTGCAAAGGACATGCCTGTGCAATTTTTAAAGGTTAAAGCCTAGACAATCTCAGTGATGCTGACAATCTTACCGCCAGTGCGGTTAATCCGCTGAATTTGAGGGGTCATCCGATCACCAGGAACGATGTATTCGGTGGTGCTGAACCGACGCGGGCTATCAAACTTGGAACCCTGCACTAAAATCTTAAATTTCTTTTTGTTCGCTTCACCCGAACCACCGAGACTAACATCTGCTGGTTTTATTTTGTTCGGGCTGTTGGTAGCCACTGCATAAACCAGTTGAGACGACTTAACCGCGCTGCTGATTTGAGAAGGACCACGATCTAGAGCGAACGTCCGGTTGTACGTCACCTGACTCCGACCAACTTCCGTTTGTACTCCGCGATTGTAGGGTACAACATTTTCGCCAAATGCTGACTGGTACTCTTCGCTATCGATGTAAGAGTCGATCTCAGCGTCGTATCCCTTTTCCACACAACGAACGATGTGTTCGGAAATTTCCGCTTGGGACTGGGGCGGACGACCGAGGAAGTGTTTGAAGTTCAGCTCCACAAAACGGTAGGGAGCGCATTGTTCAAAATAGCGGGAGCGGTAAAAATCGGACTTGCCAACTGCGCGGACAAACTCCCGTACAGACATGCTCTGATCCTTCAATTGTGATTCTGCTGATGCTAGACGCTCACTTTCCATCACATGAGGATTGCCTAAAACCTGCTTATAAACAGCCCGAATGACTGCCTGCACATCCTCCAGGGTGCCGGTGGACCAGAACTCTATTGGTGTTATTGTTGCCATAATTTACGCAAATACTCCTAAAACTTGTTTTGCTCAGAATTCAAAACTCAGTGAATAGCCATGAGTCATTAGCGATTCATCAACCCTATGCCTAGAGCACGGCTACGCCGAAGCGCGTAAGCGCCTCCCGAATGAGGTGCAGGTTCACCTTTTGGACATGCTATTTGGGACACGCCGTTGGCGTGCGCTTTGCACTTACGATAGTCGCCTGGGCGTGGGAAACTCTCCCAAGAGCACTGCTTCACCGCTTATCGCTCATTCTTTTTTATACAGGTGTAATACTAGCGATAACACCACCCTGTTTATGAATCCGTTGATACTCTTCTGAGAGCTTATCGAACGGCACCAAGTAAACTTGATTGCTGCGGCGGAACTTGGAAACCCTATTAACCGCATTTGCACGATAGCCTGTGACTTCGATGCGGTAAACTTTACCTTCAACGCTTGCTCCCACACCAAGACGAACACGTGCGCCTACTGGCGGGTTGCGGAAGGTCGTTCCTGGTGGAACTACTGGGGTTGGTGTTGCATTAATGACTAATGAGTTGAGTTTTGGTGTCTTACCTGCCAAATCTGCCTTGAGAGAGCTAGTGGAAGCACCCCGGACCAACTGGAAGGTATGGGTAAAACCGATCATATGGCTCAGGGCTTCAGTCTTGTAGCCTCTGATGTAAGGCACCAAGTTTTCACCGAAAGTGTTCTGATATTCGTCACTGTCAAGGTAGGAGTCAATTTCAGCTTCAAAGTTACCTGTATCGAGGATGGCACTGTGAGCCTTCATTTCATCGTAGCTGTTGGGGGCGCGACCGAGCAAATGGCGGAAGTTTAGCTCAATAAAACGATAGCGGGGGCAGTCACCAAAGCGCGAGAAGTAGAGATCGGACTTTGCCACAGCCCGGACGAACTCACGAACACTGAGTTCACCGCGTTTAAATTGTGACTCTGGCACTGCTAGCCGCTCACTTTCCATGACGTATGCATTACCCAACACTTGCTTATAGACGGCTTGAATGAGGGTTTCTGCTTCTGCATCAGAGCGACCTGGAACCCACTCCTGTGGAGGGGTTTCGTCAAAGGCGCTAACTCCTAAGCGTGACGCTGGTCCAAAAGGCATTAAGCTAAATCTCCTGGTTAACGACGTAAGCTGAGAGCAATTATCTCAAAAGATTAAGTAAATTATGAATTGCTTTTTCAAGCAATGAATTTAGATTTTAGAGTTTTTATCGACTCTGAGAGCTAGAAAAACTAAGTTTTGTAACCCCCAAGCAAGCTTTGATACCTTGCACAACCTCAATCTTCATATAACGTTGTAACCAAAAATATTAAGAATCATGGAGTTTTCTTGTGTAGATTAGTTACATCAATTTGACATCACTGATACATCACTCAGATGCAGTCAATCGCTGTTGCTTAAAGGCGCTATGGTCACACTAGTCCAGATTTCGCTTTTTCAAACTAGACTATCCTGGCATCTAGAACTCTGGTCACCAGGCAGGCAATACGCAATACATAAAAACTAACGTTTGTTTATTAACTTGTAAAGATTATGAGAAACTGAAGCAAGCGTTTTTTGTTCAACTGCTATATAAAACCTAGACAAGTCTAGACATTTACTTCTTTCTTCATCGGGAGCATGGGAGCGGTTAGCCCTCAGAAAGCATTTACGCCTTAGCCAGACGCGATACGCCAGGTGCTTCAACGCGGGGAACCCGCGCAACGCACTGGCTCAAATTTATTGCTGCGTTTAAATCCCTGTCTATGACGTGCCCGCAATGTTCACAAGAGTAGACACGTTCACTTAACGATAAGGATTCTTTCTTGCAACCACAATTACTACAAGTTTTAGATGATGGGTACCACCTATCTGCCAAAACTAACTTGCTTCCAAACTTCTTGTATTTGTATTCAAGTTGTCTTTTGAATTCATAGAATCCGCAATCAGCTATGGATTGAGCAAGTTTATGGTTCTGCATCATACCCAAAACATTTAAGTTCTCAATTACTATCACAGCGTGGTTTTTGCATAAGTAATTGGTAACTTTATGGAGTGCATCCTTGCGAATATTTGAAACGCGGTTATGATGCTTGGCTAACTTGATTTTTGACTTATGACGATTGCTACTGCCTTTAGTTTTTCGAGAATGAGCTTTAGACAATCGTTTTAGCTTTTGGATATTCTTCTTGTAGGCTTTTGGGTTTGGGAACGTAACGCCAGTACTAAGTGTAGCCAGTTCCTTTATCCCTAAATCCACACCTACAACATCTACCGATTTAGGCGTAGACTCCGTTTCCACACAGGATGCAAACGCAATGTACCAGTCACCAGCTATCCGAGATATTGATAGCTTGCTGGTTGTTGTATGAGGCAAGCCTTCATAAGTTTTGACCCACCCAATGGTAGGTAACTTGACACGCACGCCACCCACAGGTATGGGTTTTCCGCTAGCATCAATAGTGAAAGAATCATTCTGACCTTTCTTTTTGAACTTTGGATACCCACCCAGTCCTTTAAAAAATCGGTCGTAAGCTGCACCCAGTTGGTCGAAAGCATATTGAGTAATTTTCTGACAAATTCCTTTCTCTTTAATCCATTCCAACCGAGTTTTGACTTCGTTGTTAAAGAACTTCTTGAGAAGAAACTTGTTCGGCTTGTATCCATCGTTGTATAAGTTCTGCCAAGTCGCCAACCCCCAGTTATAGGTAAACCGCGCAATGCCTGCGTGCCTGCTCATTGCTGTTTTTTGTTCGCTTGTCAGTTTCAACTTTGTCTTGATGGATAAAAGCATCACTCGACATTAAATGCTGCATTATATTAGTATATCAGTATATACCGTTTGTTACTATGCCTTTCCGGAAAACCATAAATTAGGCTTTACTAGTGATCGCCCGTTCGATAAAGACCCTGTATGCTTCAAGGTACTGCCTGGAGTTAAGGACAAGCTAAAAGCCATTCCTGATTGGCAAGAACGGCTTAGAGGATTAGTCGATGAGTTAATCAAAAGTATGGATGATTGTCAATAAAAGTACAGGTTTGTCTACGTTATTGGCGGCTTAAGACAAGCTCCAACTTTCTACCTGTGCTGGAGTCGGATACCCTTATCAGACAAAACCTTATAAGGTTTTGTCGCCTAACTTCACTCCATCGCACCTGCTTTCTGTAAGATTTGAGCCGCACTGATGGGACGGAACGATTGCTTTGCTTCAGTTAAAGCCGTTGCCCCCCAACGGTTTCTGGGACGAAAGTCCGCGCCATGCTCCAGCAAGAGTTCCATAACTTCCAAATCTCCCCGTGCCGATGCCATCATTAAGGGAGTCCAACCACCAATATTCTGCGTATTCACCGATGCTCCCCGTTCTATCAGTGCCTTCACTGTATAAAACTGCCCATTATCAACTGCCAAGTACAGTGCCGTATCGCCAATCTTGTTGGTTGCATGTACATCTGCTCCCAAGTCAATCAGGCGTAGAATGACATCCGTCAGGCCAAACCGAGCAACAGACATGAGCACAGTTTCACTGTAGTGGTTTCTCGGATGGATATCAGCTCGATAATCCAGCAACGCATAAATGCATTCTGAATAACCCCCCTCTGCAGCGTACATCAGAGCTGTGTAATTTGCATCATTGATGACATTCACATCTGCGCCGTGCGTCAGTAGGACGTTAACTACATCGACATAACCTTCTCCGGCTGCCCACATGAGTACCGTATTACTCTGTCCAACTGCGGTAACTCCCCCGGTTGTATTGACGTTTACCCCTTGATCTAACAGAGATGTTACGGTAGTGACATCTCCGCGAACAACTGCTCGGATTAATTCATGGTCTAACGAGGACATAATCTAGCTAGCCCCACTACTAAGTTCAACCTTGAATATACTATCAGCAGGTTTTTGGGCAATGGTTGCTTCCCAGCGATCGCCTGCAAAAACTGCTCTTTGGAAGGAGTTTCCACCACATCTACCCCCCATTGTCCAGGTTGTAGCGATTCAGGAGAAGGATTGATTGCGGGAGATGTTTTCATTCCACCCAAAATCAAAATATCTGGAAGTGCTTGTTCACAAGACAACTGCGATCGACGCTTTTGGGCAAGTATTTGAGCACAGCGATCGCCAATCTGTTGCGGCGAAAGTTCATCAATGGGAAACAGAATTTCTACGATCCAGTGAGGATTGTCCACTAGCCGACATTTGATATTCTCGTCATCACCGAATCCTTCAATAAACACCGTGGCGAACTGCTCTCGACTGAGTTCGGGGACACTGTTGTCAGACACATTAAAGTTATGAGAAAGCAGCATTCGTTGCTCTTGTAAGTTGTTCATCTTATCAAAGATAGTAGTTATTGAAACTGATAGCTTTCAATTTATAATTTTTCGGCTATCCTTCCTTAACTCTTTCATTTTTCCTTCATTTGATAAGGACAGTTAATCCAATAATATTTATGCATCAGCTATTTAGATTCATAAATCGATACTTAATGCAATATTCACTTAACATCAAAAGAATAATTGACAACATTCTCAAGTCTTCACGTATTTACAAGCTTTTGCCGATGTAGTATATTTATTCATAATCTTGGCGACTTTATATCAAAAAACCAAAAAAACAGTTTTTCTTCAAAAAATGCTCTAAATTCAGAAAAATCAGGCAACTTCATTGTAGTATCAACTCATTTTTGACTCCTATTTTGATGTTTTCCAGATATAAAATTCTTAAATTTTTTTGAACGAGATTGATAAAGAATTATTGCACCAGTGTCTTGCGTTGTTGACTTTCGACAAGATTTAGTATGTTATGCAAACCCAAGCTCTCCTTTTAACAGATTAGCAAAAGTCCCCACACTCAACGCTTTGTAGTGTGGGGTTTGAAACTGTCAGTTAATTCCTCATCACCTCCGAGTTGTGCATTTTGTATTTCCTCAGGTGATGCATTCGGGTTGTGCGCTCTAAGGTTACGTGAGTTCGACGGGTTGAAAATGGCACAAAAAAAGGCGCTCGACTGTAATACAAGCAAAAATAAGCATGGTGTCTCAGCGGACTCGGTACGACAAACGAGCGGTCAACTTTTTGGGTGCAATTTATCTTGCAGCTTCTGTCATCTGGCTCAATTGATAATACGCCCTAGAATTTGCCATTGGAGTTCTTCCATGTGTCACGAGGGGGTATTGTTTCAAAAACCTCCCAGTGCGTCGATGGGACATGATTTTTCTAACATCAATGTTAGCTGGCGCTTAACCGCTCTGTCTGATCGGTCGAACGATGATCTCATTGACATCCACATCTCCTGGCTGCTCGATCGCAAATGCGATTGCTTGTGCGATCGCGTCTGCTGGGATAATTGCCTCACGGAATCCCTCCACCCACTCCGCCGCTTCAGCATCAGTGATGGTGCTGGCGAGTTCAGATTCGGTCACTCCGGGCGAAATCACCGTGACCCGGATATCGGTTGATTCCTGCCGCAGTCCTTCAGAGAGTGCCCAAACCGCAAACTTAGTGGCACAGTACACGGCTGCTGTCGGGTATACGTTGTGCCCGCCGATCGAGGATAGATTCACAAACTGTCCAGAGTGTTGCTGCTTGAAGAGGGGCAGGGCGGCAGCGATGCCGTGCAGGACACCGCGAATGTTTACATCAATCATGCGGTTCCATTCGTCGATCTTCAATGCCTCTAGCTTCGAGAGCGGCATCACGCCTGCATTGTTCACCATCACATCAAGACGACCAAACTTGTCTTTGGCAAACTCGACAAAGGCTTGCATGTCTTCGAGGCTGGTCACGTCCAGAGCGCGATATTCTGCTACGCCGCCTTTCTCGCGGATTTCGGAGGCGATCGCTGCGAGGCGATCGGTGCGTCGTGCCCCCAACACAACCCGTAAACCCTTTTGAGCGAGTAATCTGGCGGTAGCTTCACCAATGCCACTGCTGGCTCCAGTGATAGTAATAACTTTGCGGTCAACGTTTGACATCTTGACTTTCCTCGTTTTTACTAGTGTGAAACTCCTTCAACATTTGCTACCAAACACCCAACACCTGCGACTCCAGGTTCTCGAATTTGCTGAAATGGGCGACCTGAAGCTTTAGAAGGATGACACTCGTATGTTATACCGCGATAGATTAAATTCATCTTTCACCTCCCATATATTATGGTGTGCGAGTATGAACTGATGCTTTGCTTCTGTTGCAAAAACTTCTTCCGATTGATGTGGCTATGACGCGCGCTTGATTTTAAAGCGTTTGACTGCCTCAAGAAAAACTTGTCGCTGGGTTGTGGTGGGTAGTGACACTTGGGTTGTACATTGCCCTATATCCGGTGTTGTCTGCATCGGATTCTCCTGGCTCTACATATATAAAGTGTATTGAGTTCCAATGCTTAACTTCTTTCAGATTCTTGCAATGATTTGTCAGATTCTTATGTTGTCACGTTGGCAAATTTGTTTCGACATCATTCGGAAGCGCTCAAGTTGACGCACAATTGCTAAGCCAAATCCCTTGTATGCTCCTGCGATCAAAGCCACTTTGCGCAACGTAATTATAGGCTTTGTAGTTGGCTTTGTGATGATCGGTTTTGATCCATTGCGGTTGCATGACTTCATCTCCTTTTACGGCTCGTTAGTAATGATTTGCCTGTATTCTGACTCGATCGTGGGAATATCAATTGTTCCATTGCGATCAATGCTGTCAGCTTGAACTGAATAGGTTTGTTTAAGCAACTCAGCTACCTCTTGTGCGACAGCAATAAGTGCATGATTAACTGGAGAATCGCCAAAAACATCAACTCCAGTTGTAACCCTAGAATGCTCAAAATCATCGTTGTCCTGTAATGGTATGCGTGTCATAAAACTATCCGAGCGTGAAACACGTAGTGCTGTGTCAGCACATTTCATTGAATAGTTACCCCTGGGGAGATGAATGAAATTGCGATTATCGTTAAGCTCACCGTTTCTTTGTAGTTAGCTCAAATCGATCCAAATGGATTTAGTCTGTGTATAGTTCTCCATCACTTCTTTGCCATTCTCGCGCCCGAAGCCAGATGCTTTGTAGCCTCCAAATGGAACAGAAACATCATAAATGTTGTAACAATTGATCCAGCAAGTTCCTGTCTGCATCGCGTTAGCTACTCGCATGGCTTTTTTAATGTCGCGAGTATGGACTCCAGAAGCTAATCCATAGTTTGTGCCGTTAGCAATTCGGATTGCTTCTGCTTCGGTGTCAAATGGAATCACAGTCAGCACTGGACCAAAGATTTCCTCTTGAGCAATCCGCATTTCATTGGTTGCATTGGTGAAGATGGTCGGCTGGAAGTAGTAGCCTTTGCCATCTGTGCCATCGGGATAGAATCGATCGCCACCATAGCGTAAAGTTGCGCCATCCTGCCTGCCATACTCCACGTACTGCATCACTTTCTTAAGTTGTTCGGTATCTGCTAACGGGCCAAATAGCACGTCTTTTTCGAGCGGATTGCCCATCTTCATTTGGCTCACATAGTTGACGAGTCCATCGACGACCGCATCATGAATCGATCGCTCTACTAACAATCGCGATCCTGCCGAGCAAATCTCACCTTTGTTGTAGAAGATGCCAAAGAAAAGGAATCGCTCCTGAATTTAGGGATTGGCTTTGACGAAGAAATCGTTTTGGGAGCTTCCCCAACAATTAAGTCCTCTAGTGATGGAGGCACAGATAAAGACTGTCCGAAGGCAGCGGGTGTGGTAATTGCCTGCAAAATATCTCGAATTAAGTAAGTACCGGAAATTCCATCTGCGATCGCGTGGTGGCATACTACAATTAATTCAGATAATTCTACGTCTGAGTGAACCAGGACGACACGCACCAACGGAGCTTTTGACCAATCAAAGGATGTTACGATTTCTTGCTCGACTTCTCGCTGCCAGCATTGTTCGGATTGCCGTTGCACAACCCGCAGTGGAATGGAAGTTGAGTCTTCGACAAACCAAGGACGCTCTGCTTCATCAAGAAGAATGCAAACTCGAAGCAACGGATGTCTTTGCTGTACGAGGTTAAGTGCTTGCTGAAGTCGATCAACAGTGAACCGTCCTTTGATTCGTGCGGTGAGCGCGAAATGTATGGGATGAACTCGCTCGTGAAGCCAGAAGATATGCTCCAATGCTCCTAGAGGACGACAAATATCAACAGATTGCATACATTCAATCTCCGATCGTAGTTCGGAATTTTTCAGGGACGAACGCTAACGCGCGATCACTAGAACACCGATTCATTTAGGACTTACGCATTGATAGAAATAATCAATTGTGCAGTGGTAATTCTCAGGCATGAAAGTGAGATTTTTCTACTTTAGCGAGCAATAAACTATCTGTTGCTAATGGCTTTTTCACCGATCGCCCTGCGTTGTGTACCACGATATCGACCTTTCCAAACACTCGCGTTGTTTCATCAAATAGCTTTCTGATGTTGGCAAGTTGAGAGAGATCTCCAGAAACCAGATGCGCTCGTGTTCCCTGTTGCTGCACTAAACGAGCCGTTTCTTCAGCTTGGTCGCGTGTCACTTCTCGGTGATACTGATTTACCTGTTTTGTATTTAATGACTGTACTGAAATAGCTAGGATGTAAATATTGTGCCTGGGCATAGTCCTGCACTTGGAAAAGGCGATCGCACTTACCAGCTAGCAGATCGCGAAAATGGGCTTCGAGGTTGCGCTTGAACGTGAGTGCGATCGCAGAATTGGTTGAAGCTTCAGTGAGTGGATCATAAGCTTTCCAAAACCGCTCCTTAATCTTGAACAGCAGCACCACGATTAAGCTGCCCAGCACTTTGAACTTATAGACAGAATCCGAATGATACTCTTGCAAAAGCTGACCGCCTAACTGATCAAAGATTTGAAAGATCTCGCGATCGGGATAACTGGGTGGCGCAACTTCAGCAATCAAAAATGGAAACTCATCCAGAATATTCTCATGAACATACTGCTTGAGAAACGATTCAGTGAAGGTGACGATATATCCATGCCATCGTTCATGAATCTCGTATCCCTTCACATGACCTGGATTTGTAAAATAAACGGTGCTGTCCTGAACGAGATAGGATTGCTCGTCGATGATATAGCGACCCCGCCCTTGGCAAATGATTAAAACTGAGTAAAAGTTCGTCCGAAAGAGTGGAGGCTTGATCGGAACCTGACTGTGAATGTCCTCAGTCCGATGAATCGTAATTCGTAGAATCCAAGATCGATGTGATGTTTCAGCAACCTGTGTGATTAACTCTGGCTTCAAGTAAATGTGCAGGATTGACTCCGAGGTATCACGTTCCCAACAGTGCCAGTAGCTCGGTTGTCCCGCTGGAACAAAGATGCTGTCACCCGTTTGTACAATAGAGTCATGCAGGCGATCGTCCCGCTTCTGGATCAAGTGAATGGGCTGCCCTGACAGCATCAACTGAATCCAGTGAGTTGATAGGGCAGGAATTTCAGTTTCAGTGAGATTTGGCGCGTTTTGGTAATGGTGAACCAAAATTCCATTCCAGTCCTGCTGCTGACTGGAGAACGCCAGAGATTGATTGATCCGTTGGTTAGGTGCGATCGCGCTGATCAGAGTGCTTGTCATGAGGTTTGTCTTCACCTACTAGTTTGCAGCTTGAAGAATAAATGCTTTTCGATTGTTTCAGCGTGTGGCATGAGTTCATCGTAAGCTGCATCCGCTTCTGCCTGAATACACAGACCTTGCAGATGATTGCCTAATCCTCTCAAGCGAAGCGCAAGTCAGGGAAACATTCCCTATAATTAACTTGTGAAGCAGTGTAACATCAGTCAGGAATTCCATATGATGATCGAGACACTGAGCCATACAACCGCGATCGGTGCTTCTCCCAATGGAGAGATTTTGTCAACACAGCGGCGCTTGGCGATTGATAAATGTACAGAATTGGCGGCATTAGTCGATCGGCACACAAGCAGTGAGAGAAGCGGCTATTATGCAACCGCGATCGATCCCTTAGTCTTTGTGCGATGCGATACTTCCAAAACCATACAGGATGTCAGCGAACCACTGTTCGCCATTGTGGTGCAGGGGCAAAAAAAGTTGTCGCTTAATGAAGCACTCTTTCAGTATGGGATCGCTCAATATCTGGTGATGTCGGTGGATTTGCCGCTGAGCGTTTGTATGATAGAGGCGACACCCGATCAACCCTATCTAGGCTTGAAGCTAAAGCTAGACCCCGCCCAACTCTCTGAGATCATTGCTCAAACAAACTCAGGCATCGATAAGAAAGAGAACTCTGTGAGAGGATGGTGCGTCAGCAATGCCACTCCAACGTTGATTGATTGCGTCATCCGGTTGACAAAGCTTCTGGAGACACCGCAGGATATCCCGTTTCTCGCTCCGATGATTATCCGTGAGATCTACTACCGTCTGCTCACAGATGCACAAGGCGAAGCGGTGCGCCATATTGCCACCCCTGGCAGCAATATGCAGCGAATTGCGGCAGTGATCAAACAAATCAAGGCAGAGTTTACCAAGCCGTTGCGGGTTGAGGATCTGGCTCTTGCAGCGAATATGTCTGCGGCATCGTTCCATCGCCACTTCAAGGCAGTCACCTCGATGAGTCCGCTGCAATATCAGAAGCAATTAAGGCTATTGACAGCGCGTCAGATAATGCTGTCTGAAGCGATCGATGCGACCCAGGCTGCTTATCAGGTTGGGTATGAAAGCACGTCACAGTTCAGCCGCGAATATTCCCGGATGTTTGGTGCGCCACCCATCCGGGATATTGAGCGGTTACGCACAGCCTGAGCGTAGACTGCTGCCTCACCCACTCGTAACCTATGACGATAGAGCAGCAGGATCAAAGTGCTATTATATATAGTACATCAGTACTATAAAGACTCAAGTTTCATAGAGATTGAATCAACAAAGAACTCACGGGTTCGGTGTGAGCAGAATCAACTGGCGTTTTTGGAGCGATCGCACTTCTTCTAAATCTATCCCCGTATTTTGCATTAATGTCTCAACCGTTTGCTGTCCTTGAGCATTGTCGCACGCCTCTAAAAAGGAATACTCTGCTTCATTGAGTTTGGCAACTTGATAGTTATAGTCCAAAAAGACTTGACTGGGCCACCCTTCCATGCATGGACTGCGTTCTGGAATGGACTTGAGGAGAGTGGCGTCATCTAACCAGTCTATGCGGGTTAAAGGAGGACGACCGAGGAAAAATTCATAGTGGCTCAGATCTGGATCAAGAAGTTCAGTTAGACGATAGCGTTGGCGATCGCTCAAGTTTGCAGCTCGTTCCATCAAATCAGGTTGTTGACCAATCAACCGTTCTAATTCCCAGTACAGAGGATTTGAGAAGCCGATGAATTCTAACCCAGAAGCATCAATGAGTTCAAACAAGGTATCGATGTTGTAGTCAATTTCCTGGGGATGGACGTACATATCAGCAAAGTAGCCATCTCGCTGATTTTCCAGCCACCAACGCTCTTTTTCCCGCTTCAGCAACCGATTGTTTTCTGGTAGATTGGCAAAGATTTGCCGACCAACTTTAACACCATCTTCGTAGTCTCCCCGGCGATCGCCTTGCAGGAGTGCGATCGCTTTCTGCATGAGGGTAATTTCCCATCGTCCCAATTCGGCATAGACGAAGATGTGTATCAGTCCCCCTGGTGCGAGCTTCGATGCCAGAGCTTGTATGCCTTTGATAGGGTCGGGTAGATGGTGGAGAACGCCTACGCAATTTATATAGTCAAACTGACCAGGAATCTGATCCACATCATAAATACTGACATTGTGAAATTCTACACCATTCGCTCCAGAACGCTGACAACGTTCGCGGGCGACTGCGATCGCCCCTGCACTCAAATCAATTCCAACAACTTGAGCATGGGGATTCAGGTGTACTAAATACTCTGTCCCCGCGCCCGTTCCACATCCCGCATCCAGGATGCGAATATTTTCTTGCTCAGGTTTGCGCCCCGTGCAGAAGTTATAGGCTGTTACCCAATTCCAGCGCCAATTGTATCCTGGTGGGGCTTCGTCTAGAAGGGGATCTGGAGGGAAGGGATAGGTGTTGTAAAGTTTAGCAACTGCCGAACTGATCGTGTTAGAGGTGTCCATAGTGTCATTTAAATGTAGAACTACAATTGATTTAGAGCTAATTTCCTACCCCTACCTTTAGGCGAGATAAAGACAATGGTTACTGAAGCCAAAAGCGTAGCTTTACCTGACCACACTCAGCTACCAGAGTCTGATGGTACTTTTGTGAAGAATTTTCAGGAACATCCTCAAAGTATTTTACTCACAGATGCGATTCAACCGCGTCTACAAAAAATTCATCCTGATAGTCAATATTGTATTGGGCAGGATTGCGGTATCTATTGGCGAATGACTGATCCACCAGAACGAGGTGCGGAGGCTCCTGATTGGTTTTATGTACCGAATGTACCACCAACTCTTAACGGCGAACTCCGGCGATCATATGTTCTTTGGCAGGAATTAATAGCGCCGTTGATTGTGTTGGAGTTTGTTTCGGGCGATGGTAATGAGGAACGGGATAAAACACCCTATCAAGGGAAATTTTGGATTTACGAACAAGTTATTCATCCGGCTTATTACGGAATTTATGAAGTCAAAAAAGCATCAGTAGAAGTTTATCGACTGGTTGCTGGATACTATGAACGCATGGAACCCAATGCTAACGGACGTTATGCGATCGCTCCCATAGGGGTAGAGCTTGGCATTTGGCAAGGCTATTATTTGAATGCGGAGTTACCTTGGTTGCGTTGGTGGGATAACGAGGGTAATTTGTTACTGACTGGAGATGAACGTGCAGAAATTGAACACCAGCGAGCAGAAACTGAACGCCAGCGAGCAGAGACTGAACGCCAACGTGCAGAAACTGAACGCCAGCGAGCAGAGCAAGCTGAACAGGAAAATGCCCGTTTGCGCGAACAATTGCGATCGCTGGGTGTGAATCCAAATTTGTAGCTGAAGTTTTGCAACTACTCATCCTTCGATTCCTTCGTGAAGGATTTGAGTTGAGTGATGAGGTGGTCAAAATAGGGAGCGAGCGCAGCTTGCTGATCAGAGTCTATGCGTTTCAAACTAGCAATTTTTATATTTTCCAAACCGATTACCATTGCGTCGAGAGGCACTCGTAATTCTTGATACAGTAGATTCATAGAGTTAAGTCCGCTAGGGCTTGTATATTCTGTGCTGTGACCAGCAATTCCGTAAGTTATGCAACGTAAAAAGTGCCAAAAATCACGCCAACAGGCTTCGGCGCGTTCTGCTGGGTAGAGACCGCCACCGGGCTGAGTAATATTAGGAAAGGTTCTCAGCACTTGTTCCCTAGCTTCGTTGACAATTTCGCCAGAGCGATCGCGCAACAGCCGTGCGACTGGAATCAATTCTGAGGTTTCGGGAGAAATGGTCTGGATCTGCTGTAAATCTTCATCGGTGAGATATCGTCCCTCATCATCAGCCGCTTGGAACAGGGGAATGATGGCTGCTGGGTGCGTCGCCTCCCAACTGGAAAAACTGACAATTCTTGCTTTTTGAATGAGTTCTTTGACTGCTTCAGTGAGTTCAGACTTCATAGTATACGTCCGGTGATTTTAACGACTAACTTATTCGGCGTTCAGTCACCAAGGTTACGCGACTCCACTTCCCCTGGTCATTATACGTACGGATCATACGTTGGCGTAACCCCGGCTGGATTAACCAACCAACTTCCAGAAAAAACGGGTGTCCTGGTTTTATTTGGGTTGGACAGGTTGAAGATGCGCCATCGGGTAATCGCAAAATTTGGTAAGACAGAGAGTCCCGATCAAAGTGCAAACGCCTTGCATGGCTGTCAGGTGCGATGACCATCGTACACTCGGTTGTCTTCTACGAGTTCCCCTTGGGGCGAGACGTGAGTGAATGAACCTTGCCACTCTCCCAAGTTTTGCAACACGCAATCCCATTGTGATTTCATCTCACTCCCAGTCGTCTTGCTCTAAGTGTTTCTCAATTTGAGAAATCGCCAATTTGATTGCTTGCTGAACTGCTGTTTCTGCTTCTTGGGCTAAAGCTGCTTGTAGGGGTTCTAACACCGTGCGAGCCTCGTTTGGAGGAGTCAGGTTTACGCCAATCTTCATCAAAGCCAGTGCTGCTGCTTTGCGGCTTTCCCAATCAGGATGATGCAGTAACTCAGTGAGGTTGGCAACGGCTGGTTGATATGCCAAGTTGCCCAAAGCTGACGCTGCTTCGCATCGTACAATTGTGTCTGCATCGGTGAGAGCATTCATCAACATATTGAATGCTTCTGGTTCGGGGTCTTCTTGAATCGTTTTGGCGATCGCCCCAAGCACAGCAGCACGAACATCCGGCGACTTAGAGTCGATTGCTTTATAGATATACTCCTTTGCTGCTCCTCCAATAAATGCCAATGCCCATGCGGCATGACCCTTGGTATTTTCAGACGAATCTGGGGATGCTAAGATTTCCAGCAAGGATGGTACAGCTGCTTCACCTGTTCTAGCCAATGCACCCACTGACGAACCTTGGACAACTGTGTCCTCATCATGTAAGAAGGAGTTAACCAGGGTTGGAACTGCTTTGGGATCTGCGATAATTGTCAGAGTTTTGGCGCTGGCGCGACGCACAACCACATTAGGATGATGTGCCAGGGCGTCTAGTAAGAATGGGGTTGCCAACTCACCAATTTGACCGAGTGTCTCAGCGACTCGCATTCTGACCAATCCCCGTGAATCTCCCAGACACTCAACCAGACGTTTGAGGAGTTGTTGGTCATTGGGATTGAAGGTGTCCAAATCCATTTGCTCCTTAACCGCCTCTAGCAAAGCATCAGTTTGTTCCTGAGACGGTGGCATTAAGTTACCCTCCGATTGAGTTTCCCCTGTGAGCAGATTACTCATGATCAATTTACCATCACCAATGACTGTGTTAGATGAACTCGTACGGTTTTGTACTAATGACTCGTCGTCAGAGCAGTGTGGCGATCTGCGCGGAGCGCAGCAGCGTTTGCGCAGCGCCCCCTTAGGGGCTAGCTATCGCCCGTATAGCCCCAGGGGTTTCCAGAAGGGAAACCCCTTCCCCGTCTCTTTCAGAACGGTTGGGAGCTAGGGCGCGCTACGCGATCGCGGAGTTCTTGGAGTACGGCATCAATCTTGGCAAGTTCAGGCTCTAGTTGGGCGAGTGCAGTTGCCTTCATCACTTTAGCCTTTTGCGCCGTTGCCAAAGTTTCGCTCACCAACCTTTCTCGATATTCCTCAAATTCTGCTATGACCTCTGCCAGTTCTTCAGAAGAGGGCTGCTCTGTTGGCGTGTGTTCTGAAGTTTCAGTCATTTTTAGTATTTCCTAAAAGCGTATTTATAAAAAGTCTACGCTCGATTTTCTCAGATCTCGTCACCACTAAGCAAACCTTTTTGATTACAGTGAGGTAAAGTTGTGCCAGATGCTGCTATGGATATCCACGAAATCGAAACAGATTTAAACAATCCTGATTTTCAATATCGGCTTAAAGCAATCACTGCCCTCAAAGACTATACCCCAGAAGTCGCTGTTCCTTTACTGACCAGCAAACTCCGTGATTCTGAATTTCTAGTGCGATCATTCGTCGCTATGGGGCTGGGTAAGCAGCAAACGGCTGAATCTTTCGCCGCGTTGTTGGAGTTGATGAAATTTGACAACACTCCCAACGTGCGAGCAGAGGCTGCAAATTCCCTTTCTCTGTTTGGTAAAGTCGCTGCGTCTCATCTGGTTTTGACCTTTTTCCAAGACGAGCACTGGCTGGTGCGGCGCAGCATTCTGGCAACGCTCATTGATCTAGAGTGTCCCAACGATCTGTTTGAAGTTTGCATCGAAGCTTTAGCTGGCGAAGATTCTAGTGTACAGACCGCTGCTGTGGATGCGCTTGGTACATTCGCCTTTACCAGTCAGCAAGAGCGCGCCTTGTCTCAACTGTTGGCGTTAGTTGGTTCAGAATCGAAACAGATTCGCATACACGTTGCTCATGCGCTGAGACGGTTTGACCATCCACTCTCACATCAAGCCCTCAGGCAACTCCAGCAAGACCCAGAGCGTCAAGTCGTTGCTGCTGCATTAGAAAGCTTGCTTGAGCCGTAATCTTTAGTTTGATACAGTTTGATGCAAAAAGGCTCCCTCTCCTTGGCTGACCGTACCCAAGGAGAGCGTATGTTATCATATAAGTGCATAATTTCTTTTAATTTGCAAAATAAATTCATGCAGTCTCAAAAGCTCATTAAAAGGACTTTTGCCTAGCTATTGTCAAACCCAAAAGACAAAAACACGCTTGTTGCAGTTCTTTAGCTCATATTTTAAGAGGTATTTATGTCTGACACTTCCCCCGGTCAAATGACCTGGAAACCTCCAGGTACAACAGATTGTATATTGCATCTGCGACACAATCCTTCAGAACCTTGGCGGCATTATAAGGAATTCCCAGAGTATGTTCTGCCCGATCCACCCCATTTCTCCGAGGGGTATGCCACATTTGTTGCACTCTTGAAAAAGAAGTGGCAGGCGGTTTGATATCCTTCAAGCAAGACAGATGATAAACGTGTTGGTGTGAGAGCAAAAAGTTAAAGATGAGGACTGCTGTAGAAAAAATTATTGGTATTTTGGTGAGTTTTGTATCCCAGTAAAAATAATAATATCCCCTTAATGACTAACACTTTTTCCCAATTGTCCCAAGCGCTTTAAAATACTGAGAACTGAGTATAATTCGTTTCCTGGATTGAAGATGTAGAACAACTGAGATAATGCATACTTTGGCATTTCTTGCTTAATTAATTTCACAAACAAGAAGCTACCGCCATTGGTGATTAATCCGTATACTGGCTTCTCAGGATGAGAAATCGCCAACAAGTAGGATAAAAGCTGCGGTTTGCCTACCTCTACAGAAAAAGCCGCTTGCTTGGATTCGATGACGACTACTGCTAGCTGTTCAAATAAAACTAAGACATCAATATTACCTTTGACTGTTACACCTTCATCCTCAATGGAAATTTGCACAGACTTTTCAGATTTGATGTGAAATGGAGACAAATAAAAGTCGGCTAAATCCAAGAGTGGAGATAACACCACCATCTTGACGGTGTTTTCGAGTAAAGGAGGATACTTGAGTAAATTTGAGTAACTTGCCTTAACTCGGTCGAGTCGCTGCTTTTCTGCGTCTGTAATTTCTGGTAAATTATCTTGCCATTCCCGAAAAAATTGCTCATTCTCAACCAATTGAAGTCCAAAATTGGTCTCTAATTCTAGAAGGGTAATATCTTTGGCTTGTATTGTTTGTACCATAATCTCATTTGTTCAGTCATGAGTTTTGACATCCTCCCACCGCTGACAGCCGTACAGGTTCAGCGGGAGATATTCGCGAGGTAATTGACTAAATCGCTTGGATTAGAGAAATCCAATAGCGCCTCAGCTAACTCCTCTAGTTGAGTAATGGATAAAGTGCGAATCTGCTGTTGTATCTCCGGCTCAATTGCACCAAACCGACGTGTCAAAAGACGCAAAATCAGTTCCAGCGCCTCCTGTTTCTTTTCTCGTTCTTCTCCCTGTTGCAATCCCTTTTGCAAAATGTCTTGGTAAATCACAGATTCCTTCATAACTTCCTCTCTAAATAGCTGTCTCACCAAATTTTTTGGAAACCTCAAACCAGCTAAAACCTGTACGCAAGCTGATATATTCTGCCGTTCATCCCTTTCCTCAATCATATCGACAGCAGTGGCGACTTGTTCTAATAAGTCTTGGGGTGAGTCGGTTCTCGCTAATGTCGCCAGTGGTAGAAGTGCGGGGTTAGTCAACAGCGGTGTTGGATCTTCCTCCCATAGACGAATGACTCGATACTCGTGTCTGGTTTTCTTATCTATATATTGAGTATGAAATCAGTACACACTGATAACTGATAACTGATAAGGGTAGTTTTCTGCAAGGTATCGGCAGGTGTTGTCGTAACTCAAGGGGAAATCGCCTACTCAAAAATCTAGATTTTATGCTATTCTATAAATAATGGAAAAGGTGTGCGCAGATAAACTCAGCTTCATAACAGCGCAATTGGTCGTAAAAGACCCTCACGAGTATTTACCCCCTTCGTGCCAAAAGATTAGAGATTTTAAAACCGCAGAGGCGCTCCAGAAGGCAGAGAAAATACACTTCGCTTGATAGGTAATCTTACACCGGAAAGCGAGTAAGACTCGGCGACGAGTGTTTAGAACTCGACGACGAGTGTTTAGGACTCAACGACGAGTGTTTGATACTCGACGACGAGGGGAGCATCCCAATTTTGCAAAAACGTGTTTGTCCGCTGCGCTAACGCTGCGGACAATTCATAAGCTGGGTTTGATGTAACTTACACATTTGGGATGCTCCCACGACGAGTGTTTAGGACTCGGCGACGAGTGTTTATACCCTACCGATTTAACCCAATCGGTAGGGTATCTCCCAATGATAGTCAGATAGTGATACAAGGTTTCCAACTAATCCGATTTAACCCAATCGGTAGGGGGAGTTCGTCTAGCAGCCCTTGTCCAGTAAGGATTTCAGCCGCCAAATCGACACCACTCTAAAAAACATTATATATGTTGTGTAAAATTGAGCAACACACATACCTCAAACCCTTGCCCTACAAGCAATCGACACCACTCAACGAAAAATATAGGGTTTCGGCGATTTGGCGAGTGGTGTCGATGCACCATCTAAAAATCACCCCTAATCTTCAACAAACCTAGATAACATAATACTTTGGCGGTGGTTGGGGAGACTCACCACCAATTGTTAAGAGATTAGCTAAACTTTGACGCGTTGTTTTGCGAGTAAAAGAATTCCAAGCGTCCAATTCTGAAGCAGGACGACTAAGTAACATAGCTCTTATGACCTCACTAAGTCCCTGAACAAGAGTAAAATCTGCCCCAGCAATACTTTGAAGGTACTCGATTTCTACACCACTAAAGTCAGCAGCTCGCAAATCTGCTCCTTGTAAATCGACATTATTCAGCCGCGCATTTCGTAAGTAAGCTCCGGTCAAATACGCCAGCCGTAAATCTGCACCACTCAGGCGTGCATTTTGTAAATTTGCTCCAGTTAAATCTGCGCCACAAAGGTATGCTCCCAGTAAATTTGCACCTTGTAAATCGGCATCTCTTAAATTAGCAGTGTTGAGATGGGCACCGCTAAGATTGGCACCAGGACCAATTGCACCAGAAGTTTTGTAAGCAAATCCTTCAGCCCAAATCGTCTGTTGGTCATATCGAGCGGCTTGTAGCTTAGCTCCTTCCAAATTCGCTCCACCCAGATTTGCCTTCTGAAGATATGCGCGGTGCAAAAAGGCTCCTTGCAAGTTTGCATTCCTCAAATCAGCTTCCTGCAAGTCAACCTTACGCAGATCCGCACCACTGAGATCTGTTTCACAAAGTATTGCCCCACTCAGGTTGGCTCCAATCAGATTTGCTTGGCGCAGGTTTGCTCGTTGCAAATCGAGTCCTCTGAGATCGAACTGAGACAATTCTTCATGATTGAGAGCCTCTCCTGCTTTGAGTGCTGTCAAAAGGTTTGGTGGAAGGTTGGGGAGTCTGGGAGGATTGATGAACTCACTCTGAATTTCTGTTAAAGAATTATCCACTCCATTGACCTCCATTTGGTGCTACTTAAAACCTAGACGACCTAGTAAATAATACTTAATAAATAATACCTAATAAATAATTGAGATTTTGATTGATACTTCAACAGTGTACAATGTGGGGCATCAGATAAATTCTTGTTGCTCCCTTGTAGGCTTTTGCTGCTGTTGAGGTTAGAAATGCGCCTGATTCCACCTATGACTATGATGGATTTCTTTTGTAAGAGTCAAGGCACGTGGTTTACCCAACGGACAGTCCACCATTTTGACTTGGCGGCGGATCAGTCTGGGGAGTCAAATTTGATTGTTCAAGTTGTTGAACGAGAAGATCCAAGAGTGAAAGCGATTTGTGAGCAACAAGGAATTGATCCTGCCAAAGCAATGGGAGGAGGCAGTTTTATGTGGCAGGAAAACCAAGACGCTCGCGAACCTAATCCAGATCAGGCGGCGGTGCTCGTTGATGTGCCCGATGATGAAAGTCTGTTGTCTGGAAAACTCATTCGCGATCGCGGTTATGTGGAAAAAATGCCCGTCGTGAGTCGGTACTGGTTTGGTAAAGACGGTATTTTGACAATCGACACAGAATATGACACCAACCAGGGACAAGAACGGTGCTGGTTTATTACTGATGACTTTCGTGTGCGTGTTAGCACGGTGCGGACGATGAATGGCGTATATATGATGACCTATTGTTCAGAACGCCGTTGCGTATCAGAGGCAAGGTTAGAGCAACTGATTCAGCAGAATTTGGCAAGAGCATCAGGAAATTAGGACGTATAGAAAAGTGAGGGCGCTTTTCTATTCTTGTCTTTTAAAAATTATTGCATCTTCCTTAATAAATGTGACAAGGACTCTCAGAATCCTCTATTGTCGAGGAAGTCTTATAAATATGGATTAATCTCAATGTACAAGCCCTTTGTAAAACATCTCGAAAATGAACTGTTTAACAGATTCAATTTACAAAATCGGGCAATCCCTACTGGGTTAGAGTTGAAAGTCAGCGATCGCGGCAGAAATCCAGCAACCATTCAAAGCTGGTGCTATCAGTGCCCAGAGTTACGCAAAATTCGCTACACTTACATAGACGCGGGCGAGAGCGCCCAAATTCTCAACAGCGTCATTTATCCTAGCCATCACTACGATTTACCCTTGCTAGGCGTAGACTTTCTCTCATTTGGCAAAGTCAAAAATTTGGTTGTGCTTGACTTCCAGCCTCTGTTCCAAGATGAAGCTTATCAGTGCAAGTACATTGATCCACTGAAATCACTACACGCTAAATATCCAGATTTGGCACAAAACTTGGAGATGAAGTTTTATGATGCCAATCAGTATTTCTCCAAGTACCTGCTGTTTGCCAAGACAGATGCTGAAACTGTCGCAACCCGTTTATTTGAAGCGTTCAAGGACTACTTGAATCTGTACTGGCAAATGCTCGATGAGGCAGAACCTCTACAAGACCCAGAAGATATTGCGCGAATTGTTAAAGCACAAAAAGACTACGATCAATACAGTGCTGATCGCGATCCAGCATCAGGTTTATTCAGCAGTTACTTCGGTCATGAGTGGGCAGAACGCTTCCTCTACGAGTTTTTGTTTGAAGATGCAGTTCCATTAGCAGCTAGTACCAAAAAGTAGTTAAGGGTGAGAAACTGTATCGTAAAAGCTGTACACATCTGTACAAGTCTAGTCATTTTGTATAGGTACTGCTTTTGCAGTACCTATCAATTTCGGCATATTCTGCCAAACCCTTTCGGGTAAAGTTTACCTCGACAATGATTTAAGAGCTTGTTATGAAGGTAGCACTACAGCTATAAACCT
>JAAUSC010000397.1 GCA_012031965.1 Scytonema sp. RU_4_4
AATTGTGTGAAAACAAGGTTGAGTGGATTAGTGAAAGTCTTGAAATAATATCAATAGTTCTATAGCAATCCTATCTGATTTGTGAAAATTCATATTTAAAAAAACCGTTCCAGACGCAGAGGAGAGAACAAAGATAAATTTAAGCGCAAGCGCAGGCACTTTCACACGAATGATTTAGGATCGCTATAAGTATAGAGAGTAATTTTATGAAAAAGGAAAGCGATAATACTAATTAACTTAAGCAAGAAGTAGTCAGCATGAGGTAGCGTCTTTGGGGATTGACGTGTGACTACCGTTCAGGAGTTAGGAATCAGAATTGTACGGGTTGGCGCTGTTCTTAGACAAAATTGCCCACACGAATGCAGTGGAAGGGGTTTGATTCTTCAAAACTTGTGTACTAGACTACAAATCCCCCTCCACTGCTTCATAACGTTAACTCGCGCAGGGGTAATTTTGGGTAAGGAAGCTCCTCCGGAGCCGCTGCGCTGGCAATTTTGTCCAGATAGAATGAAACGGCGTAAGTGCCTGAACAGTACTACAGTCTGGGAGCCACTGTGCCTAAGCCATTGCATTGAACAGGGTGTAGGGTCAATTGGATGGGGTTTGAATCCCCATCCAATTGTGGACACCGTAAAAGACGGTGGGTTTTAAACCCAAAAGCTCTGAGGGGTGGGGCGCACCGATAAGATTGTCTTTCCCCACACCCCTCGGAGCGAAGCGACGATAATATTTTTTTTAATGCTGTCACTTAATTTCAATACTAAGATGAGTCGTAATAAAACAAGTAATTTGTATCAACAAAAATTTCTAGGATCTCTTGAGGAATAATTAATAGTAGATACTCTAATAAAGTAGTTTTAACATCAATGGCGACTGATTGAATAAATTTACGAAAAGTCTGCCATCCATAGACAGATATTAATTGAGAAACTTCTTTAATAGCTTCAATTGGCTGAATCTCACCTGTGTGAACTAGCAGTGGTAAATACACATCTTTTACCCAACGTTCATCTTCATCAAATTGGATATGATTTTGTGTTTTAGTTTCGAGAAAACTTGATAGAAGTTCAGTTATTAATTTACTAAAAATTGACCAACCACCAAATTCTTTCCCAATTTGACTGACTCTTCCTTGAGTAATCTTCCTATCTTCAGTCTTCGCAGCCAGTGAAATTTCCTCTTGAGTTGGTTTCCTATCTTGACTAAAAATGCGTGAAAATAAAGAAGAAACTAGCCAAATTGTTCGCTGCTTGGTTGTTCCTGCTTGAGGTGAAATTTCTACTGCGGCTTTTTTTTCTAATTTCATACCTGGGAAAGCATCAGGTAAAAACTCTAAGTCATAATCTCCTACAAAGTAGTAAACTAATTGTTCATCTGGACGTAAATGTGCCCGCAAACGTCCACACTCCTGAATAATTTCAGAACGGACAAAACTATCAACAAATTCTTCAAAAGTTATATCTTCTATGGACATTTCTCTCAACGGAGGAAACTCTGGTACTTGAGTGTCCTCTTTTATTAAAGAGCCAGTCGATACTTGAGTAAGTGCTGAAAAATTATCCACAGATTCATTAAACACCTGGGAATAATCAACAACAACTGGCTTACCCGTCAGTACTTGATATTCTGCTGCTAAGTCGCCAATATTCGGGTATGGTATACCGATACTCGCAACAGCTAGAGCATCCGCAAAGCGGTTAACTCCCCTACTATCCCGAAAATGATACCCATCACCTGGTTTCGCATAACTCTTGCGTTCAATAAATGCGACTCCCGGTGACAGCTTTTCAATTTCTGAGCGCAAAAACTCTAGGCGTTGGTGCATCGACTCGCGGCGATCGCGTCCCAAAACGCCCATATTAGTAATTTGCACAACTGTTAAATTTTCATAACTCGGGGTAACTTGCTCAACAACAAGAACATCCTCAACCCCTACCCCTAACTTAAGAGCAAGATAGCGTACATCTAATGTACCATCTAAGTAGATATTGTACTGAGCGGCATTGGTCACGTCCCGATGGCGAGTATCTTCTAAATGTAGTGTCAATACACTCTTATCAAAATGTAATGCTCCACGGGTATATCCCCCCCAGACTTGCAAAAGTGGAATCAACCAATTAAGGGGTAAAGTCGAAATCCCTTGTTGAGCCTCTTGGTAAGTGACAGAACGCAACAGCTTATTTATTCGCCTTAAAGTTGCACGTTCACCAGTAGTACCAATACTTGCATTTACACTATCTGCGCCTTGAAATAAAAACCTTAAGTCGGGAGCAAGTTTGATGACTAGTTGGTTAATTATATCAACCAAATCAACTGGCGGTGTATTCAATAGTTGACGAATAGCGTTATCATCATAGCCATAACGACTACAACTTGGTAGCTGACTATCTCCCGATTGAGAACCTGACTTAAGCTTCTCACCATAAAAAAGAAACCTTAATCGCTCAAAAATAGGTTGAAGTTTTGTAAACAACTCAGGTGCAGTCACAGCTAACTCACCAGCAGTTTGATTAAAATCACTTATACCAACTTCAACTTTTTTACGCGATCGCATTATCAGTGAAGCTTCATCCCAGAAAATGCCACAATCCTCAAATTGGTAATCTTCTGGAGAAGGAAGACTATCCGGATGAGCACGTATCTGGAAATGTTGTAGAACAGAATAGCGTTGTTTGCGATAACCAAATCCTGATCCAATATTATAGCGGCAGGCATTATAATGATGGCAGCTCAGACAAATTGGGTTGTCAGACTCTTCGATACAGTTAATATTTTTTGCGGCGAGTGCGCGAAATGTACGCGTTCGATGACAATTACCTGGAGTAGTAGCAAAATCTTCTTTGCCAGTAGGGTGGACTAAAAAGGGTTGTCCTCCTGGTGTCAGTCGAGTTGTATCACGAGCAAACCGCTCCGAAAACCTATACAGAACTAGTCAAACCTAGTCAACTGTAAAAAGTCGAAGCGTGCAGACTAAGCGAAAGCTACGATTTTGAGTCATGACACCTATAAATGAACGCCAGTTTGTAGCTCTGTCGAAGTGTAGTTAAGTAATCAGCGAACAGGTTTATAGCTGTAGTGCTACCTTCATAACAAGCTCTTAAATCATTGTCGAGG